>JAZKZC010000093.1:0-6499 GCA_045612465.1 Eubacteriales bacterium
AAAGAGAATGCCACTCTTGCAGATAATTATATTTCAGCTGCTTTGCCCAAAGCTGACGAAGATTTCAAGGTGATTTTCGATGCTGTACGCTACAGCGCGGAAAGCGGCGGAAAACGCATCCGCCCCACACTTACACTTGAATTTTGCCGTATGTGCGGCGGACGCGACGAAGACGCGCTTCTGCTTGCCACAGCGCTTGAACTTATCCATACGTATTCGCTCATTCACGATGATCTGCCTTGTATGGACGATGATGATTTAAGACGCGGAAAGCCTACGAACCATAAGGTATACGGGGAAGACGTTGCAACTCTTGCGGGTGATGCGCTTCTGACTTACGCGTTTGAGCTTATTTCTTCATCAGGTCTTTCCGATAGTGTGAAAATAAAAGCTATAAAAGCACTTTCGTACAATGCGGGAATTTACGGTATGATAGGCGGTCAGGTTATGGATATGCTCGGTGAAAAAACACCATTGACTGCTGAAAAGCTTTACAAAATGAACCGTCTTAAAACAGGCTGTCTTATAAAGTGCGCGTGCATTTTCGGTCTTTATGCGGCTGAAAATACGACGTCAGTCGAATCATCGCTTTACGCTGATGCTGAAAAATATGCGGACGGAATCGGTGTATCTTTCCAGATAACGGACGACATACTTGATGTTTGCGGAGATGAAAAGATACTCGGAAAGCCAATCGGAAGCGACAGCGAAAACGGTAAAACAACGTTCACGACTATTCACACCGTCGATGAAGCAAGAGAAATTGCAAAAAAACTTACAAGCGATGCCAAATCGGCAGTCGCAGGATACAAGAATTCAGAACATCTGATTGAGCTTGCCGATTTCCTTTTATCGAGAGAATCGTAAGTAAAATTTTCGATGCGAATTGATGTATATTTATTCCAAAACGGTTACTGTAAAAGCCGCGAGGAAGCAAGAAAACTTATTAAAGCACACTGTGTTAAGTGCGGTGATACTGTAATTGATAAGCCGTCGTATGACGTTGCAAGCGGTACTATCCTTGAGGTTACAAATCCGTTCAAGTATGTCAGCCGCGGCGGTGATAAGCTTGAAGCGGCAATTAATCATTTCAGTATCGACGTTGCAGGCTGTGTGTGTGTTGATATAGGCGCGTCAACAGGAGGTTTTACCGATTGTCTTTTACAAAACGGTGCTGAAATGGTGTACGCGATAGATTCAGGAAGTAATCAGCTTGATGATAAACTGAAAACAGATGCACGCGTTGTAAGTATGGAAAACGTGAATGCACGGTATCTGCAGGCAGATGACCTCCCCCGGGCGTGTGATGTTTGTGTTATGGACGTTTCGTTTATTTCTCAGACGCTCATACATACATCCGTTAATGCATTGCTGAAGGTCGGCGGGTATTTCATCACTCTTATAAAGCCTCAGTTTGAGGTTGGAAAGCAAAACGTTTCCAAAGGTGGAATCGTCAAAGATGAAAAAGCACGCGCTTCGGCAAAAGACAGGGTAATTTCTTCGGCGAAGCTTAATAATTTAGAATTTATAGACTGTATTATATCACCGATAAAAGGCGGTGACGGCAACGTTGAATATCTTGCGCTGTTTAAAAAAACAAATAAGGATCTGTAATTTATATGGAACAGGGAAATATCGTCAAAAAAAGACGTCATATGAAGATTTTGGAGCTCATATCCAATCAGGATATTGAAACACAGGATGATCTGTCAGAGCTTTTGCGTATCGCAGGCTTTGAAGTGACTCAGGCAACGGTATCACGCGATATCAGAGAACTCAAGCTCACAAAATCGGCAGACGAAAACGGAGTATATAAGTATACAATATCGTCAAATGATGACGAGAAGCCGATGGGAAAATACGGTTTTATACTGCGCGAAACCGTGGTAAGCTGTGAAATGGCACATTCTATCGTCGTTGTCAAAACCATTTCAGGTATGGCGAATGCGGCTTGTGCGGCAATAGATCATATGCAGTGGCCGCATGTTGTCGGTACCATCGCAGGAGATGATACGATATTTATCGCAGTAAAAGAGCCTGAAGACGTCAAAAATGTTGTTGAGGCATTGAACGGTATATTGTCAAGGCCTTAAATTTATCAGGGGGTGACGGCTTGCTTGCCAATCTTCACATTGAAAACATAGCTGTTATCAAAAATCTTGATATTGATTTTAACAGCGGTTTTACGGTTTTCACAGGCGAAACGGGTGCCGGAAAGTCGATTATAATAAATTCCATCAATTTATTATGCGGTGAAAAAGCACAAAAGGATATGATACGTACGGGTGAGAGTGATGCAACTGTATCAGCTCTTTTCCAAAACGTGCCCGAATATGCGGAAAACGTACTTACAGAGTACGGTTTGCCGATTTGTGACGGCGAGATTTATATTACAAGAAATATAGCTTCAGACGGTAAAACAACTGTAAAAATAAACGGAAAAACATCTCCGCTTTATGTGCTGAAAGATATTTCCGCGGTTTTGCTTACACTTCACGGACAACATTCCTCGTACCGTTTGTTAGAACAGAAAAATTATCTTGATTATATTGACGGTTTTTCCGATTGTTCAAAGGAATACGAAGCGTATAAGCTTTCGTATGAGGAGTATAAAAAAGAGCGAAGCACATATAAATCGATCTCAAAATCAGCCAAAGACAAAAGCGAACGTGTTGAGCTTTTGAAAATGCGGATCAAGGAAATAGATTCTTTGAAATTGAAGCCGGGCGAAGAAGATGAGCTTACGGAACAGCGTTTGAAAATCAAAAATATCGAACATTTGACAAAACACATAAAACTCATTTCAAAGGCACTTTATAAAAATTCGAGCGGTATGTCTGCCGGTGACCTTATGACCAGAGCCGCAGAGAGTCTTGAAGCGTTGGCGGAAACGACAAACGACGAAAAATATTCGGAAAATGCCAGAAAACTCCTTGAATTTACGTATGAGTTGGAAGATATTGTTGAAGGTGCAAGAGCGCTCCTTTCGGGAATCGATGAAGATCCCGGCGAGGCGCTTGACAGAATCGAGTCAAGACTTGATAAAATAACATCTCTGAAGCGTAAATACGGCGTTGATGCTGACGAACTTATAAAATTAAAGGATGAATCACTTGCTGAGCTTTCGGCGCTTGATAACTCCGAAATTCTACTCAAAGAATCAAAAGAACGTCTTGTTATTTTGTCTGAAAAATGCAAAAATAATGCCGCTGTTCTTTCCCAAAAGAGAAAAGACGGCGCGGCAGTATTACAAAAGCTGATATGTGATGAGCTTGCAGATCTTGATATGGGTCAATTACGCTTTATAATTTCGGTAGATGACAAGGGTGAATATGACGAAACGGGTGTAGATACCGTGGATTTCCTGATCTCCGCAAATAAAGGCGAAGATGCAAGACCTGTCAATAAGATTGCCTCCGGCGGTGAGTTGTCACGTATAATGCTTGCAATGCGGTCTGTTTTCAGACAAAAAAATAATATTGACACGATAATATATGATGAAATAGATACGGGTATTTCGGGCGGTACGTGTGAAAAAATAGGCATAAAGCTGAAAAATTCATCACGAAGCTGCCAGGTCATCTGTATAACCCACTCGGCGCAGATAGCGGCTGTGGCAGATAATCATTATAGAATATATAAAGAAACAGTAAACGAAAGAACTGAAACAAAAATAACCTTATTATCAAACGAAGAAAGGATAAAAGAGCTATCACGAATCATGGGCGGTGTAACGATTTCCGAAAGCGTTATGTCAGCCGCGCGTGAAATGATAGAAAACGGTAAGAAAAATGGGACTGTTACAGGAATTTAAAGACAGAGGCATGCTCGCTCAAATAACAAATGAGGAAGCGGTAAAGGAATTGTTTGAAAAAGAAAAAATTTCCTTTTATATTGGCTTCGACCCCACAGCAGATTCGCTTCATATCGGTCACTTCATACAGATGAAGATAATGGCGCATATGCAGCGCGCAGGTCACAGACCTGTCGTTATATTCGGCGGCGGTACTGCAATGATCGGTGACCCGTCGGGCAAAAACGATATGCGTAAGATGATGACGAGAGAAACGATACAGTACAACGTTGACCGTTTCAAGGAGCAGATGGCTAAATTCATCGATATATCCGACGGCAAGGCCTTGTTCGTTGACAATGCAGATTGGCTTTTACAGCTTAACTACGTTGATTTCATAAGAGATATCGGTAAACACTTCAACATTAACAGAATGCTTGCGGCTGAATGTTACAAGGCGAGACTCGAAAAGGGCGGTCTTACGTTCCTTGAATTCAACTATATGCTTATGCAGAGCTACGATTTTTACAAGCTGTATAAGGATTACGGCGTAAAAATGGAGCTTGGCGGTGACGACCAGTGGTCAAACATTATCGGCGGTGTTGAGCTTATCAGAAAGATGACGGGCGACGAGGTTTATGGTGTAACGTTCAATCTTCTTACAAACAGCGAAGGCAAGAAGATGGGTAAGACTGAAAAGGGCGCTGTTTGGCTTGATGCTGAAAAGACATCTCCCTACGATTTCTATCAGTACTGGAGAAACATCGGTGATGCTGATGTTATCAAGTGCATGAAGATGCTTACCTTTATGCCTCTTGAAGAAATTGCAGAGTATGAAAAGCTTGAAGGCAGTGAGCTCAACCGTGCAAAGGAAAAGCTTGCATATGAGCTTACACTTATCATCCACGGCAAGGATGAGGCCGACAAAGCTGATGCGGCAGCAAAAGCTTTGTTTGGCGGAAACGGCAATACTGAAAATATGCCCACGACAACACTTTCCGATGCTGACTTTACAGACGGTGAGATAGCACTTCTTCAGATGCTTGTTATGTCGGGAATTGCAAAGTCAAGAAACGATGCAAGAACGCTTGTAACACAGGGCAGCGTTACTGTAAACGATGAAAAGATTACAGACCTTTCGAAGAAGCTTTCAAAAACGGAGATTGGTGACGGACTTATCGTAAGAAAAGGTAAGAAAGTATACCACAAGTTTATTGTAGGCTGATATGTTTGAAAATATTATAAAGAACCTTGAGCGCAACAATATGAACGCACTTGCAGTCGAAACTGCAAGTGATGCGCTTGAATATATAAAGAAAACTATTCCCGAAGGTGCCGTTGTATCGAATGGCGGATCGGTTACGCTGTCGGAAATAGGCGCCATTGATATGCTCAGAAAAGGGAATTACAATTTCCTTGACAGAGGTGCTGACGGTCTTTCGCGAGATAAGATTGAGGAGATTTTCAGAAAATCGTTCTTTGCCGACTACTATCTTATGAGCACGAACGCCCTCACTGAAGACGGTTTGCTTTACAATGTTGACGGTAACAGTAACCGCGTAGCGGCACTTGTTTACGGTCCTGAAAACGTTATAATTGTTGCAGGAAAAAACAAGATAGTAAAAGATATAAACGAAGCGGTCAAGCGCGTCAAAACAGTTGCCGCGCCTAAGAACTGCGCTCGTCTTAACTGTACAACGTATTGTAATACAAAATGCGAGTGTATGTGCGCCTACAGCACGGATTTTGACGGTTGCGATACCGATAGCAGAATATGCTGTAATTATGTTATAACCTCCAAACAAAGAAGAAAGGGAAGAATAACGGTAATTATAGTCAATGAGGATTTAGGTTATTAATACATATGAATAAAACATCCCCGACAGATTTTGTCGGGGATGTTTGCTATTTCTGGATTTTGGAGTTACCAAATGAATGGTATCATACGGTATTTTACTTTCTTTTTATATTCCGTATAGCTGTCAAGCTCTTTTTCCAAAAATTCTTCTTCGTATTTGATGCGGTGCGCAATTATTACAGGATAAATAAGAAAAATGAAAAACGAGTAAAGTGAGCCCAAAATAAGCGGAATCGAAAGAAACAACAGCACGGTTGCAAAATACATCGGGTGACGGACAATTCCGTAAAGTCCTGTATCGATGACTTTTTGATTTTCCTGAACCTCAACAGTACGGCTCAGATATGCGTTTTCACGAAGTACCTCGGCATATATGATATATGATACAATGAATATTACTGATGCTGTTATAACAACGCAATTCGGAAGAATATACCAACTAAATCGGTATCCAAGTCCTGCTATAATAAATCCCGCCATAAACATTAAACCGCTTAATTTAACAATGATGCCTTGTTCAGACTGTTTTTCCTTCACATCAAGACGCTTTTTCAAGAGTTCAGGCGATTTTATCATCATTACAATGCCTGCAAAAAACATCGGTATAAATAAAATACCGATAAACAACCAACCATTTGAAAAGTGGATTGTTCCTGCAGGTAAAAATATTAGTAGCGCAACTAAAATAAATCCGAGCAAAAATTTTGTTATAGCACTTATAAATAGTTTAGTGTTCATAAATAACGACTCCTTGTAATTTCCTTTTCGAAGATATATCACCCGTTCCGCAAGAAACGGATATCATTGAAAAAAGTCACCTTTGTCGGTAGACAAAAGTGACTTTTTTC
>JAZKZC010000094.1:0-28035 GCA_045612465.1 Eubacteriales bacterium
ATCATTTCTTCCTTAACGAACTTGAAGTTGTCGCCGAGCTTGTCGGAGTTCAGGGGAAGCATATCATAGGTTTCAAGATCCATAAAGTAATAGATGTCACCGTCGTTGTAAGAATACTGCATATCCTTTCTTTCAACGATAGCTTCCTCAAATTTATCTGTGGGAGAGAAAGATCTTTCAATTACCGCACCCGTAATTACGTTTTTCATTTTTGTACGAACGAAAGCGGCACCTTTTCCGGGCTTAACGTGCTGGAATTCAATAACCTGCATTACGTTGCCGTCAAGTTCAAAGGTCTTGCCGTTTCTGAAATCGCCTGCCATCAACATAGTATATGTACCTCCAAAATAATTATTATATTTTATACGCAACTATTATATATCACCATTGGTAAGTTTTCAAGATGATACAGTAATATTTTAAAAAAATACTCAAAATATTAACAAATTTCAATCAGTTCCTTGGGACACTTCGTAATATTTCGCACTTCTGTGCCGTATACTACTACCATATCTTCGATGCGGACACCCATACAAGTGGGAATATATATCCCCGGTTCAACCGTGACAATGTGACCGCTTGACAGTTTTTCGCCCTTGCACGCAGGGGAAAGACGGGGATTTTCGTGTATTTGCAGTCCGACACCGTGGCCGAGACTGTGGCCGAACGTGCCGTTATATTTTTCGTTTATTATGCCGCGCGCACATCTGTCCGCCTTAAAGCAGTCGCGTCCGCCGTTTTCAAGATATTCAAGCGCTGAAATCTGTGCTTTTAAAACGGTATTGTAAATATCTTTCATTTCGTACGTTGCACGTCCGAGGACAAAAGTTCTCGTCATATCAGATCGGTAGCCGTTGTATACAGCACCGAAATCGACCGTCACAAAACCTTTTTCTATCGGCACGTTACGCGGTGTGCCGTGCGGCTTTGACGTTGACGCTCCGCTTATGAATATCGTTTCAAACGCTTTTCCCTGTGAGCCGTTTTTACACATCAGAAATTCAAGATTCGCGGCAAGCTCTGTTTCCGTCATTCCCTCTTTGACAAACGGTAAAAGCTCGGAAAATGATTTTTCGGCAATTCTTTGAGCCTTGACGGTACATTCTATCTCGTCGTCTTCTTTGAACTCACGGAGCTTTTTGACAAGTCCGTTTGACTTCACAAACTTTACAAAGCTGTGTTTTTCCGTGAGCTTGTCAAGGTCGGCAACGGTCAGGAAATCTTCCTCGAACATAAGCGTTCCGATATTTTCGTCTGCGAGTATATCACCGAGTCTTGAGGCTTCGCCGACGGTGATATTTTCCCTGCAGTGTTCCTTTGCCGCTTCCGTATACCTGAAATCGCACAAAAGATACGTTTTATCTTTCGTTATCAGCACGTATCCGTCCTGAAATTCAAATGCCGTGGCATAAAACTGCGATATTTCCGAGGTGAGAAGTATTCCGTCAACGTCTCCCTGCAAAGCGTTTTGTATTTTCCCGTATTTTCCAAAAAGCATACGTTTTCCCCTTTTCGGTATTTCTTTTATTATACACCGCAGGGGTGCTTTAATGATGAATAATAATTGAATTTTTAAAGGTGATTATGCGTTTACCGAAAGAAGATCCCGCAAGGCTTCTGACCTTGATTCTGTACGTCGGCGTTGCTGTCGGCGCCGTGTTTGTTTTTTTCAAATATCTGTTTTCCGTGCTTTTGCCGTTCGTTCTCGGCTTTTTGCTGTCGCTTCTGCTCCGTCCTGCGATGCGCCTGATTCGTTTCCGCACGAACGTTTCAAAGAAGATAATCTCCGCGCTTCTCGTCAGCGTTTGCGGTGCGTTTGCCGTTTTTATACTGTATCTTTCCTCTGCCCGCTTGTACCGCGAGGGGCGAGAGCTTGTAACGATGCTTTCGGAAAATATGAAAGGGGAAAATCCGCTTTCGTATTTCAAGGATATTCCGCTTATATCCTCGCTTGTGTCGGTGGCTGAAAATACAGGTGTTGACATTCTGAAAACCGCGGGGCATTTTTTTGAGGAAAAAATACCGTCGCTCGTCGGCACGCTGGCTGAATTTTTGCCGAATTTCATTTTCTTTTTTGCCGCTTTCGTATTTTCGGCGGTGTATTTTTTGTCGGATTACGACAAGATACGCTCATTCTGCCGCGAAAAGCTGTCGGGCGGTATGTTTTCAAAACTCGGCTTCATCAAACGCAAGACGGTGTCCGCCATATGCGGATTTTTAAAAGGGTATCTTCTTATAATGCTTCTGACCTTTGCGGAGCTTTTCCTCGGCTTTATCATCCTCGGTGTTGATTATGCTCTGCTCACCGCATCCGTGGCGGCACTCGTTGACATTCTGCCCATTTTAGGTGTCGGCACGGTGCTGTTGCCGTGGGCGCTTTACGAATTTTCCGTCGGGAATGCCGTGCGCGCGGGCGGTCTTTGCTTGCTTTTCATCATAATAAGCGGTGTAAGGCAATTTGCGGAGCCTGCAATACTCGGCAAAAAAGTCGGACTCCATCCGCTTCTATCAATGTTTTCGATGTATCTCGGATATAAGCTGTTCAGCTTCGTCGGAATGCTGTTTTTCCCCTTTTTGTCGAGCCTTATAATGGAAATAATACATTCTTCTGCAAAAGAATCGTAATTTTATCTTGACTTTATCTAATTAATTGAGTATAATGACATTATTAAATCAAAGAAAGGATACTGTTATGGACGCGCTCAAGAAAATATTTCCCTTTTCATTCGGTACAAAGGACGTTGTAAGCCTGATCATCAAGATCGTTATATACGTTGTGATCGGTGCTATTGCCGGTGTTCTTATAGGAGTTCTTGCCAAGATACCCGTTGTAAATATATTCACAGGTATACTCGGCGCTCTTGTTGAACTTTACGTTCTCGGCGGCATCATCGTTGCTATACTCTCATATTTGAAGATAGTAAAATAAGAACAAAAAAACATCACCTGCACGGTGATGTTTTTTTATTTGTATTCTGTGTCCGTAAAAGCTACTTTGATTTGTCAATATGATATAAACCCGCGCTCACGCAGTGAGCATATCGAGTGCACCGGCACATATCGAGCGCGCAAGCGTATATCGAAAATCCGCAAAGCGGATTTATATCGACGCAGTGACGTTCTTACTGAACAGTATTTGTTTTGATTATTTCTTGAACTTACCCAAAAGTCCAGAAAGGCCTTCTTTAGCCTTATCGATGTTTTCTTCTGTTGCAAGATCCTCGATCGTATCCTTGATCTGTTCCTTTGTCTTGTCGTCGATCTTGTCGCCGAGCTTTTCATCGATCTTGTCGATTATCTCGCCGCTTTTTTCCTTGATTTCTGCGCAAAGCTTGTCACTCATTTTAAAAATCTCCTTTGAATTTATTTATAATCGCCTTTGATTATTTTTTCCGTATCTTCTTTGTCAACCGTGACGGATGAAAGATTTTTTTCAACCGTATTCTCTGCCGTTTCTTCGCCGACGGAGGTTATGTAATCCTTCACCGTGAACTGTGAAATGATGATATTTCTTATATCGCTTTCGCCGACACCCTTGCCGTAAACGCGGTTGATATATCTGCCGTATGAGTCGCCCTGAATGAAATTCTCACTCATCTTCGCAAACTCACCGAGGCATCGGTCGTCTGTTTTCGACACTTCAATGCCCGCTTTTTTCGCTTCGCTGTACAGTATCATAAGACGGGAGGCTTCATCCGTTGCCATTTCCATAAAGTAATCGGCATAGGTCTTTCCGTTTATGCTCTGTTCATCAAGCTTTTTTGTTTTGTCGTAATTTTTGACAATGTCGTTTTCGGCATTTGCGGGATCACATAGAAAATCGTCCGCCGCCTTTACATACATATAGCGGAGCTGAAGCTCCGAAATATAGTAATCACCGTAGGAAACTGCGGGATTTTTTCTTTCCTGCATACCGCTTGACAGCGTAATGTCGAGAAGCAACGCGCCGATGGTTATACCTACGATAACGATATTCAAAACAACGAGCTTCCACGTTTTTACGGGTGTTTTGCCGAGCTTGAGTTTATTTTCCTCACCCTCAAGCAAACGCTTGATATTGGAACGGTGCATAACCGTTACGAGTATTGCAACTATCATCGACACGACGGTTGCAAATATATTCGGTTCAGCAAACTTACTGAGCACGATGGGGTAAAGCAAAGAGCACATTACCGAGCCGAGCGAAATATACTTCGTACAGCTTACAATAAGTACGAACAGCGTGAACAGCACCAGAAATGTCTGCCAATTCAGAACGCAGACCATCGTTGCAAGCGCAAGTACGCCTTTTCCGCCCTTGAAGCCGTAATATATCGGGAAAACGTGGCCGATGATGCAGAAAAATCCCGCAACGTAGCCGCCGCTCTCGCCGAGCAAAAGCAATCCGACAAGACAGCCGATGACCGTTTTCAAAACGTCGCCGAGAAGCGTCAGTCCTGCCGCGCCCTTACCGTAGGTGCGGAGCATATTCGTCATTCCCGCGTTACCGCTTCCGAACTTTCTTATGTCCTGGTTGTATTTCGCCTTTGAAACGATAATGGCGGAATTGATTGAGCCGAGAAAATAACCCGCCGCCGCGCAAAGTGTAAGCCCGAGCGCAAGCACAAGCGAGCCTGAGCCGGAACCGAACAACCCGTTACTCATTATCGTCACCTCTTTCACGGATTATGAGCCTTACGGGTGTTCCTTTGAATCCGAAAACGTTTCTTAAACAGTTTTCGATATAGCGCTGATATGAATAGTGGAAAAGCTCCGCATTGTTGCAGAAAATGACGAACGTCGGAGGCTTTACCGAGGGCTGTGTCATATAATATATCTTCAAACGTCTGCCCTTGTCGGACGGAGGCTGAACTCTGTTTGTCGCATCGTTGAGAACGTCGTTGAGCATACCCGTTGACACGCGTATCGTGCTCTGGTCGTTGACATACTTTATAAGCTCAAACAGCTTTTCAAGTCTTTGTCCCGTCTTTGCGGACACGAACAGTATCGGCGCGTACGTCATATATGAAAGCGCCGTGTTTATCTTTTCGGTAAATTCCTTTACCGTGGAGTTATCCTTTTCGATGGAATCCCATTTGTTTACAACGACGATAGATGCCTTGCCTGCGTTGTGGGCAATACCCGCTATCTTTTCGTCCTGCTCTGTAATTCCCTCGTTTGCGTCTATCATTATAAGGCAGACATCCGCACGTTCAACAGCCATTTTAGCGCGCAGTACGCTGTATTTTTCTATATTGTCCGACACCTTCGCCGAGCGTCTTATGCCCGCCGTGTCGATAAACGTAAACTTGCCGTGCTCATTATCCACCTCTGTGTCAATGGCATCGCGTGTGGTGCCTGCCATATCGGACACGATGAGTCTTTCCTGACCGAGAATTTTATTGATAATTGAGCTTTTGCCTGCGTTCGGCTTACCGATGACGGCAACCTTTATTCTGTCATCATCATCCTCAAAATCGTCCTCGGGGGGAAGCTTGTTGACAACTTCCTCCATAAGGTCGCCCGTACCCGTTCCGTGAACGGAGGAAAGCGCAATGGGGTCGCCCATGCCAAGCTCATAAAATTCGTAATATTCATACGGAAGCGCACCGACTGAGTCAATTTTGTTTACACAAAGCACGATAGGCTTTCTTGACTTCAAAAGCATCGATGCAATATCTCTGTCATCTGCCGTAAGACCTGCACGCACGTCCGTCATAAATACGATGACGTCGGCTGTTTCAATAGCTATCTGTGCCTGACGGCGCATATGCTTCAGAATGGGGCTGTCCGTCTTCGGCTCGATACCTCCCGTATCGACCAGAAGCATCTTTCTGCCGCACCATTCGGCTTCATAATATATTCTGTCGCGTGTGACACCGGGCGTATCCTCAACAATAGCAATCCTCTGCCCCGTCAATTTGTTGAACAGCGTGCTTTTGCCGACGTTAGGACGTCCGACTATCGCCACTATCGGTTTTGACATATTGATTCTTCCTTTCTAATAAAGTATACTTTTCACAAGCTCAGCACCGTCGGAACTGACGGGACAGATGCTTACGTTAAGTATTTTTTCCGCTTCTTCGAGCGTCATACTGTCAAGGAACATATCGCCCTCGTGACGGAGTGACACCGACGGAATCAGAAGTACGTCGCCGAGGGGGTTATCCCGAAGCTGCGCTGTTATGTCAGCTCCCGTCAGAAGTCCCGCAACGGTTATCTTTTTTCCGAAGAAATTATTTTCTATACGGTATACCGTGATGTGTGTATTCGGCGCTTTTGCCATAATTTCATCACAGCATTTTTTTATATACGGATATGCCGCCTTGCCTGTGGCAACGGACACACACCGTTTTTTTTCAAGGTCGTATTCGCTTATATATTCAAGCTCATACTCAAATTCGGTCAGAAGCGAGGTTATCATTCCCACACCGTTTTCAAGCTGTGGGTAACCCTCGTAGTGCTCCTCGCAAGGAAGCGGAAGCTCCGCCGTTATATAAAATTCGTCAGATGCGAAAAATACACGTGAACCGTACTTTTCAAGGCACTTTTCAGCCATTTCGTCTATCTGCTTTATAACGCGCACGGCATCTTCCTTTGTAAACGGCTCAATTTCGGGTAATCCCTGCCTGTGGTCTGTAAGACCGCACGGCACGACCGACACGCTTGACAAAGACGGCACAAGCTCCTGCATATCACGCATTGACCTGTCAAGCTCCTCTTTATCGTTTGTGTTTTTACAAAGCACTATCTGCCCGTTCATCGTGATACCGCCGTCCTTGAAACGGCGCATTATTTCAAGTATTCTGCCCGCGTTTTTGTTTTTCATCATTTTGACGCGGAGCTCGGGATTCGTTGTGTGAACGGAAATGTTTATCGGTGACATATGCATCTTAACGATACGGTCAATATCGTGATCCGTAAGGTTCGTACAGGTGATGTAATTCCCCTGCAAAAACGAAAGCCTGCTGTCGTCGTCCTTAAAATAAAGCGTTTCACGGCAGCCCTTCGGCATCTGGTCGATAAAACAGAACATACATTTATTTCTGCACGTTCTTTTTTCGTCCATAAGATACGTGGAAAATTCAAGACCTATATCGTCGTATTCGTCTTTTTCAATGACGACGTCAAAAAGGTCTTCACCTCTGTGTATAAGCAGGGTTATCTTTTCTCCTGTTATGTAGAAGCGGTAATCAAGAACGTCGTTGACCTCCTCACCGCATACGGAAATGATTATATCACCCGGCAAAATGCCAGCCTTCTGAGCATACGAGCCGTCAGTGACAGAATATACCGTGACCGTATAAATCCCTCCTTACATAACAGTAAAGGGATTGTAAACACAACCCCTCCTCACCGTATAAAAATACGCCTTACGCTTCTGTTTTGACTATTTCCTTACCACCGTAAGTGCCGCATGTCATGCAAACTCTGTGCGATTTGATAAATGCGCCGCATTTGGGGCATTTTGTCATACCCGGCAGGTCGAGACGCCATACGTTGGAACGTCTTTTATCACGTCTTGCCTTGCTGACTTTTTTCTTAGGTACTGCCATGTTACCTACACCTCCTTAATATAATACAAATAAGCTATTACTCATAGTCCGAAAGCAGGGCCTTCAAAGCTGACATCCTCGGATCCACCTCGGATTCACAGCCACATTCGCTTTCATTGAGATTTTTGCCGCATTTTGGGCAAAGCCCTTTGCAATCGGCACAGCAAAGCTCCTTCAGAGGAAACGACAGGAGAAATTCATCGCACACAGCCGCCGATATATCCACAATACCGCCGACAGCTATGATAAAATCATCGTTTTCTTCGTCTGTAAGCTCAACGGCAACACCCTTTTCAAAACTGTGTGAAAAGGAATTTTCAATTTCTTTAAGGCACCTTGCGCACAAGGTCTTATAATCAGCCGAAACATCGCATTTCATTGAGATGTAACCGCCGTTGTTCTTAATGTGGCAACACGCTCTTATTTCGTTTTTGAATCCGATTCCCCAATCACCGAAATACGAAAAACCGTCGTCGTCGGTATCGGGAAAGGACACGTCGAAGTCGAGCTTATCGACCTCGCCCGAAAGTATGCGCGTTATATCAAGCCGCATATCACGAACCTCGCCAAAGAAATCGATTGTGTCCTCATACAAATAGGTATGAACACAAAAACCGCAAAGCATATTATATATGCAAAGCGGTCGTTTGTCAATAGGATTTAACAAATTTAATTAAACATTTTGTAAATTTTAGACCAAAAGCTCCCCTTTCAGCTTTTCAAATATCTTTTTTTCGCATCTTGACACCTTTACCTGCGAAAGTCCGAGCACCTGCGCCGTCTTTTGCTGTGACAAATCGCAGTAATAACGCAGATGTATTATCTGCCTTTCGGTATCGGAAAGCTTTTTTATCGCGTCTTTCAGCGATATTCTGTCGCAAAGGCTCTCTATCCCGTCGTTTTTGTCGGGAATGATGTTTTCAAGGCACACACCGTCGCCCTCTCCTGTAGGCTCCGACAAAGAGTGGTGCGGATAACACGCTTCGAGAGCAAAAACAAGCTCCTCGGCGGTGCTTTGACAAATTTCCGCAAGCTCCTCTATTTTCGGTTCGCGCCCTTTTTCCTTTATATACTGTTCTCTTTGCTTCATCGCGTGAACACCAAGCCGTTTGACGCCTCTCGACACCTTGATCATTCCGTCGTCACGCAGATACCGCCTTATTTCGCCTATGATAAGAGGCACGGCGTAGGTCGAAAACACACACCCGAACCCCTCCGAATAGCTTTTTACAGCCTTTATCATACCGAGAGAGCCTATCTGTACGAGGTCGTCGTATTCCACCCCTCTGTCACAAAAGCGAGGAATGATGCTTTTGACAAGCCCCATATTAAGCTCGATGACGCGTTCCATCGCCTCGCGGTCGCCCTTTTGCGCCCTCGCTATCAGCTCCGAATTTTTTGAAAAATCACACGTTTGTCCGTCCTTTGTCCCCGACATAAAAACCCCTTATGAAAATTTTTTGGACATAAAAACACGTGTTCCTCCATGCGGCTTTGACGTGACCTTTACGCTGTCGGTAAAGCTTTTCATAACCGAAAAGCCCATTCCGCTCCGCTCGCCTTCCTTATCGGTGGTAAAAAGCGGTGTCATAGCCATTTCGATATTTTCAATACCGCATCCTTTGTCGGACACCTCCACCGTCACCGTTCTGTCGGAATAAAGCCGTGCGTTTATGTAAATTTTCCCGACGGCGTCCCACCCCTTGTATGCGTGTACCACGCAGTTCGTCACCGCCTCGCTGACGGCGCAGCGGATGTCGGCAAGCTCGTCAAGAGTCGGGTCAAGTCCTGCGGCAAACGCGCTGACGTATGCCCTTGCAAGCGACTCGTTCTGCGACACGGCAAGCAGGGTTATCTTCACTTCGTTGATCTTTTTTCGTTTCACTTTTTTCTCCGTTATCATTTGATTTTAAGCACCTTGTCCATACCCGACATACGCAGTATGCGCATCGCGCGCTCGTCGATACCGCAGATGACGAATTCACATTCCGCGGCAAGACAGCGCGAATATCTGCCCATTATAAGCCCAAGTCCCGAGCTGTCCATAAATTTCATTCCCGTCAGGTCAAGTATCAGCTTTTTTGGCGCGTATTTAAAAAATGCGCTGTCGATATCCTCGCGTACGGAGGCGCAGGTGTGGTGGTCAACGTCACCGCCGACCGATGCCCTCATCACACCGTTTTCGTATTCTATTTCAAGCCCGTCCATTTTTACCTCCCATATCTGTGATACGATGATAACACGCAAAACGCGCAAATATTGTCACTAAAGGTCATTCTTATTGAATTTACAAAATGGACAAAATGCAATGATCGTGTCCGCTGAATGAAACAAACGAAAATATATTTCCGCAGGAAATATGCACACCCTTTGCCGTGCAGTTTACTTTGTAAACTGCGGTAGTTCGAATTACTTCGAACTACATGGGGGTTGCGTGTGGGCGCCGTCACATTAAAGCGAACATAATTGTTATTTATATTTTTACATGTGGGCGGTTATCACGGTGAATTAACACTGTTATTATCTGTTTTTTTGTAATCTTTTGTCAGTTATTTTATCTCCCGAAAAAATATATTTCCGCAGGAAATATGCACACCCTTGCCCGTGGGCGGTTGGCAAGCCAACCGTGGGGGGACGGGCGGGTGTGCAGTTAACCCGTTGAATTAAATGAAAATAAACCCTGTGAATTTATAGGACGTCGACAATCAGGTCGTGCAGTTTACTTTGTAAACTGCGGTAGTTCGCAACGAGTTGCGAACTACATGGGCGCCGACAAAGCGGGTCGTCGAGGGCGCCGACCCCTACTTGACTTTTTTTATTGTATATGTTAAAATCAGATAAATCCAACAGGAGGGTTTTAACTATGAATACAGAGCTTGAAAAAATAATAGCCGACACCTCGGATGTTGAATGTGACAACATCGGTGTCGGACTTTACCCGAAAACACCGTTTGAAGAAAGGCTCGTTGCCGTTGCGTACTCCGCTTGGCTCCGCGCTGACCTCGATTGGGAAAAGAGTGCGTGGGACGAACCGCTTTACGGCAAATACCGTTCAGACGACGAGGCTATTATCCGCCGTCACGGCGAGATGCTGGCGGCAGCCGGTGTTGACCTTATTTTCGTTGACTGGTCGAACAATACCTACTACATTCCCGAAACAATGAGCAGTTTCCGCAACGATTTCCGCACGATAGAAACAACGACGGATATGCTGTTCGATATATGGAAAACGATTCCGAATGCCCCCAAAATAGCGCTTTTCGCAGGCCCCGGCCACGACGGACAAAAGAGCGTTGATTCGGGCGACCACGACAGAAAGGTGGAGCAGATATACAGAGATTACGTATCAAATCCCGACAGATGCGATATGTATTTCCAATACGAGGGTAAGCCGCTTTTGCTTTGCTATGCCGCAACACCCACGTTTTACGGTGCCGATCCCGAATGGAAAGACGACAGATTTACTATCCGCTGGGTGACGGGATACGTCGGTCAGCAGGGCGACCTTTACGACAGAGAAACACGCAAGAGCCACCACTTCTGGAGCTGGGAGGAAAGAGGCGCGCAGACGTTCACCGTATCGCAGGGAACGGTTGAAGCCGTAACTATCGTCGCCGCAACAAGACGTCAGGGCAGAGAGGGTTCTCCGAGCTACATTCCCGCCGCTTTGAGAAATAACGGCGCAACGTTCAAAAAGCAGTTCCAAAGAGCGTACAACCTCGGCGCACGTATTGCCGTGCTCGTTTCGTGGAACGAATGGATGAAGGGCGAACAGATCTCCGTTGAAAATTCCAAAGACCTTGAGCCGTCAAAGGCGCACGGCACGTTCTACTATGACCTTATGTGTCAGCAGATAAAGAAATTCAAGGGTAAAATATAATGAAACGTGTTTTATCCTGTTTGCTCCTGCTGTCCACGCTGTTTTCTTCGGTCATACTTCCGTCATGCACGGCAGACGACAAAGAGAGTGATACAACAGCAGAAACAGCAGCCGAAAACGATCCTGAGGAAATACAGTTTGATATAACGGAGCTTCTTCGCCGGTCAAAAAACGATTTTGTACGCAGTTTTGATTTCACCGTATGTACCGTCGGTACGTGCAAGGTTAACAAATACCTTACTCTTACGGGTAACAACTACACGAGAAACAAGGAAAAGGGACTCGTCGGCTCAAAAAGAGAGGTCGGTGCCGTAGGCTTTTCCGAAAGGATAATTTCATTCCCCTACACAGCGGACGCCATGCTTTACGCACCCCGAAACGCAGACGGAAATGAAACCGTAAAAGCGGGAATTCTTTGCCGTTTGGCGGAGAATTTGCACACGGACAGCGGACTTTGGTTTTCATTTTATAAAAACACGGTAACGGCTTATATCAAGGACGGTTTTGAATGTACCGTTACAGATTCTCTGCCGTTCAACTGTACCGACGGTGTAAAAGTCACGTTTAACGGCAAGCCGGGCGAAATAAAAGTATCGGCAAACGAAACGCACATAGCAACGGTACAGCTTACCGATACAGGGCTTTCGCTGAAAGCTCCCGACGGAAAAGAGCTTGCCTGTTGCAACGCTGACAACGTGCTTTTTGAGGAAAGAACACACGGTTATTTCCGTGCGGAAACTGACCGTTCGGACGGTATCATAGGTTCTTTGAACCTTTCGCACACCTCCGAGGAAAAATTCACTCCCGATGAAACGGTCTATTCGTTTATGACGGACAAAGAGTTTTCCTTCAAGGACAAGCAGGCATTTATGCACGCCTCAAAGACGAAGACGATTGGCGGAAAGGTGTATGCGGACGCCGAAGCGGTCTTCGGAATGTTTGATTTCACGTACAGCCTTAACGGCGAAACGATAACAGCCGAAAGAGATAATGCCCGCCTTACCGTGACGGTGGGATCTCCCGTTATGACCGTAAACGGCGAGGATAAACCATTCACATCGGTTAAGAGCATCGACGGCGGACTTTATATGTGCGTTGACAGCTTTGCGAAAATTCTCGGCTATACGGCATCATACGACGAGGCAAGCGGTATATGCACGGTATATCCCGCAGGCGCTGAAATTCCCGATGTCAAAAAAACGCTCGCCGCTGACAATTTCAGACTGTATGAAGAAGTCGTCTTCAATTACGCTGACGTTGAATGCAGTATGACGGGTGTCGGAAAATTCGAAAGCGCTCCGTTTGAGGACAGAATAGTAGGAATTGCATACTCAACGTGGCACAGAAACACAAACACTTGGTGGAAAAACGCTTGGGGTACTCCCCTTTTCGGCGAGTATGAATCACAGCAGGAGGACGTTTTGCGTTACCACGCAGAGCTTCTTGCCGCAGCCGATGTTGATTTTGTGTTTGTGGATTGGTCGAACAATACTACGATAATTGCCGAATCCACGCTTGAAGAAGCGGAGGATTTCAGAATGATAGAGCACTCCACGTACAAAATGTTCGAGGTGTGGAGCCAAGTTCCGAATGCGCCCAAAATAGCGTTATTTTTAGGCCCGGGACACGCAGGTCAGACAAACGTGAACAACGGCAAACACCAGATAAAGGCAGACCAGGTGTATTCCTCGTTCGTCGAAAATGAAGAATACGGAGATATGTACTACTATTATCAAGGTAAACCGCTTCTCATCTGCTACGGCGCAACACCGAACCAATACGGCACGGATCCAAAATGGACAGATGACCGATTCACCGTGCGCTGGATGACGGGTTATGTCGGACAGCAGTCAAACTTATACGACAGAAAGCTTTGCTCGGAGCGTTTCTGGAGCTGGGAGGAGCGTTCACCGCAGACCTATACACAGCTCGGCGGTGTCGTTGAAACGGTTACGTGTTCAGCGGCAACACGAGGTGAAAACGCTGAAAACAGCGAGCTTCGTTCAAACGGCGCAACACTTAAAAAGCAAGTACAACGCGCCTGCGAGCTTGGCGCATCAATGATACTGTTCACAACGTGGAACGAATGGACCGCAAGCGAACAAAAAAATCCCGAGGTCTCAAAAGACCTCGAGCCGTCCGTTGAACACGGCACGTTCTACTATGACCTTATGTGTCAGCAGATAAAGAAATTCAAGGGTAAAATATAACCATATTCGTTTGATTCTACGAATTATGTCAAATTGAATTAACTGTAAAATTAAAAAATATTTCCGTCAGGAAATATGCGCGCCTACACCCGAGGCGGTCGGTCGGCGCACCACCGTATGCCGACCGACCGTGGGGGGCGGGTGTGCGCGCTGTTATCACATTGAATTCAATGTAATCACGCATATTTAAAATTGTTTTCATTCTATCGGCTTCAAACCGTCAAAACAAATAAAAACGGCTCATTCGGGAATAATCCCCGAATGAGCCGTATTTTTCACTTGATCAACCAAGCTTGATATCTGTGAATATCTTTTCAAACTTTGTCTTTTTGCTTGCGATGTAAACGCTTGCAGTGCCTGCTGAAGAATCAGCATCACCGTAGTAGTACGTATAGTCAAGGCATGTATATACTCCCTTAACTTCCTCGCAAAGGGACTTGGGTGATTTGCCGTTATCGCTTGAATAGAGCGTATCGTCCTCGTCAATGAACAAAGCGTAATCGTCGTGTGTGATGTATATCATCGATACGTCATCGGCAACACGCTTCTTGTCCTTTGTGCCCTTCTTGTAGTAAAGTGTGTCATCCTCGGAAATAAAGTAAGCGGCGGAGCCGTCGTGTGTTATCTGGAACGATTTTACTTCATCCTCTATCGCTTCATCCTCACCGAGGATGTAGAGCTTGTCGTTCTTGAGATAATAGATTGTTTCCATGTCATCGCTGTAATCCATACCTTCGATACCGCCCGCAAGCTTTTCAGCCGTCCATTTACCGTTAAGCTCATATAACGACATCTCATAGCTGTCGTCCATACCCAAGAACATTATATCGCGGAAATCATCATATACCTCTGTCATGGGGTAAATGTAGGAAACAGAGGAGGAAATGCCCTCAATTCTTATCTTTTCGCCGCCCTTTACGGAAGCATACCACTTCTTGTCGCTTCTGAATATTATCTGTGTGCAGTCATTGTTTGCAAAATAGCTGCTTGTGTCAGATGCGATCTTTGTCTTTTCGCCCTTGAGGTTAGTCAAATAAAGCGAACTTGTATGAGTGTCCTCATCTTCCTTTACACAGTATATATACTTACCGTTGTCGGAAAGCGCGAGTATCGTACCGCCTGCAAAAACTTTTTTGCTTTCGCCCTTGATATATACGTAGCTGTCGGTAGTAGCGACTGCATTTCCGTCCTCGTCTTCCGACTCATAATCCACTGTATAGTAGCCGAACACATCGCCGTTTGCGGAAAATACGGGATTCTTGATACCGTCTTCAAATACCTTTTTGTCACCCTTGCCGATGCTGTAAAGTACATCTTCATAATCGGATGTTGTGTATATTACCTTGTCGCCGTCGGGTGAAAAAGCCTTTATTCTGTCAACGTCGTCGGCAATCTTTTTTGCACCGTCGTCCGTAATAAAATAAAGTGTTTTTTCCGCATCGAGATATACAGCCGCCTCGCCGCTTGCAGATTCCTCAAACCCGATCTCACCGGATATGCCTTTTTCGATTATCTCGCCTGCGTAGATAATCGCACTTTCGTCAGCTTCCGCATCATAGATAACGGAAAAATCGCCCTCACGTACGGTAGCACTTCCGGAGCAAGCGGAAATGATAAGACCGAACACGATAATAACAGCCAAAAGAACAGCCGCCGCTCCGATAACCTTTTTATTTTTAAGACATTTGCACGCAACACCGCATTCTTCCTTCTTTTCGGAAGCAGGTGTTTCCTCTTTTTTTTCTTCGGCAGTCTTTTCTTCTGCCGCTTCGTTTGCGGGTGTTTCTTCTGCAGGAGTTTCTGCAACTTCCGCAGCTTCGTTTTCAGCGGGAGCTTCCAACGCGTCTCCGCAGCCTATGCAAAATGCATTGTCGTCAGCGTTCTGCATACCGCATTTGCTACATTTCATTATTTTATCCTCCAAAATTTTAATATTTTGTGTGTTATTATACACATTACGACTTGTTTTGTCAATATCTAACACAAAATATTTCAAAAAACACAATGCTTGAAATAAAAAACTACCGTTTTTGTGAAAAGAATTACTTTTGTGAATACTTATCGGTGCGCCGCGCCGTTTTATTCGTCTGAGCCATTTGTAAACTTTATTTTGAGAGTATTGAAAAAATAAATATATATGATATAATAAAGTCGGATTATAATATAATATTGGATATGGATTTTAAAATGGCAGATAAAAGAGCGGCCGCTTTGAGAATATCAAGCGGAGAAATTGAAAAACAGTATGAATATATGCGCCGTGTAAAAGATATGACGGCGAAAAAGAGCGCGGAAAGAGGCGCACCGCTTTACGCGTGCGTCAAGACCTACGGCTGTCAGCAGAACGAGGCAGACAGCGAAAGGCTTGCGGGAATGGCACTTGAAATGGGTTATGCCCTTACGGATGACGACAAATGTGCCGACCTCATTCTGATAAACACCTGCGCCGTGCGTGAACACGCGGAGCTTAAAGCGCTTTCGATAACGGGGCAGTTCAAGCACCTTAAAGAAAAAAACAGAGAGCTTGTCATCGGCATCTGCGGATGTATGGTTTCGCAGGAACACAGATGCGACGACATAAAACACAGATACCCTTACGTTGATTTTCTGTTCGGCACATCGATGCTTTACAGACTCCCCGAAATACTCTGTGCCCGTTTATCGGGAGGCAAACGCGGATTTTACTCCGAATTCGGCGCAGGCAACGTCGCAGAGGGCTTGCCCGTGTGCCGTAAAGCACCGTACAAGGCTTGGGTATCCGTTATGTACGGCTGTAACAACTTCTGCACGTACTGTATCGTGCCGTACGTACGAGGCAGAGAAAGAAGCCGCCTCAAAGAGGATATTTTAAAAGAGGTTCGGGAGCTTGTTCAAAACGGCTGTCACGAGATAACTCTGCTCGGGCAGAACGTAAACTCCTACGGTCTTGACGTTGAGGAATATAAGGGAAATTACGATTTCGCATCGCTTCTTTGCGATATAAATGACATAGAGGGCGATTTTATCATCCGTTTTATGACCTCGCACCCGAAGGACGCAAGCAAGCGCCTTATCGACACGATGGCAACGCTTGAAAAAGCGGCGCCGCACTTCCATTTGCCGCTTCAGTCGGGAAGCGACAGAGTGCTGAAGCGTATGAACAGACGGTACACGTCGGCGGATTACTTAAAGCTTTTGTCGTATATGCGTGAAAAAATGCCGAACATATGCGTGACAAGCGACATCATAACAGGCTTTCCCGGTGAAACCGAGGAAGATTTCGAAGACACGCTCCGCGTGATAAAAGAAGCAAACTACGATATGATATATTCGTTCATTTATTCAAAGCGCAAGGGCACGCCCGCGGCTGAATACGATGACCAGGTGCCGCCGGAGGTAACCTCGGCACGCTTCCGCCGTTTGCTTGACACGCAGAACGAAATCGCAAAGGAAAAAAATTCGCTTCTCGTCGGCTCGGTATTCCGCGTTTTGTGCGACGGTGTAAGCAAAAGCGACTGTAATATGTATACGGGAAGAACGCCCGGCGGTAAGCTCGTGCATTTTCCGTCGGATACGGATATAACGGGTGAATTTGTAAATATTAAGATAACGTCAGCCGAAACGTTTGCACTGTTCGGCGAAAAAGTTTGAAAGGAACAGATATGAAAAGATTTATTTGCGCGTTGCTTGCGTGCTGTATAACGGTATCGCTCATTGCCTGCAGCGCAGAAAGTGAAGATACAACGGGCATAGACTCAGCGGCGGACACCTGGGAACGTCAGACAGAGGTCGTTACCGACGAAGAAGGAAATACTACTGTAATCGAAGTTACAAAGCCTGCCGAGGACTCTACGGTAAGCACAGATGAAACGTCTCCGTCCGAGGACGAAACGGGTACCGCCGATACAGAGAAAAACGAAACTGCAGACACGGGCAGCGACGGCACAAGCGGTAACAAAGGCGACGTAACGACGTACCCGATAGAAAAAAATCCCATTGACGACCTTTCGGGTATCGAGCTTGTAAACGCGGCATACAATAAGATGAATGCCCTTTCGAGCTATGAATATATCACAAACAATAAGATGTCGTATATGAACGAAACTGCCGAATACACGTTCAAGACCGTGCTTAAGGAAGGCTCCGACGGCATACAGTATGCAAGCGAAATGATTTACGACGGCGAGATATACGACGCTATTTACCACAAGGACGGCTACACGTACCAGACGATAGACGGTGAGCTGTTCAAGGGCAAAATGACAAAAGATGAGTTCAGGGAATACCTCTTTGAAATAGGAGCAAGCGCAAACGAATACGTGAGCGCATTCACAAAGATAGAAACAAAAAAGACTGACGACGGTGCCGCGGTCATACTTTCGGAGTTTGATATAAGCCGCGCCGATGTTTTTGAGGGCGTCGAATCGTTTGAGATAGAAACGGCAGAGGGCTCTGTCGTTATCGACAAGGAAGGCTACGTCGTAAGCGAGCATATCTCCGTCAGCTTCAAGGTCGGTAGAAGCGTGATAGCCGAAATAATCGTAGATACGGAAATCAAGAACGTAAACAGCGTAACAAAAGTATCGTTCCCCGCGCTTGACGGTTACCGTGAAACGGATAACCTTGCAGGACTTTACCGCCTCACGTCCGCATCGGAAGCATACGACATAAAGATGCTTGAGGGAATGAGCTTTGAGCTTTCGCAGGACATCAACGTTTCAGGCTCCAAGGAAAAAGCGCACGACATCGTGGAAGCGGAATGTGAATATTCGTATCAGGAATCGCTTCTGAACACGAAGATACTTCTGGATGTATACGCAAAAGGCTCTTACAACGGCGAGGAGCAGGAAATGAGTATCGCCAGCGACGGCAAAAACGTGACGATGGTCTACAACGGTCTTGAAAGCAAGACGAAGTACGACGAGGACCTCGTCTGGACGCTTCTTTCCGAAATGCTTGAATACACGCTCGGTTATGCAAGCTGCATTGCGGATTTCAAGGAAGAAAAGACCAACAACGGTTATTTATACACGTACACGGCGGACGAAGACTACGGATATTACTTCGTTGAAAAGGCCATAGCCTGTCTTGAAACGGAGCTTGATTACGATAAAATATCAACCGTTTCATTCGAAAGCATCGAATGTTCATCCGAAGTTGATAAATACGGTGAGCTTGTGTCCTTTTCAAACCGTGCCGTCTTTTCATTCACCATGACAAACGGCGATGTATACAATGTAAATTACAACGTCGGTATAACCGTACACGCCTGATGTATGGAAAGACCTGTATTTATTATGATAGCCCGCACAAACACGGCTATGGGCGGACTTATAAAGCAATTCGAAAAAGGATATTATAACCACGCGGCGATAACCTTTACCGAAGACTTATCAAGGCTGTATTCATTTTCAAGATATTACGTGAATACGCCGAACGTGGGCGGTTTCGTTATCGAAAAGCCCGCAAGATATTTGTCGGAGGAGGAGCCGACGCCGATAAAGCTGTATATGCTTCCCGCCGAGGATGACGACTATAAAATGATACGTAAGAAAATCGACGGGTTTATAAAAAACAGAAAGAAATATATATACGACACCTTCGGCGCCATATCCGCGCAGAAGGGCAAGCCGAAGAAAATAAAGGATGCGTACACGGACGTAACGTTCATCGCGCACATCCTTGAAATGAAAGGCGTCTACACGGTAGAACAGCTTGAAAAAGCGCTTGAGCATTACAGAGTTTACACGGGTACGATACAAAAGTATCTGCGCGGTGAATACGAATGTGATGAGGTATACTATGAAAGACAAAGCATAGGGCGCGTATTTTACGGTACTGTAAGCCATTTTGCAAAGCTTGCAAAACGGTCTTTATTCAATAAATAAACGGAGGACGGTATGTTTAAAACAAAAGAACTGTTTGACCTTTCCCACACGGCTGCAGCCGAATTTCTCGCGGGATTTGAATATCCCTACGAAGCTCTGCCGCACATCAAAGATTATATAAAAGACCTGATATGCACGTTGTCGGAGGATGAATTTTATTCCCCTGCCGACGGCGTATGGATATCAAAGGAAGCAAAGGTTGCACCCTCGGCGTGCATCAACGGTCCGACGGTCATTTATGCGGGTGCGGAGATAAGACACTGTGCCTACATAAGAGGCTCCGTCATCGTCGGTAAAAACTGCGTCGTCGGTAACTCCACGGAGCTTAAAAACTGCATTTTGTTCGACAAAACAGCGGTTCCGCACTTCAACTATATCGGAGATTCCATTCTCGGTTACTGCTCGCATCTTGGCGCGGGCGCTGTCAGCTCAAACGTAAAGAGCGACAAAACGAACATCGTAATCAAGGACGGTAACGAACGTATCGAAACGGGACTTCGCAAGTTCGGAGCGATGGTTGGCGACTTCGTTGAAGTCGGCTGTAACAGCGTACTTAATCCCGGAACGGTCATCGGACGCAACTCGACCGTATACCCCGGAAGCCGTGTGCGCGGTGTGGTTCCCGAAAACTGCATATATAAAAGCGGAAGCAACATCGTAACCAAAAAAGTAAATTAATTTTGAAAGGATATAAATCAAAATGGGACGTTTATTCGGAACAGACGGTGTAAGAGGCATCGCCAACACCGAGCTTAACTGTGAGCTTGCGCTCAATATAGGACGTGCGGCAGCATCCGTACTGTCAAACGGTACAAGAAGAAGACCCGTATTCGTTGTCGGAAGCGACACGAGAATGTCATCGGATATGCTTAGCTGTGCTGTCACGGCAGGTCTTTGCTCGTACGGAGCAGACGTTATAAACCTCGGTGTCGTACCGACGCCTGCGGTTGCATATCTCGTAGGAAAATACAAGGCTGATGCGGGAGTTATGATCTCCGCATCCCACAACCCCGCTGAATTCAACGGAATAAAGCTTTTCTCGGGCGACGGCTACAAGCTTCCCGATATGATCGAGGAACAGATAGAATCCCTCGTTCTTGACAGAGATGAGGACCATATCCCTGCACTGCCCATAGGCGGTGCGGTAGGTAAGATATACACGGGCTACAATGCCGTAAAGGACTATATCGACCACATCAAGTCGTCCGTACCCAACTCACTTGACGGACTCAGAATTGCGGTTGACTGTGCAAACGGCTCCGCTTCAATGACAGCTGAAAAGCTTTTCACGGCTCTCGGTGCCGAATGTATCTTCCTTGCAAAGGACCCCGACGGTGAAAACATCAACCGTGACTGCGGTTCAACTCACATCGAAGCGCTTGCAAAGTGCGTTGTTGAAAACGGACTTGATGCAGGCGTTGCATTTGACGGTGACGCTGACAGATGTCTGTGCGTTGACGAAAACGGTAAGCTCGTTGACGGTGATATGATAATGGCAATATGCGCCGTTGACCTCAAAAACAGAGGCAAGCTCAACAGAAACACCGTTGTAGGTACGGTAATGACGAACTTCGGCTTCGGTAAGTTCTGCGAGGAAAATGACCTTTCATTCGTTTCAACGAAGGTCGGTGACAGATTCGTTCTTGAAAAGATGCTTCTTGAAGAATACGACTTCGGCGGCGAGCAGTCGGGACACATCATTTTCCGCGACTTCGCAACGACGGGCGACGGACAGCTCACGGCTGTTCAGCTTCTTGCGCATCTCAAGAGAAGCGGCGAAAAACTTTCCAAGCTTGCAAGCGTAATGAAGAAATATCCGCAGATAATGATAAATCTCAAGATAACAGCGGAAGGAAAGCTTCACTTCTACACGAACAGAGAAGTCAAGGAGGCTATTGAAAACGCAAAGCGCACACTCGGCAAAACGGGCAGAGTGGTCGTACGTCCTTCGGGAACGGAGCCTCTCATCCGTGTAATGGCAGAGGGCGAGGACGAGGCAATAATTGCAGAGGTTGCAAATATGATAGCCTCCGTCATCAGAGAACAGCTGGCATAACTGAATCACATTAAATAACATAAAAGTCGAAAGGGTAAGCAAATATGTGCGGAATTGTTGGTTATACAGGTAAGAACGAAGCGCTCCCCGTCGTTACAGGCGGTTTGTTTGCGCTTGAATACAGAGGTTATGACTCCTCAGGTGTTGCCGTTTTGTGCGGCGGCAAGACAGAAATTGTTAAAAAAACGGGCAAGCTTGAAAATCTTATGGCTGCCCTTGAAAAAGCACAGCTTAAAGGCACGTGCGGTATCGGCCACACAAGATGGGCAACGCACGGTGAGGTAACAGAAACGAATGCGCACCCTCACACAGTCGGCAAGACGGTGTTGGTGCATAACGGAATTATTGAAAACTACGTGTCCGTCGGTAAAATGACGAATACCGATTTCAAAAGCACAACAGATACGGAGCGCGCGTGCGCTCTGTTCAACGAAATTTATGAAAGATGCGGCGACGGACTGCTGACTATCACAAGCGCGTGCCGTGAGTTTGTAGGCTCTTATGCGTTTCTCGTAATGTTCGCAGATGAACCTGAAGTATTCTATGCCGTAAGAAACGGCTGTCCGCTTGTTGTAGGTACTGCCGACGGCGGCTTTGCCGCTTGCTCGGACGTTACCGCGTGCGACTTCGGTGAATACTACAAGCTTTCCGACGGTGACGTTGCAAGGGTTACAAAGGACGGTATTTCGTTCTTTGACAAGAACGGCGCCGTCATCGAAAAAGAAGCGCTCACACCGAAAAAGTCATTTTCAGCACCCGACAAATGCGGATTTCCCCACTATATGCTCAAGGAAATGGAAGAAATTCCGACAGTGCTCAAAAACACGCTTGAAGCGCATATAAAGGACGGGTTGCCCCATTTCGAGGGTATTGACGACGAAATATTCAAAAATATAAACCGTTTGCGCATCGTCGGATGCGGAACGGCTTACCACGCAGGTCTTGTATGTGAGCATATTTCAAGACGTCTTACAGGTGTCGAGGGCGATATATACATCGCTTCCGAATACAGATATTCGGGCCACAAACTGACAAAGGACGATGCGGTGATATTCATAACACAGTCGGGCGAAACGGCTGACACGCTTGCGTGCATACGTATGTGCCGTGCGCAGGGCGCGTATACGCTCGGTGTTGTAAACGTGCCGACGTCAACGGCGGTTGAGGAATGCGACGGCGTTATCCTGACTCACGCGGGAAGCGAAATTGCCGTTGCCAGCACAAAGGCATACGTAACACAGCTCGCAGCGCTTTATCTCATCGTTTTGAAAATGAGCCTTGTCAAGGGTACGCTCACGGAAGATGAGGTCAGAAGCCTTTGCAATACGCTTTTGAGCGACGTATGCGCAGATGCAAAGCTTTCCGACACAGACAAGATAACGATAAATAGAATTGCCGAAAAATATGCCGACTGCCGTGATATGTTCTATATCGGACGCGGCATTGACAGCGTTCTTTGCAGCGAAGCATCGCTGAAGCTGAAGGAAATATCCTACGTTCACAGCGAAGCGTACCCGTCGGGTGAGCTGAAGCACGGCACAATCTCGCTTATAACCGAGGGTGTCGGTGTGTTTGCTATTCTGACAGACGAAAGGCTGTATCTCAAATCATTAGGAAATATCGAGGAGGCATCAGCCCGAGGCGGCTCGGTCATAGCGCTTTGTAAGGAAGGCTTTTGTAAGGACAAAAATTACGACCTGATCCCCTGCCGTATATCGAATGACCTGTTTGCGCCGTTTTCCGTCGCACCGAGATTCCAGTATTTTGCATACTGTATGACGATACTGAAAAATCTCGATCCCGACAAACCGAGAAATCTTGCAAAATCGGTAACGGTAGAATAAATCCAGCAACGAGGAATCAAAATGAAACTTGTTCTTATTATAATACAGAACGACGACAGCACCGATGCTGTGTCGGCACTCACGAAAGAAGGATTTTTTATAACGAAGCTTGCCACAACGGGCGCGTTTCTTTCATCGGGAAACACGACTCTGCTGATAGGCACGAGCGAGGAAAAAATCCCGAAAATAAAGGAAATACTTTCAAAAACATGCGTCGGCTTAAAACAAGCCGAACCGAACGTATCAGCGTTTGTACCGAACGCGTCGGATAATGAGGTTGTCGGCGGTGCGACAATGTTCGTGTTAAATGTTGAGTCATTTGAGAAGATATAATTTCATATATGCATGGCGGGGAGCGAATCGTGGTAGTTCTTACAGCGGACTACTGCGATTCACATCCTCCACGCCGTTTTGTATATAACCAACCGTAGAATGATTTCCTTGGTGGAAATTATATACGCGGTTATAATATCTATGGACATATTTTTATTGTCCGCTAAGTTTGCCATATCATTGTAGGGGCGATTATCAATCGCCCGCTTCAAGCTCATTTTCGTTCATTTCATTTGGACTTATTTTCATTTGATTCGATGCGATGATGACATACCCTCTGCCTGTGGACGGTTGAATTTGTCAACTATCCACACAGGCAGAGGGTGTGAATATTTCATGCGGAAATATATTTTTATTTCATTATATTATGTAGAAAAAGAACCCTTACAGATGTAAAGGTTCTTTCGTTTTATTAAAGCGAATATATCTTTTCCGCATCGAGGAGCGAAACGCCTGCTTTCGTAAGCAGCTCCTCTGCGTGTTCGGGATCGGATGTGCTTATGATGACACAAGCGTATTTTTCATCCCCCGGTGTCAAAAACGCGTACATATAATCAATGCTTATCCCCGCATGCGCCAGGAACTGCATTGCCTCCGAAAAGCTTCCCGGACGGTCTTCTATCTGTATTGCGATAACGTCGGTCAAAGCCGTCATAAGACCGGCTCTGCGGCATACGTCAGATGCTTCATCGGGCTTGTTTACGATAAGACGCAAAATGCCGAAATCTGTTGTGTCGGCAATCGACAAAGCACGGATGTCAATTCCCGCGCTTGCCAGAATGCGTGTTATCTCCGCAATTCTCCCCGACTTATTTTCCATAAATATAGAAAGCTGTTTAACTCTCATATCAGCAACCTGCCTTCTCGTATCCGTCGGAGAATGCCTTGATGTTCGTTTCCTTCGTCTTTTCGGGAACTGTGTCGCAGATGGTTTTCAGCCATACTTCCTTATCGATGTGGAGGAATTTTGCCGCCATACCGAGAAGTACCATATTTACAGCCTTTGCAGATCCTGCGGCTTCCGCCATAACAAGCGCATCTGCGCTGATTATCTTTATGCCCGTATTTTCTATTTTTTCAAGGATATTTTCGGGGTATTCAGCCTTACCCATAATAACGGGCATAGGATCTATTTTCTGTGTGTTTGTGATGATGATGCCGTCGGGCTTGAGGTATGATACCCAGCGAGCCGCTTCGAGCTGTTCAAAGGAAATAAGTATATCAGCCTCGCCCTTTTCGATAACGGGAGAAAATACCTTTTCGCCATATCTTACGTACGTTACAACGGAGCCGCCTCTCTGCGACATACCGTGAACCTCACTTACCTTTACATCGTAGTCAAGTCCCGTAAATACCGCGCCCATGATTTTGGATGCAAGAAGCGTACCCTGACCGCCTACGCCGACAATAAGTATATTTTTAACCATAATATGTACCGTTTCCCTTTCTTATTTCTCGATTGCGCCGAACTTACAAGCGTATGTACATACACCGCAGCCGAGACACTGATTTCTGTCGATAACAGCACGCTTTTTGCCGTCAGCCGATGCTCTTACGGAGATTGCGGGACAGCCGCAGTTAAGGCAAGCCTTACAGCCGATACATTTGTCCTCGTTTATCTTGAGCGCAGGCGCGTGCTTGATGCCCTTGAGAAGCGCGCAGGGACGGCGGGAGATGATGAGCGAAGGCTCAAGTGCGTTCATTTCCTCGTCAACCACACGGCGGACTTCCTCAACGTCAAACGGATCAACAACCGAAATGCGCTTGATACCGATTGAGCGTGCAAGCTCCTCGATATTAACAGATGATGTGGGATCACCCTTGATGGTAAATCCGTTTGCGGGGTTGTTCTGGTGGCCTGTCATACCCGTGATGGAGTTGTCAAGCACAACAACAGTCGAAAAGCCCTTGTTGTATACGATGTCGATAAGACCTGTGATACCCGAATGGATAAACGTGGAATCACCGATAACTGCAAGTGATTTCTTGCTTTCCTCGCCTCTTACCTTGTTGTAGCCGTGAAGCGCCGATACCGATGCGCCCATACAGATACAAGCATCAACCGAGGAAAGGGGAGCTGCAGCGCCGAGCGTGTAACATCCGATGTCACCGCTTACGTACGGCTTGTACTTATTGATTGCGTAGTAGAAGCCTCTGTGAGGACAGCCTGCGCAAAGAACGGGGGGACGTGCGGGAATGTCCTCGGGGAATGTGATGCATTCAGCCTCGAAGCCGTCAACGGCTTTCTTGACTGTTGCCTGCGAAAACTCACCTAAAAGCGAGAAAATTTCCTTGCCTATTACCTTAACACCGTTTTTAAGGCAGTGTGTTTCGATAACGTCGTCAAGCTCCTCAACAACGTAAAGTGTGTCAACATTCTTTGCAAAATCCTTGATTATCTCAATAGGAAGCGGATTTACAAGACCGAGCTTGAGATAGCTTGCATCCTCGCCGAACGCTTCGCGCGCATAGTTGTATGTAGTGCCTGCGCAGATGAAACCGCGCTTCTTGTTGAAATATTCAGTTCTGTTTATTTCGCAGTTTTCAGCCCATTTTGCCATATCTGCCATACGCTGTTCAACGAATGCGTGGCGCGGACGTGCCATTGCGGGCATCATTACGTTCTTTGCGGCATCTTTTTTATATTCTTTAAGCTCAAGCTCTTTTCTTTCGCCAAGCTCAACGAGTGAACGTGAGTGGGAAATTCTTGTGGAAAGGCGGAGCAAAACGGGTGTGTCGTATTTTTCCGAAAGCTCGTAAGCAAGAACTGTAAAGTCACGGCACTCTGCGGAGTCTGACGGCTCAAGCATAGGAACCTTTGCGCCGATTGCGTGACGGCGTGAATCCTGCTCATTCTGCGAGGAGTGCATACCGGGGTCATCTGCAACAGCGCATACAAAACCGCCGTTGACGCCGATGTATGACATTGTGTAAAGGGGGTCTGCCGCAACATTAAGACCGACGTGCTTCATTGCGCAGAAGCTGCGTCCGCCGCCGATAGATGCGCCCGATGCAACCTCGAAGGCAACCTTTTCGTTGGGTGCCCATTCGCTGTATATTTCGTCATATTTTGCAACAAATTCCGTAATTTCCGTACTGGGTGTACCGGGATAAGATGAAACTACCTTGACACCCGCTTCGTATATACCGCGGGCAACGGCTTCATTTCCCAAAAGTAATTTTTTCATAGCAAAAACCTTTCTGTTTTGGTGTTTATAATGTTATGTGTTGTAGTATTGATGAAATTCTCATTCTTGTATTCGTTTCATTCAATGTGGTGACGGCACCCCGCCTGCGCCCCCCACAGTCCGCAGGACTGCCCGCAGGCAAGGGGTGCATATTTCCTGCGGAAATATATTTTTGTCCATTTTATGAAAACGAGTAATTCTGAAAATTCCGATTTTTATTTTACGTTTCTCAAATCGATGACCCTCTTTGCCTTGCCGACGAATCTTTCGATGCTCTTTGGTTCAACAAGTGTTACCTTGATTTCAATTCCGAGAATGGATTTTATCTTGTCGTGCACCTTTCTCTGCAAAGCTTCAAGCTCGCTGTACTTTGCAAGGAGCGTGCCGTCAATAAGCTCAACCTTGACTTCGAGGTTGTCAGCATATCCCTCACGTCTTACGACGAGCTGATAGTGGGGAGAGATCTGCGATATACCTATAAGCGCGCTTTCTATCTGCGTCGGGAAGACGTTGACGCCTCTTATTTTGAGCATATCGTCGCTTCGTCCGATTATCTTGTGCATACGTGCTGTCGTTCTTCCGCAAGCGCAAGGCTCATAGTTGATATTTGTTATATCCTTTGTTCTGTAACGGAGCATCGGGATACCCTTTTTCGTGAGGTTAGTCACGACAAGCTCACCCGTTGAGCCCTTGGGAAGCACCTCGCCCGTTACGGGGTCGATTATTTCGCAAAGGAAGTGGTCTTCCGAAATGTGAAGTCCGTTTCTGAATACGCAGTCGCCTGCCATACCGGGGCCGTTAAGCTCACTCATTCCGTAGTTGTCCGTTACAAAGAAGCCGTTGCCCCAGCCCTTTTCAATCTGCTCTCTCATCTCTACTGTCCAAGGTTCTGCTCCCATAATTCCTGTTTTAATTTTCAAACGTTCTGTCAGCCCTGCGTCGTGAAGCGATTCTGCCAAATGCATAGCATATGATGGAGTACATGTAATTGCAGTTGCGCCAAAATCTTCCATACACATCATCTGTCTTTGTGTATTACCTGATGACATCGGAACCACCATTGCCCCTAATTTTCTTGCACCAAAATCAATGCCCAGACCTCCGGTGAACAGACCATATCCG
>JAZKZC010000095.1:0-5990 GCA_045612465.1 Eubacteriales bacterium
TATTGATTAACTGCGCGCTTGTTATGGCAGTATATCTGCTTGACAAGTATGCAGGAAAAAAATTGCCGTACATAGTAAAACAGGTCATCATCGGCGTACTGTTCGGAGGTGTTTCGGCTTTTGCATCGGGGTACGGTGTTGAATGGCTCGGGACGACCGTGAACGTCCGCGATGCCGCGCCGCTGTCGGCGGGACTTATCTTCGGTGCGCCCGCGGGTATTATATCCGGTTTGATAGGCGGACTTTACCGTTGGTTTTCCGTTTATTGGGGCGGTGGTGTATATACGCAGCTTGCCTGCAGTATTGCGACTATTCTTGCGGGTTTGATGGCAGCGGGACTGCGTAAGCTGATGTTCGATAACAAAAAGCCGACCTGGGGTTACGGTGTTTGTATCGCCGTCGTGTGCGAAGTCGTACACATGATATTGATATTCGTTACGAATATGGATAACTCATCGTATGCCTTTGAGTTTGTAAAGGGCGCTACGTTCCCGATGATACTCGGCAACTCTGCGGCGGTCGGCGTTGCAATCGTGATAGTATCGCTTCTGAGCCGTGAATATTTCACGGTGAAAAAAGGCAGTGAGCGTATCGCAAACACGTTCCAGCGCTGGCTTTTGGTGTGTATTGTTGTAGCTTATCTCGTAACGAGCACGTTTACGTTCGTTCTTCAAAACGGAATGGTGCAGATAGAAACGCAGGAGATATTCACCACAGCTATAAACGATGTTGAGGCTGATATAAAGGGAAAATCCGACGCGCAGATATTGGAAATCGTACAAAACGTCAAGAATGAGTATGAGAACGGAACAAATGTATCTCTTGGTGAGCTTTCGGAAAAATATGCCGTAAAAGAGATAAACATCGTAAATTCAGAGGGATTGATAATCGATTCTACCGAAGATGACGTTATAGGTGTTTACGATATGAACAGCAAGGAGCAGTCAAAGGAATTCGTTGATACCTTGAAAAATCAAGATTCGTTCGTGCAGAAATACGGCCCACGCGGTAAAGACGAATCTGTTTTGCGTAAATATGCGGCAGTAAATCTTTCAAACGGCGGATTCATACAGGTAGGATATGATGCCGAGCAATTCCACGAAATACTCAACGGCTTCGTGGTTGACGTCACCAAAAACCGCCACGTCGGCACGGGCGGATTTATTGCCGTGTGCGATGACACGCTTTCAATAGTTATAGATAACGAGTATTCCGGACGTCACATTTCAACCATCGGTATAGAACCACCGGAGGAAATGAAAAAAGGTAAGGCGGCATCATCGCTTCACTATGTTGACATCGTGGACGGTATAAACGATGTCAGCGAAAAATATATATACGTATTCAAATTTGTTGAAGGCTACTGCATCATCGCGGCTATGCCCGAGGCTGAAGCGATGTTTATGCGTGATGCCTCGCTTTATACGAGCATCTTTATGCAGGTGCTCATCTTCGCTGCTTTGTTCGTATTTATCTACATACTGATAAAGCGCGTTATCATCAATAATCTGAAGAAGATAAACGATACGCTCGGACGGATAACCGATGGTGATCTCAACGTGACGGTGGATGTTCGCTCAAATGAGGAATTTTCGTCGCTTTCAGACGACATCAACTCAACGGTCGCAACGCTGAAACGGTATATTGCCGAGGCGGCGGCGCGTATTGATAAGGAGCTTGAATACGCAAAACAAATTCAGCTTTCCGCGCTTCCGACGAATTACCCGAATGATGACAACTACAGTATATATGCGGAAATGTTAGCCGCAAAGGAGGTCGGAGGCGACTTCTACGACTTCTATAAGCTGAATGAAACGACAGCGGCGTTTCTTGCCGCCGATGTTTCGGGTAAGGGAATACCCGCGGCGATGTTTATGATGAGGGCTAAAACCATCATAAAAGACTTGGCTGAAAGCGGTATGGCTGTAAACGACATATTCACAAGAGCTAACGAAAAGCTTTGTGAAAACAACGAATCGGGTATGTTCGTTACCGCTTGGATGGGTATTATCGACCTTGCAACGGGCAAGGTTCAGTTTGCAAACGCAGGTCATAATCCTCCGCTTTTAAAACGCCGTGACGGAACGTTTGAGTATCTCAAATCACGTGCAGGTCTGGTGCTTGCAGGTATGGAGGGTGTGCGTTACCGTGTCGGTGAAATAACGCTCGGCAGAGGTGACAGGCTGTTCTTATATACCGACGGCGTGACCGAGGCGACAAACATGGATAACAAGCTTTACGGCGAAGAAAAACTTTTGAATTTCATGAATGAAAATGCTTCTATGGAAGCACCGCAGCTTTTCGCGGCGCTGAAAGGCAATATCGACGAATTTGCGGGTGAAAGACCGCAGTTTGACGATATTACGATGCTGATGCTCGATTACAAAACGAAAGAAGACGGTGAGCGTATGACGGATAAAATTTTCCCGGCGAAGGTCGAAGCGTTGCCTGAGGTGCTCGGTTTTGTTGAAGAAACGCTTGAAGGATTTGAATGTTCCTTGAAGATACAGACGGCGGTGTGCGTTGCCATTGAGGAGGTATTCGTCAATGTTGCTCACTATGCATACCCGAACGGCGACGGCGACGTGGCGTTCGGAATCAGCTATGACGAGGAAAGCCGATGCGTGACATTCCGTATGGCTGACAAGGGCATACCGTTCGACCCGTTGCAGAGGTCGGAGCCCGACATCACACTGTCTGCCGAAGAACGCGAAATAGGAGGTCTTGGAATCTTTATCACGAAGAAAACGATGGATTTCCTGAAATATTCCTATGAAAACGGCGAAAACGTACTTACTATGACCAAAAAAATATAAATAATTTAAAGGAGATATAACTATGACGATCGAAATCAAGAAAAATGCAGGAGAAACGATTATTGAAATCGTAGGAAGACTTGACACTATCACAGCACCCTCACTCGACAAGACTATCAACGAGGACCTCGGAGATACGAAGAACCTTATCCTTGACGTTAAGGGTATGGAGTACATCTCCAGTGCAGGTCTGCGCGTTTTGCTCGGAGCACAGAAGAAAATGCAGAAAATCGGTTCAATGAAACTTATAAACGTTTGCGATGAAGTTATGGATGTGTTTGAAATGACGGGCTTTGCAGATATTCTGGTTATTGAATAAACGTTAAAAATTATAAAGGAGAAAAAGTATGAGATCGGATGTATGTACGATAGAAAAAGGAAGCAAGGACTTGGCGGCTATTTTTGCTGAAAGCGAAAGGGTTGCCGCTTACAATGGACTTGACCACAAGCAAACGCTTCAGCTTCGCCTGCTTTGTGAGGAAATAGACGGAATGTTGCCCAATATCATCAACGATTTTGAGGGTAAGCTCTGGTTCGAATTCGAAGACGGTGTGTGCAAGATCAATATTTCAATCGAGCTTGAAAATATGACTGCCGACAAAAAAGACGAATTGATAAAAATTTCAAATAACAAAAAGAATGCAGCGGCGGTCGGTATCGTCGGCAAGATACGCTCAGCGATAGAAAACTTTTTCCTTGACGAAGCGAGCCTCGGTGCTTTTGCGATGTCATCCGGAACATTCCACCTTTCAACGGGATATGTGGAGGGAATGGACTACGCTTACCTCTGGAGCCTTGATAAATACAGAAACACTGTTAAAAAGGATGAAAAAGAGGCTTGGGATGAGCTTGAAAAATCTGTTATCGCTTCGCTTGCCGATGATGTTACGGTAGGTGTGAAGGGGGCAAGGGCAGATATCATTGTCACGAAGAAATTTGCATAAGGAGAAGCAATGATGAAGATAAATTTTGATAAAGACGGGGATAAATTGAACGTAAATCTTGACGGGCGTCTTGATGCGTTGACAGCTCCCGAGCTTGAAAGCTTTTTGAATGCAAATACGGACGGTATAAACGAACTTATGTTGAACTGTGAAAAGCTTTCGTATGTTTCTTCCGCAGGACTCCGCGTTCTGCTGGCGGCACACAAGAAAGCAAAGCCTTCCATGAAGCTCACGAACGTATGCGAGCTTGTAGCGGAAGTATTTGATATAACGGGATTTTCTGATATTTTGGTGGTGGTAAAATGATGGAACTTATAAGTGAAGCAATTTTATTTGCCGTAAAGGCTCACGACGGAATGAGACGCAAGAAAAGTGATTCTCCGTATATACTTCATCCTATGGAGGCGGCAGTTATTGTAGGTACTATGACATCTGATATGAACGTGCTTGCCGCTGCGGTTTTGCATGATGTTGTTGAAGATACAGACGTTACGATAGAAGAAATTGAAGAAAAATTCGGCAAGCGCGTCAGAGAGCTGGTTGAATCAGAAACAGAAAACAAGCGCGAGGACCGTCCGGCTTCGGAAACGTGGCGTATACGCAAGGAAGAAACGCTGGAGATCCTCAGAAATACAGATGATATAAACGTACTTATGGTGTGGATAGGCGACAAGCTTGCAAATATGCGCTCCATATACCGCGATTTTAAAACAGAGGGCGATGCCGTATGGCAGAAATTCAATCAGAAGGATGCCAATGAGCATGCCTGGTATTATCGTTCGATTCTTGAATTGACGAAGCGTTTGTCAGATACGTCAGCGTGGATCGAATACAAAACGCTCACTGAGCTTGTTTTTGGAAAAGAGGTTTAAGATGCAAATTACATACCGTGTAGATAAAGACATTTTATATATTGCCGCAGAGGGAAGAATTGATGCTTCCAATGCATCGGAGGCAGAGGAAAAAATTTTCAGCATCAAAAACGAAAATGCGGGAAAACACGTTGTTATAGATGCCGATAAATTGGAATATATATCCTCGGCAGGTTTGCGCGTTGTTCTGAAACTGCGCAAGGAGGTGCCGAAGCTTGCCGTTATAAACGTTGCATCTGACGTTTATGAGGTCTTTGATATGACGGGATTTACCGATATGGTAACGATAGAAAAGGCATATAAGAGAATGAATATCGACGGGTGCGAATTTATCGCCAAGGGCGCAAACGGTGCAGTTTACCGCTACGATGATGAAACTATCGTAAAAACGTATTTTTCAAAGGATGCGTTACCTGAAATAAAGCAGGAGCGTGAAAATGCAAGACGTGCATTTGTTCTCGGCGTGAATACCGCTATTCCTTACGGTATCGTTCGCGTAGGTGACGGTTACGGTACAGTCACGGAGCTTTTGAATGCCACGAGTATTACAAAATATCTCCGGAAAGACCCCGACGATATATCGCTTGCCGTGAAGTATTACGTTGATATGCTCAAGAGCATACACGCAATCGAAATTGAGGACGGAGAGGTCCCGGATATGAAGCAAACTGCACTTTATTGGGCGGATTTCGTTTCACCGCACATCCCGAAGGAACAGTCGGATAAGCTTCATTCACTGATACAAGCTGTTCCGAAAAGGAACACGCTTCTGCACGGTGATTACCATACGAGCAACGTCATGATACAAAACGGCGAGCCGTTGCTTATTGATATGGACACGCTTTGTATGGGACACCCCGTATTTGAGCTTGGTTCTATGTTCAATGCGTTTGTCGGATATTCGGAGCTTAACCATCAGAATATGATGGATTTCTTCGGGTACAGCTTTGAAACTGCGGGCAAATTCTGGGATACGGCTTTGAAAATGTATCTCGGAACCGATGACGAGGCTGTTTGCGAAAATATCAAGGAAAAAGCAATGATCATCGGTTATACGAGAATGTTGCGCCGTGCGCTTCGCCGTCCCGATGAAGCCGAAAGCCCTGCAAAGATAGCAAGATGCAAAGAAATGCTTGAGTATTTGTTGAACAAAGTTGACTCGCTTGTGTTTTAATACTGTCGGAAATCATTAATTTGGAAAAGGAAATGAAAAAATGAAAAACAGAAAAATAGCCGTGAGCATCAGAGTATTGCTTCTGATAGCCAAACTTGCGATGTCTGAAATCGCGGTAAATACGGAAGACATTGACATACTTAAAGAAAATGACGTACACTGCGCAGTAGAGGGCTATTCAAAG
>JAZKZC010000096.1:0-2840 GCA_045612465.1 Eubacteriales bacterium
GGAAAAATACACACTCCCGTTCTTATGCTGACCGCAAAGGATTCGGACGAGGATATCGTCAAAGGTCTTGATACGGGAGCAAACGACTATCTGACCAAGCCTTTCTCCTTTGATGTGCTGTGCGCGAGAATCCGCGCGATGTGCAGAGCGAGAGATAACGCCCTCGGCAACGTTATCAGCGTTGCCGATCTCAGCATTGACCTTGCCACAAGACGTGTCACGCGCGGCGGTGCGACGATTGAGCTTTCGTCCAAGGAGTATTCCATCTTAGAATATCTCGTCAGAAACAAGGGCGTGATCCTCTCAAAGGAAAAGATCGAAGAAAACATTTGGAATTATAATTACGAGGGCAGCACCGACGTTTTAAGGGTACATATCTATAATCTGAGGCGCAAGATAGATGATAACTTTGAGGTCAAGCTGCTTCATACCGTCAAAAATTTGGGATACGTTATAAAGGAAACCGACTTATGAAAAGGCTATCGTCAATCAAATCGCGCATAACGATGTGGTACACGGCGGTTATGCTTATGCTTTTGCTGATATTCATATCTGCCATCATCGTTCTGTCCTATCAGATATCTATGGACAGCATTGAAAACGATTTGAAGCTTCAAGTCGTTCAAATTTCCGATATGGTAAAGGCAAGAATAACCGAAAGCGTATCCGAAACGGTGCAAAGCAAAGAGTATAAAAACGTCGCAATCTATCAAAAAAACGGTGAGTTTATCGTCGGACACAATAACGAAAAGCTATCCGGCATAGCGTTTGAGGATAAAAGCATCCGAAAAGAAACCGTTGACGGTCAGGACTATATCGTTTATGACATTCTCAAAACCTCTGCCGTAGGCAACAGCGATAACGGGTATTGGATACGCGGTGTTACACCCGTTGACGATTTCGGTCTGTTTGGCGAAACCACCGTGATTGCCTTGCTGATTATGCTGCCGCTGTTTCTGCTCTTTGCGGCACTCGGAGGATATTACATTACCAAAAAGGCTTTTGCCCCCGTCGCCGATATCGTTGGTACGGCAAATGAAATATACGCGCACAACAACTTGGGCGAAAGAATTCCGATAAAGGCAAACGCCCACAAGGACGAGCTTTACGAGCTTTCCTTGACGCTCAATAAAATGCTTGAACAGATCGAGGAAGTTATCGAGCAAGAAAAGCAGTTTACATCCGACGCTTCTCACGAGCTTCGCACTCCCATCACCGTCATTCTCGCGCAGGGCGAATATCTGCTTGATATTGCACAGGATGAAAAGGAGCGTGAGCTTGCCGAGGACATCGTGTATGAAGCCAAAAGGCTGTCAACCCTTGTTTCCGCGCTGTTACTTCTCGCAAGGATCGATAAAAACCGCCAAAAGCTCAATATGGAGGACGTGTCTCTTTCCGATATAGTTGAAAGTGTTGTATATACACAGCGCGAGCTTGCGGAAGAAAAGAATATCAAGATCATCACGCAGACAGACGGCTCTCCGACAGTACGTGCCGACGAGGCGTTGCTCTCAAGTGCGGTTAATAATTTGGTAAACAACGCCATCAAGTACGGAAAAGAAAACGGACAGACGATCATTACGGTTACCGAACTTGACGATACAGTCCAAATCAGCGTAAAGGACGATGGCATCGGTATAGCGGAAGATAATCTTGATAAGATATGGACTCGCTTCTATAAAGTTGATTCTGTTCGCGCAGAGGATAGCAAGAGCTACGGTCTCGGTCTGTCAATGGTAAAAAGCATTGTCGAATTGCACAGCGGTGAGATCGGTGTCCAAAGCGTTTTGGGAGAAGGAACGGAATTTACGGTTACTCTGAAAAAATGATATACGATAAAGCAGCACGCACGAGTGTTGCTTTATTTTTTGAAATTAACAATCAATTAACTTACGGGAGGTATCATATAAACAAAAAAACGAGAGGATACGGCTATGAAAAAAATTATTTCACTTTTGCTTATTTGCGTTCTTCTTGCGGGAGTATTCGTCCTTACATCCTGCGACAGCCCGCAAAATCCCGATATCAATAACGAAACAACAAACAACACCGATCAAAGCACCATCCCCGATACGAACGGCGATGATCAAAATACCGATGAAACGACCGATGGTACGGGTAACGAAACGCCGGGAGAAACCACCGATCCTAACGGAAACGGTAATACGACCGAGCCAAAAACCGAGGCATCGTTTACACAGCAAAGCTTCGCCGTCAGCGATACCGAGAAAATGAATTATTGGCTGTTCACCCCCGAAAATGCAACGGAGAATATGCCGCTGATCGTATATCTTCACGGTATGAGCCAAAAAGGCGAGGATCTGAGTAAAATGACCGGCGACGGACTTTGCAAGTGGGTGTCCGACGGAGAGTTTGACGATGTTCCGGCATATATCATCTTTCCGCAGCTTTCATCCTCTTACAGCGCGTGGTTAGACGCTGCGCCGAAGGTCAAGGCGCTTATTGAAAATGTAGTTTCCACCTACAAGATCAATCCCGATAATGTAAATCTGACGGGACACAGCATGGGCGGCATCGGTACTTATGCGATTGCAAACGAGTATCCCGATCTGTTCCACGCAATTGCACCGCTGAGCGGAAGTATCAAGAGCAACGATACCGTTCTTGAAAATCTCGCCAAGATGCCCCTTTGGGCGTTGGTTGCCTCCGATGATAAATACGTTCCTCCCAAGGGTTCTATCAATATTGTAACTGCATTGTGGGATAAGGGCGCAAACGCCCGAGTTACCGTTCTTGACGGTGCAACCCATTTCACAGTTCCCGAGCTTGTCTATCTCGATGAGGAATTAGACCTCTTGAATTGGCTGATCAGCGACGAT
>JAZKZC010000097.1:0-8151 GCA_045612465.1 Eubacteriales bacterium
GTCGCCGTAGATCATAACCTCAACGCTCTTGCCTGTTGCCGCATCAATTTCAGCCTTTATCTTGTCAACAACGGGCTGGCAATCTCTGGGGAACAGCTTGATAGTTGTTTCCGTTGCCTTGTTTGAACCGAGAAGACCGTAGTTTTCATTGTAACCGCTTCCGTCAACGCTTGAAGTGAGTATTTCATCAAGCGAGCAAACCTTTTCAGCGCCTGCCTTGAGCAAACGGCGCTTTGTTCTTGCTCTTGTGTGAATGTCACAGTTAAGAACGTTCTTAGCGTAGGGAAGAATAGCACGGCAATCGTTAGCAAGGATTATTTCAGCCTCACATCCGCACTCCTCGATAAGGTTCTTGTAGTATTCAACGTAGTCAACACCCGTGAATGTGTGCTTTACGTAACCGAAAAGCTCACGGTATTTCTTTTCGTCGAGTACGTCACGCCAAGGATCAACGTCCTTTTCGTCAAGCATATCGTCGTCAAACAAGTGGTTTCCGACTTCGTCAGCGGGATAGCTGAGCATAAGTGTTATTTTCTTTACGCCCATTGCAATACCTTTAAGGCAGATTGCAAAGCGGTTTCTTGAAAGTATGGGGAAAATAAGACCGATGTGTCCTTCGGGGAATTTAGCTTTAACGTCAGCGGCGATCTGGTCAACCGTTGCGTAGTTACCCTGCGCTCTTGCCACAACTGCCTCTGTAACTGCGATGACGTCCTTGTTTCTTATCTCAAAACCGTCTGCCTTTGCCGCATCAAGCACACTCTGCGCAACGATGTGAGCAATGTCATCACCCTGACGGATAATAGGCGCTCTTACACCTCTTGAAATTGTTCCCGTAAGTCTTTCCATTTTTTTATACCTCTTTAAAAATTAAATTTATTCAAAATTAGCAAGAGAAGCTTCCATATAATCTTTGAAATATGAATTTCTCTTTGTTACCCAGTTATTAATATCGTTTATCTCACGTGTCCATGTGCGGATGCTGTACTTTCTCGGAAGCTCATCTCCCCAACGTTCAATATGATCTTTCATTAAAGGATTGAGCGTGTCGGAAAGCTCCGAAACGTTCTTCTGTAAAAATGAATTTGCTTCATCCGACATCAAAACATCGCAGTACGCTTTGAACTCATTTCTGAATTCGTCATTTCTCAGACAGAAAGCCAAAAGTCCTTTGAGATAAAGCGGATCGGCATAATTACCGACGTATTCGAATTTACCGCCGTAGTAATTTTCAAGCACGAAAGCAAACGTGTCCATATTTGCAAGCGTATAAAGCTCAGGCAAAGCGGCAGACTCGTATCTGCCCATTGCAAAGTCGCAGTCACGCATCGCAAAGCGCCATTTTCCGTCTTTATAAGTGCCTGCTTCGGGTGTACCCGTATAGCACCACAGCTTGAGGTTGTTATGCGCCCAGTCGGTGTTACAGAAATAAAGATTCAATGCTGTATACTGAATGAAGTTTTCAATATCAACGGTCGCCTTGACTTCCTCATACATCGCATCATACTGCGAAGGCTCACAGTTTATTACCTTACGGCAGAATGCTGCGAAATCATCAAGCGCCGTTTCAAGGCCCGAATCCACTTCGTAGTAGAACCACGCGCCGCAAAATCTTCCGCAGGGAATGTTTTCATCGTGATCGCCGTAACACCATTTTTCTGTGTCAAGCTCTGACTTGACAACAGTCACGTTTTCTTTATCTTCAATGCCGTAAAGGTTGGAAATGTAATCTTCGTCAATATCCTCTTTCATATCGAGAATACCGTAATACTCACCGTTAAGATAAACTGCGGCAAATACAGATGCCTGCGATGCCACGGCAGGGGCATATTTTACAGCAAAGTTATTGACTGCCGCATCACGTATCATCGATGCGTTGTCACCGTCCTGCGCACGGTTTATAAGAGAATCGTTTCCGCCGTTGCGAAGCACGATACGGTCAAATCTTGCAAGGAGATCGCCGTTTTCAAGTGTTCTGTTGGAAAACAGAGCATAGTCAAACGAGCCGCTTCCGTTATAAAGCATCTCATCGTAATATCCCGTTTTTCTCGCCACAAGTCTGAATGACTTTTGTGCTACTGAACGTGACGAACCGCCGAAAATGCGGAGTCCCGCATCCTGCGATATAACCTCAGTGCCGCCATTTGCAAATATCTCAACGTGGCAAACGCGTTCCCAGGCTTTACCCGAACCGTTGTAGTTCGTTATAATGCCCGTATCTCCGTAGAGATTTTCATTATCCGTAACGAGTGATACGGTGTAGGGGGCACTTGTTATACCCGAATCTGTCTTTATATACGTATTTGTCTTAATTCTGCCGATGTTGTTGCCGTCTTTGTCAAAGCAAGCGGCACGCACAACGGTCGTGCCCCCGTCAGCGACGGTGAGCGCATCCGTGTATTTTTCGGAATCGGCATCGGGTTCATTTCCGTCAAGCGTATACGTTATATACGCACCGTCGGGGGCATTAGCTGTAAGCGAGAGCGTAAGCGTCTGCGCTTTGGAATAAAAACCTCCGGGAAGAGAAAATTCAGCGTTTACGTATTTTGATTCCAAAGGATCCGTCACATCGGACGTTTCCGTTGTTTCAGTTGTCGCGGTTGAATTTGTTGATTCTGCGATCGTATCGCTGTTGGCTGAAACAGAGGTGTCGTTTGGGGATTTATCCGTACAGGACGGAAGAAGAAGTGCCAGAGCTAAAAGAAATACAGCGGTCCTTTTACAGTTTTTCATACGTTATCAGTTCCTTTGGGAAAAGTAAGGATTAAATATTTTATAACATATCAACCCAATATATTATGATACCACTATTTATAATAAACTTCTTTACATATTTATTAATTTTTAATAAAAGTGGGCAAAAAGTTGTTAAAAATTATATTTTGGGCACATATAAAACATATAGAAATTAACGATAATTTTACATGGACATAAACCCAGATATAAACAAGACGTATATAATGACCTTACCGATTACGAAAGGTTATGAAGATTATGGATATATCAAAAATTGATTTCAAAAATGCCGACAGCGCATTCGTTTGCATAGGCACAGATGGCACAGCGTGCCGTTTTTATGCATATAAAAAAGAAAACGGTGCTTATTCGCTCGTTTTCGAAACAGACGGATATATAGGCCGCAGTGGAATACACCCTGCGGATGAAAAAATTGAGGGCGACGGAAAAACTCCCGAGGGTGTTTACTCTATCGGTGAATGCTTCGGAAATACGCTCCCGCCCTGCAAAATGACGGTCCCGTACACACTTATAGACGAGGATGATTATTGGGACGGCGACAGTAATTCTCCCACGTACAATACCCACGTCAAAGGCAGTCAGATGACGAAAGAATGGCTTGAAAAGGGAGAATATGAGCATCTTATAAGATACACAAATTCATATAAGTATGCCGCAATGATAAACTATAACGTAGAACCCGCCGTGCCGAACAAAGGCTCTGCGATATTCTTGCATATTCCGTCGCCCGGCTCGACATCGTCTGCGGGCTGTGTCGTTATTCCCGAGGAATATATGATCAAAGCGCTTGAAATGATGCGCGGAAATACAGTGATTGCGATATTTGCAAAATGAAAAAATCGTATATTTGCCCCTCAATGATGTGCGCCGATATGTTCTGCCTCGGCGCAGGTGTAAAAGCACTTGAAAAATGCGGCGCCGATTATCTGCATATAGATGTAATGGACGGTGTGTTTGTTCCTAACTATACCCTCGGTACGGACTATATCAAAAATCTTCACTCATATACAAATACTCCGCTTGATATACATCTGATGATAACATTGCCCGAAGAAAAGCTTGAAAGATTCGACATAAAGGAAAATGACCTTGTAAGTATTCATTTTGAAGCGTCAAACGATGTTACAAAATGCCTTGATTACATAAATTCAAAGGGCGCAGGCGCAATTCTTGCCATAAATCCGAAAACCCCGTGTGATGCTGTAATTCCTTTTCTTGATAAAATAAAGGGTGTGCTCGTTATGACGGTGAACCCTGGGTATGCAGGGCAGAAGCTCGTCGAAGGCTCACTTGAAAAAATAAAAGAAATGCGCTGCCTTTTAGACAGCGCAGGTTATGAAAATGTCTTTATTGAGGTTGACGGAAACGTCAGCTTTGAAAATGGTGTGCTTATGAAGAAAGCTGGCGCCGATATGTTCGTCGCGGGCTCATCAAGCGTATTTACAAAGCAAATGACGCTTGACGAAGCATACAAGACGTTCAAAGACTGCGTAAAATAATTTATTTTCCGTTCAGAACGAGAATGGCAAAATCAGCATCAATAATGAAATTGTCACGCGATGCAAGCTCGCATTTTTTCATATATTGCTCGCAGAATAACGTATAAAAGTGCTTGGGTACCTCCGAAACGAGGTTTTCTCCGTTTGCAAGCATTATCTGGAACATATACTCGCCGTGATGTCCGACAAAGAACAAAATGTCGGATATTGCGGCGTCTTTGTTCGTTGCCTGAAGTCTTGAAGCGAAGAACATCTTTAAAAGCTCAATTATTCTGTCATCAAGACCGTTTTCGAATATCGTTATCTTTTCACGCATAGAGTTTTCGTTTGATACGATTCTCATTTTATAAGGCTTTTCCACACGTTTTTCGGGAAATTGCTCGTCTATTTTTTTCTGCGCATCCTTTATGTTTTTGATATATTCCTCGACATTTTCGCCGTCGGGACAAAGGTGTATCATAAATTTTTTGTCCATATCGTGATAAAGCATCGGATATGAAAGCGCAACGACCTGACCACATTCGGGACACACGTGCGTGAACAGCTCACCCGATAAAAGTTTTTTCTGTGCTTCGTCGTCGAATGCACCGTTGACCGATTCGTAAACGGTTATGTCAAATTCGCAGGAGCAATCCTTGCATTTTATTTTTTCAATATGTTCAAGTGCCATTTTAAACAGCTCCTTTTTATTTTTTTAATTTACGTCTGTCAAAACCGCGGTATACGACAGGCGCTTTTTTCTTGCGTTTGAAAATGAAAAAGTATACCAAGACACCGACAGTACCCAAAAGAAGGATGATACCGATTACTGTAAACAGCGTTTTGAACGCAAACGATGAACTCAAAAAAGAAACGTTTGATATACACATATTGTATTCACCGCCGTCGGAAGCGGAATGAGGACGTATCCATATCTTCATCCCCTCGGTGTTTTTTCCCGTCACGGAAATAAAGTCGCTTATCTGATACGAAAGGGTGGTGCATCCGTCGGACGGTATCTGCGATACACCCTCGTAAACAACGCTCTTTCCGTTTTCGTCTCTGCCCCAGAGCCTGCACATAACGTCAACAAACTCAACTCCGTCGGGACATTCGGGTGTGATGTCGAACGACACGTATCCCGTGCCGTCAAGCGGTACATCGTGAAGCATGCGGCACACACCTCTGTACTCGCAAAGGTCGGAATTATAAGTTACACAGTAAAGGTGTTTTTCGTCACCGTCTGTTTTTACAGAGGCGGAATACGCATTGTCTGACGGATAAAATCCGCTGACACCTTCGTTAAAATCAAACGTGTGTATCACTTTTCTGCCCGAAACGCTTTTGGAAAGCCCCGACATAACGATACGTTTTTCCTGTGATGAGGTGTAACCGTCTATGATGTCGCCGTAAAATGCACCGATGGTATTTGAATATTCCGCGGTGTAGATTGACGACGATGACGTATCTATATACTTGAATACTTCGTATATTTTTTTGGGACTGTCCGCAAGCTGGAGCGTGTCCTCGCGTCTTGTGTAGAGCCCGGAATTGACACATTCATCGGTTTTTAAGTCAACGTGCGATGAATAGATAAATGCGTTTATAAGCGGATTGGCTTCCGCTGTGTAATAAGCAAGAGCATAAGCCGCCGCTTGCTTTTTCTGTGCGTCATTTCCGTTATCAACGCCCGTAAAAGCGCATCCCGATACGGTCAGGTATCTTGAAACACCCTCCTTTGCAAATTCACCCTCGTTTATAAAAGAGGTGAACACATCGGGATTTTTCATCGTTATATACGGTGTATCAAATGAGTGGGAAACAGACTCGTTCCAGAAATCACTTCTTGAAATATCAGCGGTGTCAAGCTCCGCGGAAAGATTCCACGGTATATCTCCGCCCTGCTTGAGTTGCGCGTTGAATGACGCAAGAAAATCATGCGCAGTGTAGTCAAGCGAAAAATCCGGTGTTCCGTCGCGCACGGGTGTATTGAAGCAGCCGTTAACGGATGTATACAGTACAGCGTTTGAGTAAGTGCCTTTGACCGCGGCATAAGCTATGCGGAAGACCTTGGCGTAATCACCTGCGTAGTCCGATAAAGCCATTTGTCCTGCATAATTTCCGTATCTGTTTGAATTTACGGTGTTACCGATTATGTAATTGCCTACAAATCCGTACTTTCCGTTTTCGGACGTATAACGCGATGCGATGAATTTGAGCGCGGCATAATAATATTCCGCTGCTTTTTCACCCGCAGGATTTACACCGTAGTATTTCGCCGTTGATATATCTGTTTTATAATAAAGCTTTTTTGCGTTTTCCGACTTTGTATTTGACGGCGACGACAAAACTATCTGCGCGTAAACGTTTACGTCGCTGTCGGTCAGCACCTTGATTTTATGGTCAAGCAGATTAACGTATGAACTGCTGAAAAAGTACGTTTTGCCGTCTATGTTTATCGTGTGGGATGAATCGGAATCGTCGGAGATCATCTCATTCAATGCAATATCAACGACTGTGTGCGAAATACCGAGCTGTTGGGCATCGCTCATAAGACGCACGCGGAGTCCCTTTTTTGAAAACGGCATCGGCATCTCAAAGCGGTTTTTCGCCGCCGCTTCGCAGTTGGTAACGTAGGTGCCGCATATAGGTGTGTAGACCTCGTTTTCATATGAGCAAACGGTGTACTCCGAATAAAAATATTTATCGTTTTCGCGTTTTATCCGTATTTCGTTTTTACCGCCTGACAGCTTTTGCAAGGGAAGCGAGGCACCGTCAGGGGACGTCATAATGAGATAATGCTCATCAGATGGGGATTCGCAGGAAATATTCAGATATTTACCGTCTTCGGATAAAATAACCGTTATCCCACCCTCTGCCGCGGCGGTGTTCACCGCGGCAATTACGGACGAGGGAAGAATAACGGTTAATAAAAGTACCAAAGACAGAATACGTTTGAATCCGTCTTTAAATTTCATTTTACTGTGCGGCTTTTACAATAGTTGTAAAGTCAGCAACCTTAAGGGAAGCACCGCCGATAAGACCGCCGTCAACGTCGGACATTGCAAGAAGGTCAGCAGCGTTTGCGGCGTTCATAGAACCGCCGTACTGAATTGTAAGCTCGTCAGCAGCTGCTTTGTCGTAAAGACCTGCAACAACGTCACGGATGATAGCGCAAACTTCGTTTGCCTGTTCTGTCGTTGCAACCTTGCCTGTACCGATAGCCCAAACGGGTTCGTATGCGATGATTACCTTTGCAAGGTCTTCCTTGGAAATACCTGCAAGTGCCTTCTTTGTCTGGATAGCAACGATTTCAGCAGTGATACCGCTTTCACGCATTTCAAGCGTTTCGCCAACGCAGATGATAGCTGTAAGACCTGCTGCGATAGCAGCCTTTGCACGGAGATTTACCGTTTCATCTGTTTCGCCGAAATACTGACGGCGTTCACTGTGTCCTACGATAGCGTACTTAACACCGCATTCAACGAGCATTTCTGCGCTGATTTCGCCTGTGTAAGCACCCTTGGGTTCAAAGTGTACGTTTTCAGCGCCGATGCCGATGTTTGTACCCTTTGCAGCTTCAACAGCCGCGGGTATGTTTACGAAAGGAACGCAAAGAACGATGTCAGCCTTGTTATAAGCGGCAACCTCGGGCGCGAGTGCCTTTATAAATTCAGTTGTTTTGGAAGGTGTCATATTCATCTTCCAGTTTCCAGCGATAACTGTTTTTCTCATATTCACACCAACGCTTTCTATTATTTGTCCTGGAGGCATGCAATGCCGGGAAGAACGAGTCCTTCGAGGAATTCAAGAGATGCGCCGCCGCCTGTGGAGATGTGTGTGATCTGGGAAGCGAAGCCGAGCTGTTCGCAAGCTGCAGCAGAGTCTCCGCCGCCAACGATAGTAATAGCATCGG
>JAZKZC010000098.1:0-10907 GCA_045612465.1 Eubacteriales bacterium
GCCTCAGTCCCGAAAGACGTCTGGAGCTTGCAAAATTCATCGAGGACTCCGCACGCTTCTATAACTGTCAGTTCATCATCTCAACGCATTGCCCGTTTTTGATGGCTGTCAAAGGTGCGAAAATATACGATATGGACAGCAATCCCGCAGGAACAAAACGCTGGAGCGAATTCGAAAACGTAAAAATTTACCGTGATTTTTTCAAATCCCACGAAAATGAATTTTGAATATCAAAAACTAAAATCGTATCAATGGGATCGGCTACATAGTAGCGGCTCATGAATATGAACTGTTTGCGTGTACAGAGCGAGTTGACAAAATCACTGATGATATGTCCGAGCCTATAAGCATCGAAATCTTCACTGACATCCCCGTCTCCGACTACAAAATCTTCGAGTTCGGAAAGTGATGCCGTCATTTCGGAAGGGATCATTTTCTGTCTTGATTTGCTGTGATAACGTTTGAGGGCAATTCTTCTTGTGATCGTTGTCAGAAATGCTTTGAGTACATTAGGTCTTGACGGCGGCATAGCGTTCCAAGCACCAAGATACGTATCGTTCAAGCATTCCTCGCAGTCGAGTCTGTCGCAAATAACATTGTAAGCGACTGAAAACAGATATTTATTGTATTTTAAGGCGGTTTCCTCAATTGCTTTTTCGTCGCGTTTCCAATAAAGTTCAACGATTTTTTCATCTTCCAGAGGTGCTCTTTCCGTTTGCTTTATTTGAAGTCCCATAACTTTCCTCCTTCCTTGAATTTTTGAAAGGTCCTTCATAAATAATAGTACCGAAAAAAATGATAGTGTGTAATTATTTTTAAAAGTTTTTTGTATTATATCATAAAATTTTGCTTTATGTGTGAATACAAAAGAAAGGCGAGCGTTTTTTGCCCGCCTTTCTAAAATGTCATTTAGTACATAGGCATTAATATACCTAATCCGTATTCACCTGTATACACGTTTCGTTCTCCTAAAAGCTCTATAAGATCGTCTCTTGATATTTCTGCAGCACTTTCCGAACTCATATCGTACAGTACATAATTATCGTCATAATACTGAACGTAATAATCGCCCTCTTCCATATACATCCAGGCAGTTTTTATAACGCCGTACAATTTACCGTCAACTTTCGCGTACCATGCATAAAGATTCAGACACAAAAGCGTTTTTCCTTCAGGATCGGTGTGCGGCGGAATCGGTAATTTTTCTGCATATTCATTTGCTTTTTCGGAAAGATGTGCGGAGATATTCACCATCTTTGCCATATCATCTTTGGTGTAACGAGTTTTTGAATATGTTACTTCCTCGGTGTGAATGTCTATGGAGATGGTTTCTTCGGTTTGACAGCCGTTTATAAAACGTCTGAAAAGAATCCTGCTGTTTGCGTAATAGGTCTGGGAAAAAACTCCGTTTTCAAACGGCTTTACGTACTCAAGCACGTCTTTTGCAGCTTGGGTTTTAAAATCAAGTGCTGATATGCAGTTAGTGGAGGGAGCGATGTAATTGTAACCTGAAAATTGTTTTTTGATTTTGGAAATAACGTCACTTTCCGAATCTCCGCGTGCTACAACAAGGTAGCTGTCTTCCGGATTATCAAGCATATGACGTGCGAACTGATAACCGTATATCCAATTTTCGTTTTGCCACAAACTTTCATCAAATATGCCATCTGTGAAAGCAATGATGTTTCCGAGCTCCGGATGATCTTGATAATCTCTGAATAACGGTAACTCAAAAGATTCCATTTGATTTTGAGTTGCATTTTTCAAAACGTAATTTTCAACCCCTTGCTGATACATAGATATCAAAAGGGAATCGTATACGGACATATCAACGTAAACATAATCTCTAATTAAATAGAGAAAATACTTCGGTACATTTTCGCCGTATATGATATCGATGGTTTCCATTTGTATCAAACGATATGGAGTAGGGGAATAGTCTGAGCTTACGTCAAGCTTATGGTATTTATCGGGATGATTCTTAACAACCCTTGCTTTAACGGTAATGCATTTATCGAATTGAAATCTCGGCGGTGCCGAGTCAGGTGATCCGCCTGATATAGAAAGTGATGATCCCACTATGAATTCAGAATTGTTACCGTTTAACTTGTCGGGAGATACCGTAGCATCGAATATAATAGGGGGAGGGTCATTATCAGGCGGTGTAATAATAGAAGGGACATCAGTAGTATCGGGATTCGGAAAGAGATCAGTTTCTTCTCCTTGTGAAGGGATGTCAGTAGTATCGGAATTCGTGAAGACATCCGTTTCTTCTCGTGAAGGTGGAAGAGTATCTATTGATGAGTCAGCGCTCGTACCTGTATCAGCTATCGGAGGACCACTTGGTTTATCTTCTCGGAACATCGGTACAATAATGATAGTGCTTATAATCAGAGCGAAGCATGCGGCAATAGCACCCAAACGAAGCCATATGGCTTTTGTTTTCGATTTATTTACTTTCTTTTGAAGTTTATTATCCATGGAAATAAAGCGTTCCACAATGTCGGGATCAATGCTTGTTACACCGTTTAAAAAAACATTTTCTTTCATACTGTATAGCCCTCCTCTTTAAGTTTTTCTTTCAGCAGTTTTTTGATTGATGCAATTTCTTTGTTGACTGTCGATTCACTGCACCCAAGCAATTTTGAAATCTCATTTATCGGACGGAATATATAATACCTGCTCATGAATATGTACATTTTGCGTTGTGATAAAGAACGTACAAAATCGCTTATTACATGTCCAAGCTCGTTTGCATCTACTGATGAAAAAGTGTCGTCTCTGCTTGATATGAAGTCCTCTATTTCAGATAACGACACGGTAAATTCGGAAGATATCCGCTTTTGTCTTGTTTTTGTTTTATATAAATCGATTGCCGTCCGCCTCATAATGGCAGCAAGAAACGCTTGAAGAAGGGAAGGGCGTGCGGGTGGAATTGAGTTCCACGTGTCTTCATACGTATCGTTAAGACATTCCTCACAGTCGCAAGCATCGTGAACTATGTTATAAGCTATTGAAAGTAAGAAATTTCTATATTTTATATCGGTTTGTGTTATGGCTTGCTCATCACGCTTGAAGTACAGTTCTATTATTTTTTCATCGCTCATTATGGCTCTTTTTGCATTTTGAAGTTCCATATTGCACCTCTTTTTGTAATTTTATCCCTTCATAAATACAGTCGACAAAATTCATAAAAACTGTAAAAATTATTATAACATATTTTCAAATATTTTTGAAATACAAAAATAAGTACCATAAAAAAGGTGTTCTGAAGTCTATGTATCAAAATAAAAAAGTCCTCAAAAGCGTACTTCTCATAAGGAAGTTAGCAAGTTGTATTGTAGGGACAGGCGTCCTCTACTGTCCGAAAAGACAAAAATTTGATCCGCAGTAAACAAAGAGAGAACCCCGACAGATTTTTCTGTCGGGGTTCTCTTATACTGTTCGATAAATGCGAATTTGTCTAACTGATTACATCAGTATGTGTATGTGTCAAACCCGTCGTTCTGTTTTATTGCCAGTTTCGCCTTGGTATTACAGCGTTGCTTGCAACGCTGGTATCGGGCAAAGCCCATACCCCTACAATACCGAATATATTATATCATAGATTAGCAGAGAAAGCAAGAGTTATATTCCGACTCCGTCGGAGTGATATTATACGGCTCCGCCGTGTAGTGATATTGTTCGGCTTCGCCTCACAGTGATATTTTATTCGCTCCTTTAACTTGCCAAGCAAATATCACTCGGCGCAAGCCGAATACCACTGCGAAGCAATAGAACTCGCCCAAGGCGAATAAAACTGCCCAACTTCCTTATGAGAAGTTGGGCAATAAGGACTTTTTGTTTTTGGAAAATCTGAACCTTGCGTGTTGAACAAAACAAGCAAATAAATTTAACATAGCTGCAACGCGCAGCAAATTCAAAGAATTTGCTGAGGTGCTCGATAGTCTATGCATCAAAATCAACAAAAGAGCCCTCGTTTGAGGACTCTTTTGTTGATGGTGACCCGTAGGGGAATCGAACCCCTGTCGCCGCCGTGAGAGGGCGGAGTCTTAACCGCTTGACCAACGGGCCGTTAACATCAAGCAGTATATCATAAAACTTGAAAAAATGCAATACCTTTTTCAAAAAAATTCTATTTTTTTATAAATATTTTTCAGGTTGAGTTATGACAGTTTTGACATCTGTCTTTGCGCCATAACAAGACCGTAATAAATACCCTTTTTCTGCAACAATTCTTCATGTGTACCGACTTCGGCAACCGTTCCTTTGTCAAGCACAACGAGCTTTGTGGCATTGCGGAGTGTCGAAAGTCTGTGCGCGATGGCGATAGTCGTTCTGTCCTTGATAAGACGTTCAAGTGAATCCTGAATACTTTTCTCGGTTTCGGTGTCAAGCGATGCCGTTGCCTCGTCGAGAATAAGTATCTTCGGGTCTCGCAAAAGCGCTCTTGCGATCGCCACTCTCTGTCTTTCGCCGCCGGACAGTGTGTGGCCTTTTTCGCCGACTTTTGTATTATACGCATCGGGAAGTTTCACGATAAAGTCATGCGCACCTGCAAGTTTTGCAGCCTCAATTACCTCTTCGTGAGTACATCCCGGCTTTGCATAAGCAATATTGTTATATACCGTACCCGAGAAAAGGAACGTTTCCTGAAGCACCGCACCTATCTGCGAACGGAGAGAATGCTGTGATATTTTCTTTATATCAACGCCGTCGATAAGTATCTCGCCGTCCGTTGTGTCATAAAGACGCATAACGAGGTTTATAAGCGTTGATTTTCCGACACCCGACCGTCCGACAAGGCCAACCATTTCTCCCGGCTTTACCGTGAGATTGATGCGTTTTAAAACGTCGCCTGTTTCGTCATATCCGAATGAAACGTTGTTGAATGTTATCTCACCGTTTACCGTAAGGTCAACTGCATCTTCGTCATCGGGTACGTCGGGTTTTTCCTCAAGAACATCAAACAGCTTGACAAGGGAAGTGTACGTTCTTGTAAGGATACGGGGTAGACCTGCAAGCCAGCCGATAGGGCCGTAAATATACGAAACATATGAAACGAACTTCGATGCTTCGCCGTACGTCATCGTTTTGTCAAGCATATGTGAAGCTGTGTAGTAAAGCAAAAAGAAGCTTCCTATCTGCAATATGAATCCCAAAAACGGGTGTATCATACAGTAGATCGTTTCGTTTTTGATCTGAAGCTCCATTTCCTTGCGTATGGCGCTTTCGTATCTTCTGTACTCTTTATCCTCCGTGCCATAGGATTTAACGACACGGATACCCGAGAAAATGTCAAACAGCACGCTTGAAGCTCTTGAATCGGCTTCCCACTGTTTATGATAGATTTTGTGTGTAAATGCCCAGAATCTGCGCATTGCCACCGCCGCAATCGGTACGGGGATGATAATAACGAGCGCAAGCTTCCAGTCGTAAGAAAAGAGAATAGCAGTAATGACCACCAGAAGAAATACCTGGTTCAAAAGGTTCGGGAGCTGTCCCGATATAAAGTTTTCGACCTGTGCTGTGTCGGATGTTACTCGCCTGATAAGCTCGCCCGTTGTTCTTCTTGATATTGAAGAAAGCGACATTTCCTGAATTTTATTGAATATCTTTTTACGGAGCGAGATAATGAGGTCAGTGCCGATGTGAAGCATCGTAATATTTCTGATAACACCGACGACATACTGAAGAATATATGCACCGAACATCGACAAAAGAACGAGCAGAAACATAAACAGCACTTCTTTGCCTCGTCCTGCGGCGATTGAGTTCTTCATTTCCGTGTTTTCGATGTAATTGTCAACGAGTATCTGGTTTATGTAAGGAAACAGCAGGTTTACACCGACTGTCACAAAAAACATAAACGATGCAAACATAAGCTTGAATTTGAACGGCTTGACTATCTGCCAGACTTCCCCGAACATCGCTTTTTTGTCAACGCAGTTCATACATACGCCCGTACGCTTGGGTATCTGCTGACCGCACTTGGGGCATATTTTCTTCTGCATTTCCACATATTCTTCGGGGAACACGCCCTTTTCTTTACAGTTATTAAGCATTTTGCACACGTTGCCCCAGAACTCAGCCTGTGACATTTTACCGCGGCAAATGCTTATATACTCACCGTCTTTTTTATATTCAAGCGCACATACACCGACGTACGTGTTCTGGCGGAACTCATCAACGTCATCAAACGAAACGTCAATGCAGGGCTTGCCGTTTTCAAATGTTCTGATGCGGTTTTCGGTGAAAAGAAATACACCGTCCGTATTTTTGTTATCAGAATCAAGTGTGTATGACAAAACGGTAAGTACGGTTTCTTTTTCTTTGTTCCATGAGTCATTCGGTATTTTTGCAAGCAGTCTTGCCCTCATTTCCGACATTGAGATCGGCTGGGGCTTTTTTCTTATTTTACGGTATATTTTACCGAGTATTCTTCTTATCATATTAAATATAAAGCTCCATGCACTTACGGCTCTTTCTGTCGAGAGCTGCAAATGATTCTATCTCATATCTGTTTGCGTCAACGTCTGAAATGAATAAGCGATCCTCGCCGACCTTCGTTATGCTCCTTGACGTGTCGTGGAGCGTAAAGCTTATATCCCCGTTTTCGGTTTTGGCTTTCCAATATGAAAATCCGTACTTTTCCTTAACGGAGTAGACCTGTGTGATCTTGAGGATATAATATTTTCTTGCAAGCTCACGTCTGAGCATATCCGCCGTTTTTTCATCAAACAGGGAAATGTCTGATATTATACCGATTTCGATATTGTCCTCGTCAAGAACGGAAATATATTTTTCAAGCTGATCGTGGGGGAAGTTTCTTTGCAAAAACACCCTTTTGTATTCAACATCTGTTTCCGTATATACGTAATTCTCATCAGGCTTCAAAACCGTACCTTTGAAAGAGAGAAAGCTGTTTTTCTCCTCAAAGTGTGCATTTTTCGGTGTGAGATACGTAACTTTGACAACATCTTTAAGATTTACTTTTTTATTTTCCATAAGCATACCTACTCTTAATCAGCTTCAATTCCAATGTTTTTGAGCGCTTCCATTTGAAGCTTATACAGCTTGTGATAAACTCCCTTTTGCTTCAAAAGCTCTTTATGTGTGCCGAATTCGGGCATCTTTCCGTTTTCGATAACGATGAGCTTGTCGGCGTCGCGCAGTGTTGAAAGTCTGTGCGCTATCATTATCGTCGTTCTGCCCTTTGTCAGAAGTCCCAAAGCGTACTGAATTCTTCTTTCCGTTTCTGTGTCCATTGCCGCCGTTGCTTCGTCCATTATAAGTATTTTCGGGTCTTTCAGTATTGCGCGCGCTATTGATATACGCTGGCGCTCACCGCCCGAAAGATCTTTATAGCCGAAGCCTATCTTCGTTTCGTACGCATCGGGGAGCTTAACGATAAAATCGTGCGCGCCCGCAATTTTTGCCGCGCTTATAACGTCGTCGTACGTCGCTTCGGGATTTGCATATCTTATGTTTTCAAGTATACTGCCGACGAACAGATACGTTTCCTGTGATACTATCGACACGTTTTTGCGTAAGTCTTCAAATGCGAGATGCTTTACGTTTATACCGTCAATGAGTATTTCGCCGTCCGTGACGTCGTAAAGCCTTATAAGCAGGTTCGCAAGCGTGCTTTTGCCTGCACCCGTGTGACCTACGATACCGATGGTTCCGCCGGGCTCTATTTCAAACGAAATACCGTCGATTATCTTTCTTTCCTTCGTGTAGGAAAATTCAACGTTTCTGAATTCAACCTTGCCCTTGGGATTTTCAAGTCTTATGGGATTTTCATCTTCCTTTACGTCAGGCTCTGTATCCGCAATTTCAAAAAGTCTTTGCATTGCGTTGGTACATTCGGAAAGCGAATGTGACATATTTACAAATGAAAACAGCGGGGACGTCATCATGCCGACGTATGAAAGAAACGTCACGAGTGTTCCGTAGTCCATATTTCCTGTGCCTGCCATTACCATCCAGCCGCCGACACCCCATACGATGATGTTGCTGAAATACATAACGATGTTGACAGCGGGCAAAACGGAGTTGTTGAAATACGACAGCTTACGCAAGGACATAGCGAGTGATTTTGAACGCTCGTTGAAGCGTTCGCTCTCGATGTCCTCGCGTGCAAATGCCTTAACGACACGCACACCCGAAAGGGAATCGGAGAGAGCCGCATTCATCGCTCTGTTGTTTGAATACCGCTTGAAATGGAGCGTTCTTTGTTTTGTCTGTACCTTACTGAGCAGGTACAAAAAGATGGGGAGCGTTATTATTGAATACAAAGCGAGCGGTGCGTTAAGGCAAAGCATTATGATCGAAACCGCAATGACCTGTATTACGTTTATGAGAAAGTATGGAACACCGTCAACGAAAAGCCAATATATACTGTTGGCATCGTTGTTTATCTGCGACATAAGTCCGCCCGTCTGACGGGAGGTGAAAAACGACATTGAAAGTCTGCCGATAGACTGAAATATAGTCTTTTTCAAAGAATATATTACTTTTCCCGAAACCCTCGCTGTGGCAATACCCGTGACGGTGCTAACAAGCATCGTCAATACGGTACTTAAAACGACGAGCGTTACAACGAACAGAACCCTTCCGTAAAACCTTCCGCCTTCCTCAATGACTTCGTTATAAAGAAACGATGCGGAAATGTAAGGCGAAATGACTGCAAGCGCACTCGTCAATACGAGAGTTATAAGAACTATAACTATATATCCGCGATACCCCTTTGTAAAATCGTAAAGACGGAAGAAAAGCTTTTTTCTGTCCATACAATGGGGACATACCGCGCGTGCGGCATCGGGGTATCTGTTGCCGCATTTGGGACAAAAACGGTCGTTTTTGAAATCGTTTTCGTCGGGAGTTATCTCCCCTTTTTCCTTGAACATCCCGAAGTATTTGATAAACAAACGAAGTTCATCCTTGACCGTATTCGACAGAAAGGCGATCGGCATCGCTTCGGATTCGTACTCCGCAGAGAGTAAAGCGCCCGAAATATAGCTTTCGAGCTTCAGCTTTTCAAGGGAGTTTACTTTGTATACCGACGTGCGTTCGCTTACGAATGTGACATCTCCTTTTTTGCCGAGGGGACGTGACATATCCGTGTTTACCGTAAAAGTGCCGTTTGTTATATACAGCTCGTCCTTGGTGAGAAACAAGACGGAGGCGCCTCTTATACATTCATCACGCATATCGGTCAAAGCGTACATCAGTATTTCATTTTTGTCGAGCTTCAGGCTGTCAATAAGACAGTCAAGCTCTTGCCTGTATTTTGATATTTCAAGCATATTACACCTTAGGTCATCTGTCTAAATATTTTTGTACGTATTCTTCAAGACAAAGATTTTCTTCATACATCTTTACAGCGTTATACCGTCCCACAAAACGGAATGTCCACGGGCGGTAATCAACACCCGTCTGACTTTCCTTGTTTTCGGGATAACGGAGAATAAAACCGAACTTGTGGGCATTTTCCTGAAGCCACTTGAAGGATTCGGTATCTTCAAAGGAAACATCTCTGTATTTGTAGTAAAGCTCTGCTGTCAGTCCGAGCAGATGCTCGTCGTGTTCGGGTGCACCGTACAGAGAAGTGTGTTCCTCGTCCTCGGCTTTTTCCGCAAGCTCATCGTTCGTAACGTATCCTCTGAAAACGTATATTCTCGAAAGTCCGTTTTCGGATGCTTCCAAAAGCATAGCTTCAAGTGCCTTTGCGGCACATTCACGAAGTTGTACGTCACCTGATACACGGTCGCTCTTTTTCGGTGCGCTCACAAGATCTGTAAACAGATATTCTCCGTCTGCGGGGTGTGATGAATTTATCAGGTCGGTATATTCGAATAAGCTTTTCGGATTGATGTACTGTGCGTATTCCTCAATGTCTATTTTGTAATTAAAATTACCTACCGCTTCATCAAGAACGTTTTCGTCAAGTGACATAATGACGTCTGCCGACTTTATCTTGTACGTTATGTCTGCGTATTTCGGTGTTGCGCCGAGCACACTTACGTCCGTTTCGTTTATCATCACTTTGGTGACGGTAACGGTGCGCTGTGATTCGTCGTGTACGACGTTTATTCCGTACATATAATTTTCAAAGAAATCCAGCGGTACATAAAAACGCTCGTTTTCCGTGAACGTGTCGGCGGTAAGACGTATTTCGGTCTTATTGACAAACGCACGGCGCGTACCTATGATAAACGATACCGTTTCGTTGCCGACGCCGGGGGAAATATACTTTATTTCGTTTTTATCTCCCGCGAGGGTGAGATTGCACATATTTGCAATATCGTCAGCGCAGATATAAACGGTGCCGTTTCGGAACGATATGTCGCTCTTTACGTATTTTTTCTCACCGTTTACGGTGTATGTGTAGCCGTCTATCTTGTCAGTCGTGTTTGATGCAAACGAAAGACGGAAGATGAGATACGATATTCCGAAAAGAACACCGCCTGCGATAAGTACGACGACGAGAAATGCGGACAGTGCGCTGAAAAATGCGTTTCTTCTCGTTCTTGCATTTTCTCTGTTTGCAACCTTGTACCGTCTTTTTTCCTCGGCTTTCTTTCGCTTCAGTTCGTCCTGCTTGCGTTTTTCTTCAGCCTTCTGACGGCGCAGTTTTTCCTCATTTGCTTTTCGCTGTGCTTCGCGGCGTCTTTCGATTTCTTTTCTTCTTTTTATTTCTTCCTCTGAAAGAGGCTTTTTTGCTTGAGGTTTATTTATCGGCTTCTGCGCTTGTTTTTTGACAGGAGCTTTAATTTTTCTGTCGGTCTTGTAAGGCTTTCCGTACGGGGGATGTGCGGCGGCTGTCTTTTGCTCACGCTGAGCTTTCAGCTTTGCTTCTTTTTCAAGCCGTGCCTGCTCCTTTGCCTGTTCTTCTTCCAGTA
>JAZKZC010000099.1:0-5623 GCA_045612465.1 Eubacteriales bacterium
GAGTGCTTCGATGGGGGAAAAATCAATATCCCCCACCGTAAGCGTGCATTTATCAAGCACGGTTATTTTCATAAGTACCTGTCGAACTCCTCTTTCGTTATTGCAACAGCCGAATAAAACAGCAAGCACATATACATAACACCGACCAGCACGAGCGCCGCTATAACAAGCGGGTGGCTGTATAAAAGCGCCGTTTTATCTGTCAACTCGTTGTATCCGCACAAAGCCATCATAAGCATCGCGATTATCGATACGATATGTGATGCGGATGCAAAATTGCTTTTGTCCTTGAAAATAACGACCGTTATGAACGATGCTGCCATAAGAAGTGCAACAAGGGCAAGAATCGTGAAGAAATAATCAGTCCACTTCGGCTCTCCTACCTCTTTTATCAGCGCTTTTTCAGCATCCGTAAGTGTTACGGCATCGAGCAACGTCTTTCTGATACCGCCGAGCATTGCAATAAGCATTACCACGAATGATGCAAAACCTGAAAGAGAAGACAAAATTATAAGTATTTTTTTCATATTCACCTTATATCTTGAAATACTTGACCGCAGACTCAAACAGCTTCATATCGTAGTTACCGGGAACATTCTTATAAAGTCCCTCGCTGTATCTTTCGGTATGTCCCATCTTACCCAAAATTCTTCCGTCGGGAGATGTGATACCTTCAACAGCATAATATGAGCCGTTGGGGTTATACGCTATATCAAACGTAGGCTTGCCGTCCATATCAACGTACTGTGTTGCTATCTGACCGTTTTCAACGAGCTTTGCAAATAAATCGTCGGGACAGATAAATCTACCCTCACCATGAGATATCGGCACAGCGTAAATCTCATCGGGTGACGTTGCTGACAGCCACGGTGATTTATTGGAAGCCACACGTGTGTTTACTATCTTCGACTGGTGGCGGCCTATCGTATTGAACGTAAGCGTCGGGCAATTAACATCTGTTTCGACTATCTTGCCAAACGGAACAAGACCGAGCTTTATAAGCGCCTGGAAGCCGTTACAGATACCTGCCATAAGTCCGTCACGGTTATTAAGAAGCTCATCAACCTTTTCGTGGATAAGGGGATTACGGAAGAATGCGGTTATGAACTTACCTGAACCCTCGGGTTCGTCACCGCCCGAAAATCCGCCGGGAACGAAAATAACCTGCGATTTCGCAATTTTTTCTGCAAATGCTTCGGCACTTGCCGTAACGTCAGCGGCTGTCATATTGTTGATAACGAATATTTCAGCTTCACCGCCCGCAAATGCTATTGCCTTTTCTGTATCGTATTCGCAGTTTGTACCGGGGAATACGGGAATGAGGAATTTCGGCTTTGCAATACCGACCTTGGGTGCGGGATATGCGCTTGCCTTATATGAATATGCCGCAATTTCCTCTTTTTTGCTTTCGATATTGCAGGAGTAAACATCCTCAAGCTCGTCTTCGTAAAGCTTTTCGAGCGTGCAAAGACATATCTTTTCACTGCCGTACGTAATAGCGTATTCCTCTGTTGTATAACCGAGTGTTTTACCTATATCACACGTACAGTCAAGCTCGATTATGAAGCTTCCGTATGAATAGCCGAATATTTCGTCCATTGTTACAGCTTCATCATAAGCAAAGCCGATCTTATTACCGAGGGACATTTTCATTATACCCTCTGCAACACCGCCGTATACGGGTGTGTATACGGAAAGAACCTTGCCGTTTTTTATAAGCTTTGCAACGAGAGCGAAGTTGTTTTTGAGTGATTCAACCGTAGGAAGACCGTTTTCACGGTATTCGGGATTGATTATAACAACCTTTGAACCCGCCTTCTTGAATTCGGGAGAAATTGCATTTCTGCAGTCACCGCAACCGACAGCATAGGAAACGAGTGTCGGGGGAACGTCGATATTTTCAAACGTACCGCTCATTGAGTCCTTACCGCCGATAGAAGCGATTCCAAAGTCAAGCTGTGCTTTAAGTGCGCCGAGAAGTGCCGCAAAGGGCTTGCCCCAACGTGCGGGATCATCCTTCGGCTTTTCAAAATATTCCTGGAACGTAAGGTACATATCGGGGCTTTCAACACCACTGCAAGCGAGCTTACAGAGCGATTCAACAACTGAAAGATATGCGCCCACGTACTGATTTTCGGACATTATAAAGGGATTGTAACCCCAAGCAATAACGGATGCCGTATTCGTCTTGTGAGGACCTACGGGAAGCTTTGCGATCATAGTCTGCGCAGGTGTACGCTGATACTTACCGCCAAACGGCATAAGCACCGTTGCCGCGCCGATCGTCGAGTCAAATCTTTCGGAAAGTCCGCGCTTTGAACAAACATTGTAGTCACTTGCAAGCTTCTTATATTCATCTGTAAACGAACCGCTTACAGCCTTTTTGCTTATTTTCTTATCAGCAACGGAAACATCTATGTGCTTTTCAGCGCCGTTTGAATTAAGGAAGTCACGGGAAATGTCAACGATCACTTTACCGCACCATTCCATTTTAAGACGCTTTTCTTCCGTTACTTTTGCAACGATAGTTGATTCGAGATTTTCTTCCTTTGCAATAGCGATGAACTTTTCAACATCTGCAGGATCAAGCACAACTGCCATTCTTTCCTGCGATTCGCTTATTGCAAGCTCTGTACCGTCAAGACCGTCGTACTTCTTGGGAACGGCATCAAGGCTTATGTAAAGACCGTCTGCAAGCTCACCGATAGCAACGGAAACACCGCCTGCGCCAAAGTCGTTACATCTCTTGATGAGAGTTGACGCTTCGGGGTTTCTCATAAGTCTTTGAAGCTTTCTTTCCTCGGGCGCATTACCCTTCTGAACCTCAGCACCGCAAGTATGGATTGATTCCGCTGTGTGAGATTTTGAAGAACCTGTTGCACCGCCGCAACCGTCACGGCCTGTTCTGCCGCCGAGAAGAACAACGATATCGCCGGGGGCAGGCACTTCACGTACAACGTTCTTTTCGGGTGCCGCACCTACAACAGTACCTATTTCAAGTCGCTTCGCAACGTAGCCGGGGTGGTAAATTTCATCTACCTGACCTGTTGCAAGACCGATCTGGTTACCGTAAGAGGAGTATCCTGCAGCCGCCGTTGTAACGATCTTTCTCTGCTGGAGCTTACCGGGGATAGTGTCCTCAACGGAAACGTGAGGATCAGCCGCACCGGTTACACGCATAGCCTGATATACGTATGCACGGCCTGAAAGCGGGTCACGGATAGCACCGCCGATACACGTTGCCGCACCGCCAAACGGCTCAATTTCCGTCGGGTGGTTGTGTGTTTCGTTCTTGAAAAGAAGAAGCCACTTCTGTATTTCACCGTCAACGTCAACATCTACTTTAACGGTACAAGCATTGATTTCTTCACTTTCGTCGATTCTCGGGAGCTTACCTTTAACCTTGAGGTATCTTGCGCCGATTGTCGCAATATCCATAAGATTTATGGGCTTTGTACGTCCGAGCTCTGCTCTTATCTTTATGTATTCGTCGTAAGTGTCCTTAACGTCTGCATCGTCGATGTCAGCGGAATCGATAGTCGTCAAAAACGTTGTATGACGGCAGTGGTCAGACCAATACGTGTCGATCATTCTGATCTCGGTTATAGTGGGATCTCTTTTCTCGCTTCTGAAATAGTCACGGCAGAAACGGATATCGTCTGCATCCATTGCAAGAGAGTATTTCTTTACAAACTCTGCAAGCTCATCCCCCTCCATATTGATGAAGCCGTCAAGTGTTTCAACAGATGTCGGGATATCATATATATCCTTCAGTGTGTTCTTAGTTTCGAGGCTTGCCTTTCTCGATTCAACGGGGTTGATGATATACTTTTCAATTTTTGCCTTCTGTTCGTCGGTGAGTGTACCGTCGAGATAATAAACTCTTGCCGTTCTTACAACAGGACGTTCCGCGCCCGTCAAAAGCTGTATACACTGTGCGGCAGAGTCTGCTCTCTGGTCAAACTGACCGGGCAGATATTCAACTGCAAAAACGTACGCATCACCCGCTTCGGGGAGTTCTCTGTAAACGTAGTCAAGCTGAGGCTCTGAAAAAACAGTATTTATACTTTTTTCGAAAAGAGCCTCGTCGAGATTTTCAACGTCGTATCTATTGAGGAGTCTTACACCCTTAAGCGTTGAAATACCGAGCTGTGCGGAAAGCTCAGCACACAGCGATGACGCTTCGTTTGAAAGGGCGGGATTTTTTTCGGTATATATTCTGTAAACCATAATTTAACTTCCTTATTTAAGTGCTTTGAGCGCAGTCTGTCCGATATCCGAACGCATATGTTTCTTATCGAATTTTATCATTTCTGCGCCTTCGTATGCCTTTTTAATTGCATTTTCAAGTGTGTCAGCAACCGCTGTTACTCCGAGAACACGGCCTCCCGATGTAAGTATCTCACCGTCGTCGGAAAGCTTTGTTCCCGCGTGGTAAACCGTAACGTTATCAAGAGTATCAACATTTCCGAAGTCGATTACCTTGCCTGTTTCGTACTTTTTGGGATAGCCGCCCGATGCAACTACCACACAGCAAGCAGAGCCATTATCAAACTCAACGTTAATTTCGTCAAGTCTTTCGTCCTCGACCGCTTTCATAATTTCAAAAAGGTCGGTTTTCAAAAGCGGTAAAACTACCTGCGTTTCGGGATCGCCGAAACGGCAGTTGTATTCAATTACGTACGGCTTGCCGTCACATATCATAAGTCCGAAGTAAAGACAGCCTTTAAAGGTTCTTCCCTCTTTTTTCATCGCCTCGATCGTCGGAATGAATATTTCCTTCATACAGACATCGGCAATATCGGAGGTATAATAGGGGTTCGGGGCTATCGTACCCATACCGCCCGTGTTGTCACCCTTGTCATTGTCAAGCGCACGCTTGTGGTCCATAGACGAAACCATCGGAACGACTGTTTTACCGTCTGTAAACGCCAGAACGGAAACCTCAACACCCTTTAAAAACTGCTCAATTACAATATTTGAACCGCTTTCTCCGAATATCTTGTCTTCCATCATTGAAATGACAGCCGCTTTTGCAGATTCGAAATTCTCTGCAATTACAACGCCTTTTCCGAGGGCAAGACCGTCGGCCTTGATAACTATCGGATATGATGACTTTTCAAGATAATCGATGGCTGATTTTTTATCGGTAAACACCTCATAAAACGCTGTCGGTATTCCGTATTTCTTCATAAGATCCTTTGAAAAGACCTTACTGCCCTCTATTATTGCGGCATCCGCACACGGGCCGAAGCACTTGATGCCGACCTTGTGAAGTGCATCGACAGCACCCAAAACAAGCGGATCGTCAGGTGCTACCACCGCAAAATCGATTTTATTTTCGACAGCAAATTTAACTATACCGTCAATATCCTTTGCGCCTATATTCACACACTCGGCATCACGGGAAATACCGCCGTTACCCGGAAGTGCGTAAAGCTTTGTTATTTCTTTATTTTCCTTGAGCTTTTTTATAATCGTATGCTCACGGCCGCCGCCGCCTACAACAAGTACGTTCATTTTATCGTCCTTTCATCAATGGTGGAACAGAAGTCGGAGGCCAAGCGGTCTTAGGAAGACAATGTCATAAATCAACTCCTTGGCTCACAGAACGACATGGCTA
>JAZKZC010000100.1:0-13603 GCA_045612465.1 Eubacteriales bacterium
TGGCTCACAGAACGACATGGCTACGATCCGACTTCCCAAGGTTGCAACAAAGGGTATGATAAACTCCAACACGATCGCTATGATGAAGGACGGAGTTGTTATCCTCAACTTCGCACGTGATGCTCTCGTTGACGACGATGCTATCGAAGCGGCACTCGCAAGCGGTAAGGTTGCAAAGTACGTTACAGACTTCCCGAATGCAAGAACAGCAGGTATGAACGGCGTTATTGCAATACCTCACCTCGGTGCATCTACTGAGGAAGCAGAGGACAACTGCGCTGTCATGGCGGCTCACGAGCTTGTTGACTTCCTCGAATGCGGAAACATCAAGAACAGCGTAAACTATCCGAACGTTGAGCTTCCCCACAACGGTGACTACCGTCTGTGCGTGTTCCACAAGAACATTCCCAACGTCCTTTCACAGATAACGGCGGCTGTTTCCGATGCAAACCTTAACATCGAAAACTTCATCAACAAGTCAAAGAAGGACAACGCGTATACGATCGTTGAAATTAACGGCGCACTTCCCGAAGAAATTATCGCAAAGATAAGTGCCATCGAAGGTGTCGTACGCGTAAACGTAATAAAGTAAAATAAAATTTGAAAAAGCTTGTACGATTCGTGCAAGCTTTTTTTGTTCTTTTGAAATTTCAATGAGTCTATAATTTACGGTCGTATGCTGTCATTTTTCCTCACCCAACCGTTTGATGATCAATTCTGCAAGCTTCAGATCATATTCGGACAGGCGCTCAAGTTCGCGCGCTACCTCTGAAGCATCATTTCGCGAACGCATACCCGTCCACAAATGTGGCTACTATTTCAGCCTCTCAGTCGCATCGAGTTGTGAACAACTCGTGCTGACAGCTCCCCTTACACAGGGGAGCCTGCCGCTGCGGCGGGATTGTCAGGCGGCAAATCCTCTACGGAACCACTCGCTAAGTAAGCGAGTGGTTTTCTTTATACAATAAAAAACAGAGGAGCTTTTTTAAGCGCCTCTGTTTTGAGATTTCTGTTATTCGGATTAATACGGATGGCAGCAACCTGCGGATGTTGCCTTGGGGTACTTAGCCAAAAGCTGGGATACTGTACCTGTGAATTCGATACGGTTCTTTGCTGCCATATTCTTTGCACTGCTGCAAGTTGTAAGGTGAACCTTGTAACCGCTCTTGTTTATAACCACCGTTATCTTCTTTTCGGATGTCGAAGAAGATGTGGAGGAAGATGAAGAAGACGAGGAAGAACTGCTTGTGGATGTAGCTGTCTTATCCAAAGAGTTTTTACCTGTTGCATAATCAAGCTTGATACCGGGCTGAACGTTGTATGCGTAAACGTTGAAGCAGATGCCTTCGCCGTTATCCTCAACGGACCAACCTTCGATAAGCACACCGCTTGCAAGCAGGTTGTTGCCGCTGAAGATAGGTGTTACACGGTACATAACGTGGTTGCCTGTTTCCTTTACGTAGTCAGCGACCATATCCTCAAACGGGATCATGCCCTGAACGTTCATATATCTTGTGCCTGTGATAAGGTTCTGCTTATTGTTGTTTTCACCCGTCAACTGCCAAGCGATAAGGTGGCAGCGGTTGTAAAGGCTCTTGCCTTCAACGCAGTCGTACTGGTTCTGAACCCAACCTGTGGGCTTGTGTGAAAGACTGCCTCTCTTTGTCGTGGGCATCGTTTCCGTGCCAACGCAAGCAAATGTGTATGTGCATCTCTTGAGTGAATCAAGTGCGCCGTAATATTCAAACGCAACCGTTGTCTTTTCTGTTTCCTTGAAGAAAGGCTTGTTACCGTTTACAGTAACGTACGCCTTGCCCGAGTATGCGGGAACGGAAATGCTGGGCTTATACGTCTTTGCGGGCGTAATTGCCTTGTTGTAAGACTTTGTCGTAGTTGTTGTTTTGGAGCTTGTGCTTGATGTCGTTTTCTGCGTGGAAGCCGTTGTTGTGGCTTTCGTTGTTGTTGTCGCCTTTGTTGTTGTCGCTGTTGTCGTTGCCGAAGTGCTGTATGACGAGCCACCGAAAAGATTGCTGAAATAATCAAGAAAACTTGCGGCGGAAGCGCTGAGCGAAAGCACCATCGTAAGAGCGAGGGTAACCGCTAAAAACTTTTTCATTGTTTTTTCTCCTTAAAATTTGTGAAACGGAACTTTGAAAATTCCGGCAACAATTATTCTATCATATAAAGCCTTTGTTGTCAATACCGACAAAATGAAATCTGTTATACACCTTTTGTTTATTAACCTTTTACAACGATAACTGTCTTCTATATCTTGATTTATTCATTCTTTGATGGTAGAATTTACAATAGAAGGGTTTGAGATGTTTAAAAAAAGTTAACAAAAAAACTTCGCAAAATGCCGTTTTTGTAGCACAATTTATGCATCTGCGCACCCAAAAACGGCTAAAAAAGCAAAAGAGGCGACTCTTTTGCGAAAATATCCGCCAAAAGAGTCACCTCTATATGTAACGTATAATCAATACGGGTGACAACAACCTGCAGACGTTGCATCAGCGTACTGTGCAAGAAGGTCTTCGAGCGTTCCCGTGAAGTCGATGCGGTTGTCGGGATTCATATTCTTGATGTTACCGCAAGTGGGAAGGTGTACCTTGTGGTTGCCCTTGTTTACAACAAAGCTTGCTTCCTCTGTGGGGTCAACCGTTGGAGGGCCGTTGGGGTCCGCATGATTTTCGCCCGTTTTGTAATCGATGATAACGCCCGGCTGAACATTATACGAAAATACGTTGAAGCAGATACCGTCGCCTTCATCTTCTACCGACCAGCCTTCGATAAGGACACCGTCCGCAAGCAGGTTGTTACCGCTGAAGATAGGTGTTACACGGTACATAACGTGGTTGCCTGTTTCCTTTACGTATGCGGATACCATATCCTCAAAAGGTATCATGCCCTGAACATTGAGGTATCTTGTACCCGTCAGAAGGTTCTGCTTGTTGTTGTTTTCACCCGTCAGCTGCCAAGCGATAAGGTGGCAGCGGTTGTAAAGGTTCTGGCTTTCAACGAAGCTGTACTGATTCTGTTCCCAGCCTGTGGGCTTGTGGGAAATGCTTCCTCTTGAACCTGTGGGCATCGTTTCAGTACCTACGCAAGCAAATGTGTATGTGCATCTTTTAAGCGAGTCAAGCTCGCCGTAAAATTCAAACGCAACAGTCGTTTTTTCGTCTTCCGTAAAGAAAGGCTCGTTGCCGTTTACAGCTACATACGCTTTATCCGTATATGCGGGAACGCTGAACACGGGTGTGTACGTAGCCGCGGGAGTTATGGGTCTGTTATAAGGATCGTCCTGTGCGGGAGGATCGTTGTCAGCAGGTTTCTGCGTTTCCTGAGGCTCCTGGGGTTCCTGCGTTTCCTGAGGCTCTTGTGTTTCCTGAGGTTCTTGTGTTTCCTGGGGTTCCTGTGTTTCCGCATCGGGCGCATCCGTTTCGCTGTCCGTAACGTTTGCCGTTATATCTGAGCTTGTTACGCCGTCTGTAACACCGTCTGTCGTCGTGCTTACGTCGTTACACGCTGTAAAAAGCACGCAAAGAAGCGCAAGCAGAGTAATTATTCTCAATTTCATCTTTTTCATTTTTTCCATATTTCCTTTGTTATTTTATCGTGCGACGTTCCTTCAAAATCTTCCGAGCTTTCAAGCTTGAAATTGTTTTTCACTAATGAAATATCAAACGAAACGTCCTGCGGATAAAGCTTGTTCCAGTGGTAGATGACAAATCCTTCCGCTTTTTCAACGGCTTCCTTGGGTATTTCACATTCGGCAAAGCAGTAAGCGCCCTCATCATATGTAAAGGGGAATTCCTCGCCGACGGTTATACCGTCAAAATCCTTGAAAAGCTTTTTTGAATATTCGCTCATATAAAGCTTTCCGCCTGCCATTTCAACAACGTCCTTCAGAATAACGCTGTCGCGGCTCTGGCGTCTGTTATTAAAAAGAATACCGCCCGTGGTATCAAGGCATACGACAATATACATAATATCCTCCGTAATTTTAATTTTTCGCATACTATTATAAAGCCAACGTCCGATTTTGTCAACATATAAAACATTAACAATAATAAATGTAAGGATTAACAACGTTATGAACACACAAAATGAACTTTTTTCACTTTCTCCGCTGTCTGCGGCTTTCACAGGCTACCGCATATCAAAACTGCCGTTTGAGCCGACGCAGGAAAACATTGACACTCTCAAAGCAAAACTGAAAACCGCCGTAAGCTCACTTTATCAAAAAGGCTTCCGCGTATTTTACAGCGGAATGTGCAACGGTGTTGACATCTGGGGCGCCGAGGTCGTGCTTGAATTCAAAAAAGAATTTCCCGATATATCGCTCATCTGCGCCGTACCGTTCGAGGGCCACGGCGACAAGCTGAAAGGCGCGGAGCTTGAAATTTACCAAAATATAATGAACTCCGCTATGCGCGTAGATGTTCTGAAGGGGCGTATAACGTACCGTGAAATGGCAAGGGCGTTTAACGAAAGAAATAAATATATGGTGGATAATTCCAATGCGCTCATTGCCGTGTGCAACAAAGATTCACTGACACCCGGCGGCACTGCAAACACCGTCAAAATGGCACAGAAAAAAGGAATCGACATAATTTTCGTAAATCCCGAGCTTGATTGAACTGTCGGTAACTCTGTATAATCCAACATAAGCTTAAACTTTTAGATATATAAATTATGCTTTTAACGATGCACAATATCTGTACATATTTCAAACTGCTGTTTGTTATTCAAAACACACATAAGGTATTTACATTTTTTTGAAACTGTGATATAATCGATTTGTAATTTTATTGAACTGAGGGTAAATAAATGAAGAATTCTTCTCGAAATCCGGGCATTGATGCTCTAAGAATAATATCGATGTTGTCAGTGGTTACGCTTCACATTTTAGGTCACGGAAAAGTTTTGATAACATCTGATTCGTTATTTGAATTTTCAGTGCTTATGGCGTTGAAAATAATAGCACTTCCGGCGGTAAATTGCTTTGTGCTTATTTCGGGATATGTCGGTTATAAAGAAAACAACATTTTTCCTAAAATCAAAAACATTTTATCCTTGATGTTCACAGTGCTTTTTTACAGCATTACAATAGCTGTAATTTTTAAGTTATTTACGCCTGTGCATATCGGCACCGTGGAATTTATAGAAAGCTTTTTTCCCACCGTTACAGGAAAATATTGGTTTTTTTCGGCATATTTCGGACTTTTTCTGCTTTCTCCGTTTTTAAATATATTGGTCAGCAAATCAACTTTGAAGCAGGATATTATTTTTTTGATCGTATTTTTACTTTTAAGTACAATTTCCGTATTTAATGACGTTTTTTTACTTTCGGATGGATATAGCGTTATATGGTTTATACTTTTATATCTCGTAGGAGCAATGATAAAAAAGAATAACCTGAACAAGATTTTTTCAGGAAAAACATGGTCGATTATTATAGTATGTGCATTTTTCATAACGTGGCTCCACAACATAATACTGCATTTTATAAACATTCCGTTTCTGCGGGAATATAGCGATATACTTGTCAATTACGTTTCGCCTACCGTAGTATTAATGGCAATAGGATTGTTCGATCGATTTTCTGACATGAAATCTATTTCCTGCGGTAAATTGATCTCATTTTTATCCGTTTCCGCATTTTCTGTGTATTTGATACACGACAATCCATATATCAGAAAGCATATAATATCGAATATTCATTCCATTCTTGAAAATTCCAATGCTCTGTTGACAATCATATCCGTTTTGGCATTTACTGTATCGATCTTCTGTATATGCATATTGATAGACCAAATAAGAATATTGCTTTTTAAAATGATAAAGGCAGATAAATCAGCTCAGCTTGCAGACAGTATAATTAAGAGCAAATTCAATATATTGTACCTGAAAATAAAATATATACTTGAAAATTCATCGAAATAACGGCATTTCATTCTCATTCATACGAGTGGCAAGACAGAAAGTATCGCTCAAACGAGCCCCATATTTAGCGGCACTGCAAACACCGTCAAAATGGCACAAAAAAAGGAATTGACATAATTTTCGTAAATCCCGAGCTTAATTGAAAAATATGCACCTCGAAGTCGGCTGACTTTCGAGGTGCATTCTCATTTTTGCTTACTTGAGTGACAATACGACTGCGTTTATGACGGGGCGGGGTTCGTCGCCCGGATCGCAGGGAGTGTTTATTATCTTATATTCACCGTTTTCCGTTCTTGTAACGAGCGTGGCGGAACCGCCTCCGTCAACGAGAAAGGCATTGTAAAGGTCAAGGTCTGTTGCCAGAACGGGGAGATTCTGCGGATTTGAGCCGATGGAATCCTCGCGGCGTCCGTCCATCGTTATGAACATCATCGTGCCTTCCTTATCACAGCCGATTATCGTTGCGGGGTAGTTACAGCTCGGATCCTCACCCGTCAGCACACCCTGCTTTGCAAAGCAGATGTGACCGCCGACAGCGTTCGTTATTTCCTGCCATATTGCCGTGTCGATTCCGGCCGTATCAACGACGTTTACGGAAATTTCTATCTCGTCGTCAACCTCAAACGTATTGATAAGAGATACTGCCTCACCTCTTGCGGTGAGCACTATCTGGTCTTCCTTTATCTTTTCGGGATTTTCGGCAACATCAGGGGAGAATATCTTATCGACCTTACCCGTTATGACCTCGCCGTGGCGCATCGTATAATCACAACCTGTATTTATGCGCACCTCGTACGCATCGTCAAGCGCATAGTCGCCCTCGGACAAAAGTCTGTCCGTATACATAATAAGCGCGTGGTTTGCGGGCAAACGGTTGAGGCCCTCCACTTCGACGGAAATACCCTTCGTTTTGTTATTCACCGTGATTCCCGCCGTAGGATTGCCCATCGCCATACGGCCGTCATCTGTGAAGCCGTACGCCCAGAACTCACCTTCAAACGGTGTTTCCTTGACGATGTGCGCCGTCGAGATTATCTCTCCGCCGTATATATTGAAACCGCGGGGCGTTGTCATTGATTTTTTTACAACGGGATCGGATGCGCCGCCGTACGACGTGCCCTTACCCTCTATTCTTGCGTGCGCGTATGATACCATCCACAAGTCGCCGTTGACGGCGGCGATAGGTGTCATATCCGTTTCTTTGTTGAGTCTTTCGCAAAGAGTCGTAACCACGCGGAGCTCGTTTGCGTACGTTGCGCACGGCAGAACGTCCACACGGAATTTTTCATTTTTGGGATCAAACTGTACGATGTTTATTTTGTTCGGGCCGTAGGGTGAACCCTTGGGTGTCTGTACGAATGTTTTTTTCACGCCCTCGCATATCATCACCGACTCGTTTTTTATCTGACCTTGTAACTTTATTTCTTTCATATCAAACTCCGATTTATTTACTTGTTAATATATTGAGCGCCTGCTTGAGCATCGTGGACGACGTGCCCTCGGTGTACGGAAAATACACGATCTCAACACCGAACGGCTTGAATTTTTCTTCAAGCTCGTTGAAAAGGGGAGAGCCCTTCCAGTCGTCACCGACGAACATACGGTCAAACTTATATTCTTCCCAAGCGGCGAACTTATCGCGGTGTGTCTGCGGTACGACCTTGTCAACGTACTTTATCGCCTCGACTATCTGCACTCTTTCATTGTAAGAAATAACGGGAGTCTTGTTTTTGTACTGCATAACAAGCTCATCCGTGCTGACGCCGACGATGAGAAAATCGCATTTTTCCTTTGCTCTTTTTAAAATATTCAAGTGTCCTATGTGGAATAAATCAAATACGCCCGTTGTGTAACCTATTATCATTTTAACACCCTCTTTATTTTGTTATTTCCGCTATTCTTTCGGCAAGCGTACGGCATGACGTGCCGTTTTCATAGCTTCCTACGGATGCAAGAAATCCGTTTATTTTTGCTTCATATCCTTCAGTGTCGAAATTCGTAATATATTCCGTCAGCTTCTCGTTGTCAAGCGCATAGGGGAACGGAAGCTCGTCAATGCCGAAGTAAAATCCGCGTTCGTCCGAGAGATATTTTTCCATATCGGGAACGTACAAAACGCACGGCTTTTTGCGTATCGCCATATCGAACATACACGAGGAATAGTCAGTTATAAGCACATCGCACGATGCGATAAGCTCCTGAATGTCGGGGTAAGACGTCGCGTCGTACGCGCCGTCGCACATCGGCGGTATATCCTTTGCAACATTCGGGTGAAGTCGGTACAAAAATGCCCATTTTCCGCCGAATTTCGTCTTTAAGGCATCAAGTATGCCCGAAGCGTCGATTCCGTGAAGTGCGTCGCAATCCGAATCCCTGAACGTGGGCGCGTAAAGCACGGTTTTTGTGCCTTTTTCAAAGCCGAAATGTGCGCGCACCTTTTCGGTACTTCCGGAATTATCCTTGAAAAATATGTCACATCTCGGCGTTCCGCCGTTCAGCACCTCGCCGTCGTACCAGAACGAATTTTTGAAAATATCCGTGCTGAATTTACAGCCCGACACGATAAGGTCGCATTTGTCGGAATCCGCCTTTGCAACCCTTGCGTAATCCTCACCGAGGAATTTCACGGCGTCGCCCTCTATCTTTTTAAGCCTTATGGAGCTGTGCCATGTCTGTATGTAAAACTGTCCTTTTCGCTTGTTGAAATAGTGCTGTTTGCCCGTTCTGATATTTGAAATTATTATTTTTGCCGTTGAAATTTCTTTAAGATATTCTATCGAAAAGTACGGCACGGCGCGCACACCGTGCGGTAAATCCTTCGGGGGCGACTTCGTTCTGTCGTACACCCAGACTATATCGTACTTATTCGGAAAATTCTCGCACAAATATTCGATTATGTATTTCGGACTGTCGCCGAACCCCTTGAAAAGGCTGTTCCAGGCGATTATTTTATTCTTTTTTATCGGACAGTGTCCGTAAATTCCGAGATAAATCTTATGTCGGAGTTTTTTTATCTTCGCAAGCATTTCTGTTTATTTTCCGTATTTTATAAGGAAAAGCACCTTTCTGAATACTCTTATGAAAATATTGGACTGATGAGTAAAGATGAAAGCCGAAAGCCTCGGCGACATCATCATAAGGTCGAAATAATATTTGTCCTCGCCTTTTATCACGTTTTTGTAAACATATGTGTTTTTGTATCCGCTGACGCGCTTTAAAACGCTTTTTTTGATGCTGTTTATCTGTCCTATCTCCTCGGGGTCGTAATTTGCAAAGCAGGTGTAGAGGAGATTTGAAACGCTCATAGACAAAAACTTCGCATCCACGGCATCCGTATGCTTTTCGTAAAACCCGCGCGAAACGCAGTCGTCAAATATTCTGTCTGTGACCTTAAGACGTTCAAATTTCCGCTTGTCCTTTTTGTTTCTTGTTGTCGAATTCGGACTTTGGTAATAGCAGTAAAAGTGTCCTTCGCATTTGCGTATCGTTTTCGCGTACAGAGCTGTCATAAAATTGAACCACGCATCCTCGAAAAACAGCTTTTCGGGAAAAAACAGTTCGTTTTCGATTATGAACTCGCGCTTATACAGCCTCGTCCAGAAAAGACCGCAGGAAAACATATATTTCAACAGCTTTTCTTCATTCATTTCGCCAACGTCGCCGTCGGTGAAAGAAAGGGTATGCTCCTGCTCTTTTCCGTCTTCTTCAAATATACAGTAATCACCGCCGGAAATATCTGCGCCTTTCGCATTTTCGTATAAAGTGCGGCACATATCGGGCTTAATAAAGTCGTCACTGTCCAGAAACAGCAGATATTCACCGACAGCTGCCCTTATCCCGACGTTTCTCGCACCGCCCTGGCGGAGATTTTCGGGAAGATATATCCCTCGGAATATGTCGGGATATTTTTCCGCGTACCGTTTTATTACCTCTGCGCTGTCGTCAGTTGAAAGGTCATCTATCGCTATAACTTCAATTTCGTCAAGCGTCTGTGAAAGACAGCTTCCGAAGCATCTGTCAAGATACTTCGATGTATTGTGAACGGGGATTATTATGCTGACCCTGACCATATTGCCTCCGTAAATTACAGTATATCTACACGCAGTATTATGATACCATATAAGATTCCAATATGCAATAGTTATTTGTAAAAAATGAATATTTGCATCTTCCCTATGCAGACAATCTTTTGTTTACGTAGTTTAGAAAAAACTTACGGAAGAATTGAAAGTCCCGACGCTTAAACGCTCAAAGGCGTTTGAATATGAGAATCTGTACGAAAATCAATGAGCGCAATGAATTGATTTCAATCTTACGGAAGATAAACGTTTAAACAGCTCCGGTGTAGTGACATCGGGCGTTTTGCTTGGAATATTTCGTTTGTTTATTCGAAAATGCAAGAACACCGCCGTGGCATTTTCACGGCGGTGTTTTTTGTTAATTTTCAGAAAATTGCGCTTTTATTTCTTCGTTTGAAGAATTACAGTCGGAAACGAGCTGCATAACGTTTTCCTTGAGTTTATCATAAGCATCGTCGGTTTTAAGATCCTCACACATCTGCGATGCTATCTTCTTCGCCTTTGCGCACAGCTTTGCGTATTCGCTTTTTTCATAATGCGCATCGGAAATTTTTTCAATCACTATCTGCGCATTTTTAGCTTTGGGCATAGACTTTGAACATACGTACGCTGCGCACATGGTTTTTAAATTTCTCGATTCCTCGGGAATTTTTTCGATTTCGTACATTTTTTTAAGAAGCGCTTCGGTTTCTTCCTTCGTTTTCGTTATGCTCTCACAGCAGGACGTCACGATGTTAGCACTTTTCATCGAAGCGACGAACGAATCAACACGGTGTTTTGCATAGTAGTCGTCAAGTGCGCTCTTATATTTAATTGTTGCACGCTTTTCCATCAGGTCTTCCTTATAACGTCTGTAACCCATAACGACGAAGCCCGATGCCGCGCCGACGAGTATACACAGAAGCGAAGGCAGCATTGCGTCAAATTCAAACTTTTCACCGAGTGTTAAAAGTATGACCGCAATCACTGCGCCGATGATTCCGCCGTACATAGATATTTTATAGCTTTTGATACGGTATCTGTGCATTTTAGGCATAAAATCCACTAATCTCGGTTCAAGCTCCTTGGGTACCTTGTGATGCAGGTTGTGCAAGGACTCCCAGAGCTCGTCACACAATGTCACGCTTGTTTCAAGTGAAACGATACCGTCGAAGAAATTGCTTAAATTTTTCATCAGTATTAGCTCCAAAATTCAAAATAACAAAGTAGTACCCTAAATTATAACCATTTATTTTTGAATTGTCAATATATTATGTCAAAAAAATGTCACAAATATATGAAATTACAGACATTCTGACGCATATTCGTCGTATGTTGTGGTCTTGTCGTAGAAATGTCCGGGTGTAAGATCGATAATTCTGTTCGCTATCGTCTGCACGAACTGGTGGTCGTGTGAGGTGAACAGAACCGTCTGAGGATACTTTATAAGACCGTCGTTGAGCGCGGCGATCGATTCAAGGTCGAGATGGTTCGTCGGTTCGTCAAGTATAAGCACGTTTGCGCCCGACAGCATCATTTTGCAAAGCATACAGCGTACGCGCTCGCCTCCCGACAAAACGCCGACGCTCTTGAGCGCCTCGTCACCCGAGAAAAGCATTCTGCCAAGCCAGCTTCTGACGTCTGCCTCGTAAATGAGGTTACTGCAGTTTCTTATCCAGTCGATAAGATTTTCCGTGTGTCCGTCAAAGTATTCGGAGTTGTCCGACGGCATATACGCCTGCGAGGTCGTAACGCCCCATTTGTATGTGCCCGATTCAGGCTCAAGCTCGCCCGTGATTATCTTGAAAAGCGTCGTGATGGAAACGGGATCGCCGACAAATGCGACCTTTTCGCACGGACGAAGCGTGAAGCTTACGTTGTCGAGTACCTTTTTATCTCCGACAGTGGCGGAAATTCCGTCAACGGTGAGCATATCCTTGCCCGCTTCTCTGTCAGGCTTGAAGGCAACGTACGGAAAACGGCGGGAGGAAACGGGCATCTCCGCAAAATCAAGGGAGTCAAGCAGCTTCTTTCTGCTCGTCGCCTGCTTCGATTTCGAAGCGTTTGCCGAGAATCGTGCAATAAATTCTTTAAGCTCTGCGGCTTTAAGCTCTGCTTTTTTGTTCTGCTCACGCATCTGTCTTTGACGTATCTGCGTGTATTCGTACCAGAAGTCATATCCGCCTACGGTCATCGTTATCTTGCCGAAGTCAACGTCAACGGTGTGAGTACAGACGTTGTTCAAAAAGTGACGGTCGTGCGATACGACGATGACAACGCTGTGCAGGTCGATCAGAAATTCCTCAAGCCAAGCGATAGTTTTCAAGTCAAGATGGTTCGTAGGCTCGTCCATCAGAAGTATGTCTGGATTACCGAAAGGCGCCTGCGCAAGCAGTATCTTCACCTTTTGGTCACCGTTTAAGTCCTTCATCAGGGCATAGTGCAGGTCGTTGGGAATACCGAGGGCGTTTAAAAGTATTTCCGCTTCGCTTTCTGCGGAATATCCGTCAAGCTCGGCATATCTCGTTTCAAGCTCGCAAAGGCGCATACCGTCCTCGTCGGTCATTTCTTCCTTCGAGTAAAGCGCTTCCTTCTCGTCCTCTATCTCACAAAGCTCACGGTTGCCCATAAGCACCGTTCTTATAACCGTATATTCATCGAATGCGAAGTGGTCCTGCTTCAGAATTGAAATTCTTTCGCCGGGAGTGACGGAAACCGTACCGCTTGACGGCTCAACCTCGCTCGAAAGTATTTTTAAAAACGTTGATTTACCTGCGCCGTTTGCGCCGATTATACCGTAGCAGTTGCCCTTTGTGAATACCAAGTCAGCGCCCGAAAAAAGCACCCTGCCGCCGTACTGTAAAGAAACATCGTTCGTTGAAATCATTTTATCTAATCCTTTTTTACATTATTATTCATCTTATTCTATCACACAACCGTTTAAATGTCAAGTAGGGGACGGCGCCATGTAGTTCGCACCTCGTTGCGAACTACACGCCCCGTTTTGTAAGCGTCAAGTAGGGGGCGGCGCCCTCGACGCCCCGATTGTTGGCGGCGCCAAGTAGTTCGCTGTAGTTCGTATAACGAACTACTACGAACTACACATCCCGTTTTGTTGGCGTCAAGTAGTTCACGTTTCCGTGAACTACACGCCCCGTTTTGTTGGTGGTGCCTCGATTCATTCGTTCGGGTCGTCGAGGCGCCGCCCCCTACAAATCAATGGGTTTATTTTCATTTGATTCAACACAATGGCGCCTCCCCGGTCCCCCACCCGCAATCAGTTTGCAGTAGTTCGTATAGCGAACTACACGCAAACTGACGCAGTTGACAACGTCAACTGCTAGGGGCTTGCATATTTCCTACGGAAATATATTTTTGTTCATTCAATTCAATGTATCTTGTAGGAGCGATTCACGGAATTAAGCCATCAAATCAGCTCACTCGGCGTAAGAAATGAAAAAGGGCGGGATACCCCACCCTTTAATTTATTCTTTTGATGTTATGCGCCGAAGTTGACCGTATATTCGGGCATATAAAGGTCCCACACCTCGTCTTTTTCTATAGCTTCCCACTGTGCTTTTGTGCCTTTGAAATTAATT
>JAZKZC010000101.1:0-4551 GCA_045612465.1 Eubacteriales bacterium
TCTCGTTGTGTGGCGGAGTGAAAGACCGTTGTCCGAGGGTACGTCGCCTGCGCCGAAGCAAGGACCGCAGAACGCCGTGCGGAGCGTTGCGCCCGCAGACATAAGATCTGCGCAGATGCCGTTCTTGATAAGCTGCAAGTAAGCGGGCTGGCTTGCGGGGTATACGGAAAGCGCAAATGCATCGCAACCGATGCTCTTGCCTCTGAGAATGTCGCCAGCGGCGCATACGTTATCGAATATACCGCCTGCACAGCCTGCGATGACACCCTGGTCAGCCCATACGCCGCCGTCGTGATACTTGTCAACGAGCGAGAATGTGGGAACACCAAGCTCCTTTGCCGCCTTTTCGGATACTTCTGCAAGAATATCCTTTGCGTTTGCATTGAATTCCTTTATCGTATATGCGTTTGACGGGTGAATAGGAAGCGCTATCATCGATTCCATTTTCGAAAGGTCGATTTCCACAGCGCCGTCGTAATATGCGCCGTCCTCGGGGGAAAGCGCCTTGAAGTCCTCACCTCTGCCGTGAAGCGTGTAGTATCTCTTCGTTTCCTCGTCTGTTACCCAGATAGAGGAAAGACACGTCGTTTCCGTTGTCATAACGTCAATTCCGTTACGGAATTCGATGGGGAGGCTTGCAATGCCGTCACCGATGAATTCAAGAACCTTGTTTTTGACAAATCCGTCCTTGAACACAGCTCCGATAAGCGCTATTGCCACGTCGTGAGGGCCGATTCCCGCACGGGGCTTGCCTGTAAGATGAACAGCTATAACACCGGGACGCTTTATATCGTACGTTCTGCCGAGAAGCTGTTTTACAAGCTCCGGACCGCCCTCTCCCACAGCCATAGTGCCGAGCGCACCGTAACGTGTGTGTGAGTCGGAGCCGATTATCATTTTACCGCATCCCGCCATCATCTCACGCATATATGAGTGTATAACAGCCTGATGCGCAGGTACGTAGATACCGCCGTATTTTTTAGCCGCAGAAAGACCGAAAACGTGGTCGTCTTCGTTTATTGTACCGCCGACAGCGCAAAGTGAGTTGTGGCAGTTTGTAAGAACGTAGGGAACAGGGAATTCCTTGAGTCCCGATGCTCTTGCCGTTTGTATGATACCGACATACGTTATGTCGTGCGATGCCATAGCATCGAATTTTATTTTAAGGTCGTCGCCCTCGCTTACGCTGTGAGAGGTGAGTATCGGATAAGCAATCGTCTTTTTTCTCGCCGATGCGATCTGCTCATCGTTTAAAGATGATACTTCAAGTCCCTTACCCTGACGGTAAACGACACCCTTTTTTATTACATTAACCATTTTATTATTCCTTTCGTCAAGATTCGACAGTCGTAAAGGACATAGCATCAAGCGACACATTCACATTCTGAAGATTTACGCTCACGCTGTGATCGTTTGCATTGAATATACAGAAAATACATTCGTCCTTGTATTCACGCTTGAATACGATAACACCGCGCGATGTTTTAACAACCTCCGTTGTGCCGTATTTCAAGGCATCGTGTGCGTCACGGAGCTTCAGCGTGTTTTTGAAAAACTCAACAAGCTCACGGTCTTCACGTCCCCACGGGTACGGACGGCGGTTGAACGGATCACGGTAGCCCTCGCATCCCGCTTCGTCGCCGTAGTAGATACACGGCACACCGGGGGAGCATACGAGAAGCGCAAACGCAAGTTTTAACCTTGCTTTGCCGAGCTTCAGCTCGTCATCTGTCATTCGTGTTTTCGCAAGCACACTGCCCGCTTGTCCCGAAATATCCTTTCCGCCGAGAACAGTCAGTATTCTTTCCGTGTCGTGTGTACCGAGGAAATTCATCGAGTGCAAAAGACATTCATGCGGATAATGGCGGGAAAGAATTGTGAAAGCGTATTCTATTGCCTTTTCATCGCCGTATTTCGCAAAATCAATTATCGCGTTGCGAAGCGGATAGTTCATAACACCGTTGAGCTGTTTTCCCCCGAAATAGTGTCGGCGGTAGCTGTATGCTATCTTATTTGATGCGTCCTCCCATACTTCGCCTATCAAAAGCGAGCCGGGTTTTTCTGCATCGCAGGCTTTTTTGATGTCGTACAAAAGGTCGTCGGGAAGCTCGTCGGCAACGTCAAGACGCCAACCGTCGGCACCGCGCCTGAGCCAATATCTTATGACACCGTTTTCACCGCATATAAATTCTCTTAAATCTTTTCTTGTGTGATTGAGCGACGGCAGAATACCGATGCCCCACCAAGCTCTGTATTTGTCGGGATGTTCCGTGAAATCGTACCAATCATAGTATTTTGAATCTTTGCTGTGATAAGCGCCGACTGACGGATATTTTTTGTATTTATTGAAGTAAAGGCTGTCATCACCCGTGTGGTTGAAAACACCGTCGAGGATTATTTTCATTCCGCGACTGTGCGCTTCCTTTACAAGCTTGTCGAAGGCTTCCTCGCCGCCGAACATTTCGTCTATCTTCGTATAGTCGCCCGTGTCGTATTTGTGGTTTGAATAAGCCTTGAAAACGGGTGAAAGATATATCGTTTTTATTCCGAGGTCCTGAAGATAATCAAGTTTATTACAAACACCGTAAAGGTTTCCGCCGAAAAAGGTGTTATTTTTCAAAGGCTGTCCGGGATATTCAACGTATTCAACCTCACCGCCGTCCCAATCGGAAATAAATACCGCATCGTCGCGTACGGGTACCTTATCGTCGGTCTTGCAGAATCGGTCAACGAATATATGGTACATAGCACCGTCCGAAAACCAATTTGCATCGCGGTATTCATTTTTATACACCAGAAGCTGGAATTTGTCGGGATAACCGTCGGTCAGGTATCCGCTTTTCTCATCACCGCCGGATGTAACGGTCATAATGTTTCCGTTACACTCTGTATTAAAGTAAAAATAATAAAGACCGACGTCGGGGAAAACGGTTGCCGAATATACATCATATCCGTCCTCTATACCCTCAAATTCCATTTTGTACGTTTCGGTCCTGTCGGAAAAATCGTGTTCAAGCAACAGTGTGCATCCCACCGAGCAATATATACGCGGAGAAAGAAGGGAGATTTTTATCTCCCCCTTCTCGAATGCACAACTGAAATAGCTTTTGCCGTTTACGTTTTTTCTTACGATAAAGGGCTCATTCTGTTTCAGTGAAAATGGAAGCATAAATTAATCCTTTATCTGTTCTGCGTGCCAGATGTTGTCTGCGTATTCCTTAACAGCTCTGTCAGCGGCAAATCTGCCTGCGCCCGCAATGTTGACAGCACTCATTGAAAGCCACTTTGCTCTGTCCTCGTACATCTTGTCCATATTGTTATGAACTACGTTGTAGGAGTTGAAGTCCGCAAAGCACATATAAGGATCGGGAACACCGCCGTCAAACAGCAGGTAGTTTGCAAAATCGGAGAATGAAACGCCGTTGAAGCCTCTGTTGAGGGAGTTGATAACTTCTTTGAGAGTTTCGCTCTGCGTGTAGTAAGTGCTGGAGCGGTAGCCTTCTCTCCATACCTTATCCACCTCGTCAGCCGTAAGACCGAACAGGAAGAAGTTGTCGTCACCGACAGATTCGTGCATTTCAACGTTTGCGCCGTCAAGCGTACCGATTGTGAGCGCGCCGTTTATCATAAGCTTCATATTGCCCGTACCGCTTGCTTCCTTACCTGCAAGTGAGATCTGTTCACTGATGTCGGCAGAGGGAATGAGAATTTCAGCCGCCGATACGCAGTAGTTTTCAAGGAATACAACGCGGAGCTTCTGTCTTATCTTGGGATTCTTTTCGATTTCAGCCGCAATGTGCGTGATGAGCTTGATGGTCTGCTTTGCACGGTAGTAACCGGGGGCAGCCTTTGCGCCGAAGATGAATGTTACAGGACGCATTTCAAGATCGGGATTTTCAAGAAGCTTGTTGTAAATGTTGATTATACGAAGCACGTTGAGAAGCTGGCGCTTATATTCGTGCATACGCTTGATCTGTACGTCGAATATCGAATCGCAGTCAAGCGCGAGTGTTTTCTGATTTCCGAGGAGGAACTTGGAAAATCTTTCCTTGTTATCTCTCTTTATCTGTTCAAGCTTTGCCTGAACACCTGCATCGTCCTTGTACTGGGCGAATCTTTCGAGTTCCCACGGAGAATGTCTGTATTCGGGGCCTATCGTGCTGTCAAGCAGGTTTGCAAGACCGGGGTTGCTGTAGCACAGCCAGCGGCGGTGCGCAATACCGTTGGTGACGTTGTCAAAGCGGTCGGGATACAAGCGGTAGAAATCGCGGAAGGTGGAGTCCTTCAAAATGGAGGAGTGCAGCTTGGAAACGCCGTTGATCGAGTGCGAGCCGATGACCGACAGATTGGCCATGCGAACCTGACCGTAGCCGAGAATGCTCATGCCGGAGATGCGATCCCAGTTGCCGGGGAATGCGTTCCAGGCATCCTTGCAGAAGCGCTCGTTGATCTCGTGAACGATGCTGTAGATGCGGGGCAGCTTGAGGCGGAACAGATCCTCGTTCCAGGTCTCCAGTGCCTCGGGCATGACGGTGTGGTTGGTGTAGGAAA
>JAZKZC010000102.1:0-4273 GCA_045612465.1 Eubacteriales bacterium
TTTGCATTGTAGGGGTTGTAAGCAAAATTGAACTGTCTTGCGCCTGAGCCGTTGGCTGCTGTGTAAACAGTGTCAGTGCTCGATGAGGGACGTGCGATGTTGGCATCGGGTGTCTTGTATATCTTCGTTGCCGCAGAAGCGGGAAGACCTGCAGGATTGGGACGCCAAGCATAAGAGAAATTACGGATAGCCTCACGGAAAGGCTCCGTTGTGTTTTCAACGTATGAATATGCGCCTATACGCTGAATACGTTCAACGCTTCCGTGGTCATATCTGAGGTTTGTACCTGCGCAGATGAACTGGTGAAGTGTGTTGTTTACAAGGACTATATCTCCTGCACGGACGTCGTTAACGTTCGTTATCTTGATAAATCCGAATCTTGCATAGTCCTGATCTGTAAATCCGCCGTAGTAAAATTTCTGGTTCGTATATCCTGCACGGTGGAATACCCAGCTTACAAGACGGTCGCAGGCGGAACGTGTACCTGTTAGAAATGACTTATCAAGACCTTCGTCGAAATTAAGATTGAGCCAGTTGTATGCAGGATTTATTACCGCATCTCCGTAGTTGAAGCCGTAATTGTTTGTAAATTCCGTTACTTTTCTTGCTTCTTCAAGTATCTTGTTTACAAGCTGTTCGTACGTGGGCTTTGCGGGCTCAACCTCGATAACACGGTCGGGAAGAATCTCGCAAGTCTGACCGTAGTATGAGCGTACTGCGTTGATGTCGGCAGCGTCGATAGTGCCGTCGCTGTTTACGTCAGCTTTATCGGGGAAATAATAATCATCCGTGTGAATATATTTCATAATGCGTATTATGTCTTTACCGTTGATGATGCCGTCACGCGTTACGTCACAGTCCGTCACAACGACGGCTGATGATACGCCGAAAAGATTGGGAAGCGCCATTGCACCCAAAACAAGTACAGCGGAAAGACATACGCCGATCACTCTGTAGAGTTTGCCGTTGTTTTTCATAAATATGTATCCTTTCTTCGGGCGAAAAGCGGTTCCACCCCGTTTTTTGACACCTAATTTTACATCAAAAAAAGTATTTTGTCAACTGTATAATACCATTAAAGGTTTAACAATACACTGTATATTATATATAAATTATGAACCGATGGGGAATGATGACGGGTTTTGTTGTTATATATGCACAAATACGATAATAATAATTGTGCGTATTTGACGAATTTAATATTTTCAGTAAATGATATATAAAACGCATACCTGCTCTGTTTACATAAAATGTATTGACAAAAGAAAACGGAAAGTGTATAATATTCTACTGTCAGATTACAAACTTAGGAAAGGAGAGAAAACCATGGAAAGAAAGATTAAAATGTCACCGTCTATTTTGTCGGCAAACTTCAACAATTTGCTCGCTGATGTCAAGGCAACGGAAGAAGCAGGCGCAGAATATCTGCATATAGACGTTATGGACGGTATTTTTGTGCCCAATATATCATTCGGTAAGATCGTTCCGCAGACGCTTCGCAAATATTCAAATCAAGTGTTTGACGTTCATTTGATGATAGTCGATCCTATGCGCTATATCGATGATTTCGCGAAGGCGGGTGCTGACATCATAACGATACATCACGAAGCATGCCACGACAGAATCAAGGTGCTTGAATATATCCGTTCTTTAGGCATAAAGCCGTGTATTTCAATAAAGCCCGATACAAATCCCGCGGTGCTTGAACAGTATTTGCCGTACGTTGATATGGTGCTTATTATGTCGGTACAGCCCGGATTCGGAGGTCAGAAGTTTATCCCTTCGGCAATAGAAAGCTGTAAGGTCGCACGTGAGCTTATAAAGAAGTCGGGACGCAATATTGATATTGAAGTTGACGGCGGACTTTATACTTATAACGTCAATCTTGTGACGGAAGCGGGCGCAAACGTAATAGTTGCAGGCTCGTCAATATTCGGTGCCGAAGACATTGGCGGCGCGGTCGTTGAGATGACGAAACGTGCTGAGGAAACGTTTGTATGGTAAAATTAATTTACTAACTGTTATTAAAATTATGTTGACAAAGCTCACATAATAATGTATAATTCACAAAAATACTCAAAAGGAGAAACTTTATGAAAAAAGCACTCTCATTGATCCTGACAGTTGTTATGGCACTGTCAATGGCTCTTGCGACGTTCGGCGCAGTTGAGCAGGAATTCAACACAGAAGGACTTGAAATCAATCTTGACGTAGGATACAACAAGACTGCTCCCAAGATGGACGGTAAGGTTGCCGCAGGCGAATATTACGAAATGACATTCGCTGACTACAAGCAGTATTTCAACCTTATAAAGGGTACACAGCACACAGAAACTCTTGAAGATGTTGCAAACTATCTCAAGAACGATATGAAGGTTTATATGTGCTGGAACGGCAACGATTTCTATGTTGCACTTCAGGGCAAGGCTCCCAAGTCTGAATACAACTGCGAATTTTCGGGCAACGAAGTTTATCTTTTCCGTGCTTGGTCTTTCCAGGTTGCTATCACAAGCATCGAAGCTGAAAACCAGGACAGAGCAGAAGTTGGTATCGGTTACGATCCCGCTTCGGGCGGAAATATGCTTTCCTATACAATGTGGGGTACAAGAAAGAACATCAAGCTCACAGCAGGCGAAAACTATGCGGCTGACTGGGATAAGGATGAAGAAGTAGTTACATACGAAATGAAGCTTGACCTTTCCTCCATTCTCGGCGGCAAGGCGCAGAATGACAGCTTGTTCCGCTTCGGCTTCTGCTTGAACAGAGGCGACGGCGACATCGCAACAGACGACAGACAGAGACAGATCGAGCTTGGTGGCGGTATCGGTTCCTCCAAGCAGGTTGAAAACCTTGCTGTTATCGCTTTGACAGGTAAGGGCGCATCCGACGGCGACGTTGATGTTGAAGTTCCCGTTGACACAGCTCCCCAGGAAGAAGAACAGGAAGGCTTCGACGCGGCTGACCGTTTTGACGTAACAGGCGCCGCTGCACTTTTCGATATCACAAACGGCTCACTCGAAGCTAAAGATATGGAAGAAGACGGCAACAAGTTCGTAAGACTTACAGTTACGGGCGAAAACCCCATCATCGGTTCAAAGCAGCTCACACAGGGCCTTAACATGGACGCGCAGGGTGCTTATATTGCTATCAAGTACCGTACATCCAGCCAGAATAACCGTTTTGCTATCAACTTCCTCAATTCACTTACACCTACACTTGACAGAGATCTTGACTGCGACCTTTACTGCGGTCTTATGAATGACGGCGAATGGCACACAATGGTATTCGAAATGTCACTTTACGACGGTTGGTCACAGTTCATTTCCGAATTCTATCTCTGCCCCTTCTTCGTAACAACTGAAGACGTTACGGGCGAAACGATAGATATTCAGTGGATCAAATACTACTCCGAACCCCCTGTGTTCGACGATGAAGAATACACAGCGATCGATCTTGATGACGATGCTGACGGTTCAAGTGAAGAAACAGAAGCTCCCGCTGAAGATACAGATGCTGCTACTGATACAACAGCGACTGAAACAAAGGCGGATACAACGAACGCAGGCACAACAAGCAGCGACGACGAGGGTGGTTTCCCCGTTGGCGCTATCATCGGTATAGTTGCGGCAGTTGTTGTAATTGCAGCGGTTGTTGTAATCGTAATCAAGAAAAAGAAGGCGTAAAGCTTAAAATAAATTGCCTCCCGAAAAATCGGGGGGCAATTTTTGAAAGGTAATATTATGAAAAAAGCATTTATCAAAACACCTATTGCACCGCTTTACAGAAAACCCGATTCAAACATTTCCCTTGAAGACGAGGTGCTGTTCGGTATGGAGGTTGAAGCACAAGAAGCGGAAAACGGATTCTTTTTCGTCAAGACTCACTACGGTTATACGGGATATGTAAGCAAAAAGGATCTTTTGTTCTGCTCACGCCGTGTCAAAAAATTCTCCGAAATGAAAGATAAATATAAAGTGGTGAAAAAATCATTTTGCGACATTTTTAGTGAGCCTAAAATGCAGGGAATACGTCTGACAACACTTCCGAGGGGAAGCCGTGTGGCGCTGACCGAGGTTCTTGAAAACAACTGGGCGCGCGTATATCTTTGTGACGGTGTCGAGGGGTACACGAGAATAGAGCATCTGGACGACTTTAAAACGTCATATGATGTAAACGATGAAGACTTGCGCGATGCGCTTGTCAGAACCGCGGAGAGTTATCTCGGCACACAGTACCGCTGGGGAGGAAAAACACCCGCAGGCATTGACTGCTC
>JAZKZC010000103.1:0-2038 GCA_045612465.1 Eubacteriales bacterium
TGTTTTTTTGGTTTTGGTATTTACAAATTCCGTTTTGTGGTATATAATTGTCAATATATATGTTTATGCTTGGGAGCTTGAAATGAATATCGGTTTTGATCACGAAAAATACGTTAAATTACAAACAGAACACATTTTAGAGAAAATTAAAAAATTCAATAACAAGCTGTATCTTGAATTCGGCGGTAAGTTATTTGACGATATGCACGCATCGCGTGTGCTTCCGGGATTTAAGCCCGATGCAAAAATAAAGCTTTTGCAGAAGCTTAAGGACGAAACGGAAATAATCGTCATCATCAATGCCGCTGACATCGAAAGAAAGAAGATACGTGCCGATTTCGGAATTACATACGATGCAGACGTTATGCGCCTTATAGACAATCTGCGCTCACTTGAAATATACGTAAGCGCTATTGTAATAACACAGTATAAAGGACAGCCCTCCGCTGATATTTTCAAGAAAAAGCTTGAAATCAGGGGCGAGCGTGTTTTCGTCCACCGCTGTATAAACGGTTATCCCAACGATATTGATACGATAGTGAGCGATGCAGGCTACGGCGCAAATGAGTTTGTGCCCACAACCCGCCCCCTCGTTGTAGTTACGGCTCCCGGTCCCGGTTCGGGTAAGCTTGCCACGTGCTTGAGCCAGCTTTATCACGAGCATAAAAGGGGAGTTACCGCAGGATATGCGAAATTTGAAACGTTCCCCATCTGGAATCTTCCCCTCAAGCATCCCGTAAACGTTGCATATGAAGCCGCAACGGCTGACTTGCGCGACGTTAATATGATCGATCCGTACCACCTTGATGCATACGGTATAACGACGGTAAACTACAACCGTGACGTTGAGGCTTTTCCCGTTCTGAAAAAGATACTTCACAGAATAACGGGCGAGGACTGCATTTATAAATCCCCAACGGATATGGGCGTAAATATGGCAGGGAACAGTATTATTGATGACGAGGTGTGCCGCGAAGCATCAAAGCACGAGGTCATAAGAAGATACTTCAAGGCATATTGCGACTATAAAAACGGTGCTTGTGATAAGGATGTCGTACACAGACTTGAAAATCTCATGCAGGAGCTCGGCATTGATGTTACCGACCGCGCGTGCGTAAAGGCGGCAAGACAAAAAGAAGCGTCCGCAGGTGTAAATGCCGTGGCGATACAGCTTGCTGACGGACGCATAATTTCGGGTAAAGCGGGTGAGCTTCTGACAGCACCCTCCGCGGCGCTCGTAAACGCCCTGAAAGTTCTTGCCGATATTCCAAAGGGAATGCATATACTTTCGCCTTTTGTTTTGGAGCCTATCACTTCGCTTAAAAAGTCACTCGGCGATAAGGTAACAGCGCTCAATATACACGAAACGCTTCTGGCAATGTCGCTTTGCCGCGCGATGAATCCGCAGATGGATTATATTCTTTCAAAGCTTCCCGAGCTTTTCCATTGCGAAGCGCACAGTACAAAAATGCTCCCTACGTTTGAGGAAGCATATTTTAAGAAATTAAAGATAAATCTCACGTGTGATCCCGAGTTTATGACAGAGGATCTGTTCATCCAATAATCATTCATTGTAATACGCCATGGTCATACATGGCGTTTTGTCATACTCGACACCGTTTTTGTAAGAAACAACGCCGTTTTCCTTGGCATCTTCGGTCGTTTCGCCTAAAAGTATCACACCGTTTTTGTTGCTGAGCGAGATGACAAGCAGGTATTCGCCCGCGGGCGGTGTTTTTGTACTCGGAAACGACATTGCCTGAATCGCACCCTTTTCCTGCTTTGAAAGCGGGCCGAGTGTGTACGTGTCGTATGGCGTGGACGCAACGGTCGTTTCATAATCACCCTGCCAGCTGTAGAGGGTGACGACGGCACGGCACATACCCTCTCCTGCAAAAGCGTGCAGGTCAAAGGAATGAAGCTTTGTTTCAGCCGTAAAACGCACGGCGTATTTGTCTTCACCTATAACGGTGTACCCGTCAGTCTTTGTGTAATCCGCAAATACAGTCTTTTCCTTTATCACCTTGGGCGGTGCATC
>JAZKZC010000104.1:0-3125 GCA_045612465.1 Eubacteriales bacterium
ATGATGCAGATGGGTATGGAGGCCTTCTCGAATGAGGAGGTTATCGATAACTCGATAGAGTATCTTAGCGAGAATAATCTCTTTGCAAACGAGTTTTTGAACGATTTCAAGCTTGTAAATATATGGCCCTTGAGGCTTACCGACACGCTCGGCTTGCTTTCGGGACTTCTTAACCCCTCGACTAACGGCAAGGCAATTCAGAGAGCCAACGTTTACACCTATCAGACTCCCTATTATTCAATGAGCACCGCGCAGGAGCATTTTGCAGGTGATTACGCGGACCAGCATCAGATCAATATTGCCACCCTCGCAGGTGACCTGTCGGTTTACACCGCACAGCCTATGAGAAACAGCACGAGAGGTCAGTATTGGGTCGGCTACGGCAGGCTTCCTTATTCCGTGCAGGAGGAAAACGTGAACGTTACGGTTTACACTATCCCCGACAGCACGGGAATGCTTGAGCCTCATATCGTGCAGTATACCCACGCGTATTTCCCGGTAGGACTCTTTGACGAGGTAGTTACCGAATATCTCGCTGAGGGATATATCTTCGGGCGCAAGGGTGACACTTATATTATGCTCCGCGCGCTTTCGGACGGAGAGGGTGTCCTCGCATTCAAAGACGATATGCAGGGTATAACCGCAGAGGATACGGAAAGCGAAGAACCGTCTGTTCTGGCAGGTGCGGAAACAGATGCACCCGCTGACGACAGCAAGGGCGGCGGTATGTCCACGATGTGGATAATTGCTATCGTTGTAACGGTTCTGGCAGCCGCATTCGTAATTGTATTTTTCTACATATACACAAAAAAGAACGCAAAACAATAAAACCGAAAACGGGCGGCTCATTTTCGGAAACAATTTTCGGAAATGAGCCATCCACGGTCATTTTATATTACCCGTATAAAATATTTCAACCGTTTCATACGTTATGACTATCTTGTCTATAAGCTCACGCAGAACGCTTTGCTTTTCTTCAAGCGACATCGTTTGCCACGCGCCCTGCAAAGCGCCAAGCTTTTTGAGCTGCTCTTGCGAGGCTTTTGATACGCTTCGGTTTTCCTTTTCACGGCGTATTTTTTCATCTATTTCCGAAAGCTCTCGCTTGCGCCGGTTTATCTCGTCGATAAGTACGTCGTCATCGGATTCGGAATAAAGCTCATAAAGTCTTGCAAGCTTCTTTTTAACACCGTTTTTCGTTTTTTCAAGTATGTCAAGGACGTCAGTTTCGGGTTTTTCTCCCTCTTTTTCCTCGTATTTCAGAGAAAATATATCGTCGAGCACGATTTTTTCAAGCTCATCTGCCGATACCTTTACGTTATCGCAGGCACCGCCGACGGCAAGGTGCGATTTTGATTTATCCTGTGAGTAGCAGTATATTTTATACTTACCGCCGCTCCACTTCTGGTAACGCATTTTTGCTCCGCACACACCGCAAACGATAAGCCCCGACAAAAGCGACCGCGATGCGCGTGTGCCCTTTCGGCTTCTGCGTTTCATTTCAGCCTGCACGGCTTCAAAAACGCTTTCGGGCACTAACGGCTCGTGACAGCCTTTATACTCAATTCCGTTGTATACGATGCTTCCGATGTTCGTTTTACGCTTCAGTATCTGCAACGCAAGCCGTTCATATTTAAGTCCCGTCAGCCTTGCTATTTTCAGCGTGGAATACCCCTGCAGGTAAAGCGAATATATTTGCCTTACGGTTTCCGCGTCGTCATTCGGAACGAGCACGCCCCTTTTTCGGTCGTAATCATACCCGAACGGCGTTCTTCCTCCCCCCGGCCACAGTCCGCTTTTCACGCGCTCCCGCATACCGAGCCCCGTGCGCTCCTTTATCGTTTCCCTTTCAAGCTGTGCAAATGCCGACATTATGCCGAGCATTGCGCGCCCGATAGGCGTTGACGTGTCCATATTTTCACGAAGCGACACGAAACTCGTTTTGTTTGGCAAAAGCACGTCTTCAATAAGAAAAAGCGTGTCTTTCTGGCTTCTCGAAAGTCGGTCGAGCTTATATACGGCGACACATTCGATGATTCCCTCTTTTATGTCGTCTATAAGTCTTTTCATCTCGGGACGGTCAATGTTTGCCCCCGAAAATCCTCCGTCTACATATAAGCTGTAATTTTTTATTTCTTTACTCCGGCAATAGCCTTTGAGCATTTCCGTCTGCGCTTCGACGGAATAACCCTCCTCGCGCTGGGCGTCCGTTGAAACACGGATATAAAGCGCTGTTTTACGCTGTTTCATTCACGTTATTATCTTGTTTCATTTCGGTTTGTTCTTTGGTGCGCCTCTGCGCCGTTTGTATTGCCGATTGTATTTTGTCCGATGAAACGGTTTTTGATGAAAGCTCGCTGTATTCAACGGGCAACTGTTCGATATATCTTTTTATAACCATGAAAATTCCTCCTGTATATCGGGATTTTAACCATATTATAAACTTACAATACAAAAAGGGTTGATTTAAGTATGAAAATTAAGCGTTTGATTTCTTTTTTACTGCTTTTTGCTGTTCTGTCAGCCACACTTTCCTCCTGCCGATACCTTTCGGTGAATTATTATAAAAAAGAGGAACGTCCGAAAGTGAGCGAATACAGCATAAGTGTTTCCGATTTTGTGGGAAATTCATACACGCTCGACAAAGCGCCCGACGGTATATACATATCTTCCGTGAGCGCCGCTGAAATAATCGTGGAGCTTGGCGCGGCAAGACTTATCAAGTCCTGCTCCGCTGAATGTAAGGAACTTCCGGGAATGCCCTCCTCCGCACGTGTTGCAACGGGCGGCTTCATCACAACGGACGTTTTGAAGAACCTTAACATTGACACACTCATTTTCTCCTCGCTCGACGGCGGAATAGATATAGAAGGCTTCAAAAACGACGGCTTCAAGGTCTTCGTATTTATGGATAAGGGCGGTGTCAGCACAGCAGAAGCAAACATACGTCTTGCGGGTTCTGTCACATTCAAATCAGATGTTGCCGAAACGCTCATCAGCAATATGCGCGCCGAGATAAACGTTGTAAAGGCACTCGCCGAAAAGGCAACCATAAAACGCAAGGTTTACGCAGAGGGCGGTACACCCGACAGTTATTTTGCATATTGCAAGAATGATCTTATAGG
>JAZKZC010000105.1:0-11723 GCA_045612465.1 Eubacteriales bacterium
CACGTTGTTGACCTTGCAAAGGGCCACGTTTGCGCACTTAATTATATGCGTAAAAACAAAGGTGCCAAGGCTGTAAACCTCGGCACGGGCAACGGTTATTCCGTTTTTGAGCTTGTACGTGCATACGAAAAGGCGTCGGGCATCACGGTGCCTTACCGTATAACGGAAAGACGTCCGGGCGATGCGGCAGAATGTTATGCCGATCCTTCACTTGCAAAGGAGCTTTTAGGCTGGAGTGCCGAATACGGTGTTGACCGTATGTGTGAAGACGTTGCAAGATGGCAGAAGATGAATCCCGACGGCTACGGCGACTGATCGCACTCTTTGTTTCCGCAAAGCGATGAGGAAAGACACTTTTCCTCTCCGTTTTCCCGATCTTTCTGCACGATAACGCTGAATCCCAAATTGTCGCAAAATTTTTGGGAAATTTCATATTTGCCCGCATTGTCGGGCGGATTTGTACTGAGTCTTATAAAAATCACTCCCGATGATAGTTTTTCCTCGGGAGTGTTTTTTATTCATTGCTTTTATTTCGAATTGCGTGTAAAATACGGTGGTTTGTGCCTCTGTTTATCCTGTCGGACTGTTCTATCATTTCCTTCACCGTCTGCCGTTTTGTTTTTTTGTCAAACGGACAAAGACTTTTGCAAACAGGGAGCGAAAGCGTTTTGGTGAGCTGCTCGGTATACCTTTCGGGCAGAGTGAAAAACGGTCTTATAATGCGGATATTTTCATACTCCGTTACGGGCAGGAACGTTTCGGCGCATCCGCAGAAAAGAATGTTCATAAGCGCTGTCTGCGCCGCATCGTCTTCCGTATGTGCGAGCGCTATCGACTGACATCCCATGGAAATTGCCGTGTCGCACAAAATTCGTCTTCTCATTTTTGAGCATATTGCGCACGGATCGTCCGTACTTTTGACGATCGTTGCGATGTCGGTTCTGACGGTCTTGTATTCAACACCAAGCTCCATACAGAATTTTTCCATTTCCGCAAGGCTGTCCTTTCCAAAACCGTTGTCAACGCTGACAGCGCAGACTTCAAACGGCACGGGGTAAAACCCCGACAGCTTTTTGAGCGTGTAAAGAAGTGACACGGAATCCTTACCGCCTGATAACCCCACGGCAATTTTGTCGTGGGGTTTTATCATTTCTTCATTTTGTACGCAAGAACGTGTTTTGCTTAAAACAAGACGTAAAATGTCCATTATCAGCCGTTGATCCAGGATTCGTCAGAGGGATTGTTTCTGAATTTTATAAGTCTTTCACGGTCATCCGTCTTGATGTAGCCTTCCTTTGCGGCTGTGTCAACTACAGCATCAAAGTCTGTAAGAGATACGTTTTTAACGTTCGCTTCAGCAAGTCTGTCAAGACCTTTCTTCATTCCGTATGTGAAGATGCTTGCGATACCGAGAACTTCCGCACCTGCTTCACGAAGCACGTTTACAACCTCGATAACGCTTCCGCCCGTTGAAATAAGGTCTTCAACAACGACGACCTTCTGACCTTTTTCAAGTCTGCCCTCGATCTGGTTGCCGCGTCCGTGGTCTTTTGCGCCCGAACGTACATATCCCATGGGAAGTCCCATGATGTGTCCGCAGATAGCCGCATGCGCAATACCTGCCGTGCTTGTGCCGAAAAGCGCTTCACATTCGGGATATTCACGCTTGATGACCTCAACAAGACCGTTTTCAACGTCGTTGCGAACAGCGGGCGCTGTAAGTGTAAGTCTGTTGTCGCAGTAAATGGGACTCTTTATTCCGCTTGCCCAAGTGAACGGATCTTCGGGACGGAGAAAAACTGCTTTTATTGATAATAAATCCTTTGCTATAAGTTCTTTCATTTCAAATACCTCTCTTATTTAACGAATTGCTCTATACATTCAATATATTTTGCAAGCGGATCGTCTGCGGCTGTTATGGGTCTTCCGACAACGATGTAATCGCTTCCGAGTTCATTTGCCTTTGCAGGTGTTGTGATTCTTACCTGATCTCCCACATCGCCGTCAGCAAAGCGGATGCCGGGTGTGACCGTCAAAAATGACTTTCCGCACGCAGCTTTAACCTCGGGAACTTCAAGAGGTGAGCAAACAACACCGTCAAGGCCTGAATCGCAGGCTGTTTTTGCGTAGCTCATAACGACCTCTTTAAGCGGTTTTTCGATGAGAAGCTCGTTTCTCATACGCTCCTCGCTCGTTGAAGTGAGCTGTGTTACCGCAATGAGAAGCGGACGGCTTCCGTCAGCACGTGTAAGCCCCTCAAGCGCATACTTCATCATTTCGCTTCCGCCTGCGGCGTGCAGGTTGCATATATCAACATCAAGCTTTGAAAGGGAAGCCATAGCCTTTTTGACCGTGTTGGGAATGTCGTGGAGCTTAAGGTCAAGGAAAACCTTGTAGCCACGGTTTTTGATTTCATAAACTATCTGCGGACCTTCCGCATAAAACAGCTCCATACCTATTTTAAAGTACGGCGAATAACCCTTGAAATGCGAGATAAAATCAACAGTTTTTTCCTTGCTCGGAAAATCGCAGGCAATAATTACATCACGTCCCATTACTTACACACTCCTATAATATCATTTATTTTTTCATAACCGAGCTTTGTGATAAGCCCGTCAAGTTCTTCAATTATTTCCTTACAAGCGTAAGGGTTTACAAGGTTTGCCGCACCGACCTGAACGGCAGTTGCCCCTGCCATCATCATTTCAACAACGTCAGATGCGCTTGATACACCGCCCATACCGATTACGGGAATCGAAACGGCATTTGATACCTGATATACCATGCGAAGCGCAAGCGGGAATATCGCAGGGCCTGACATACCGCCCATTTTGCGTCCCAGAACAGGCTTGCCTGTTTTGATGTTTATTCTCATGCCCTGAACGGTGTTGATAAGCGAAAGACCGTCAGCGCCTGCATTTTCGCACGCTTTTGCGATAGTCACAATATCGGTGACATTCGGCGTCAGCTTTATGAATATCGGCTTTGTCGTCACTTCCTTGACACGTGCAGTAACCTCGGCGGCAACCGCAGGGTCTGTTCCGAAAGCCATACCGCCTCCGTGAATGTTGGGGCAGGAAATGTTGACCTCGATTATACCGACCTGATCTTCCTTGTCTATAAGAGAAGCGACGTATACGTAATCCTCGATTTTGTCACCGCTTATGTTTGCAATGACCTTTTTGCTGTAATATTTTTTCATTTCGGGTAATTCGTGTTCTATGACACGGTGTATACCGGGGTTCTGAAGTCCGACGGAGTTGAGCATACCCGAATAACATTCCGCAATTCTCGGCTGCTCGTTACCGTCTTTCGGGTATCTTGTCGTACCCTTGAACGAAAATGAACCGAGAATGTTTATATCGTAATATTCGGAAAATTCCTTGCCGTAGCCGAAGCATCCGCTTGCGGGGATTACGGGGTTGTCAAGCGTAAGACCGCACAGTTTAACGCTTAAATCTGCCATACTATCTCCTCCTTTTTGAACACGGGGCCTTCCTTGCACACACGCTTCATTCCGTTCTTTGTCGGAATTGAACAGCCCATGCAAGCGCCGAAACCGCATCCCATTCTTGCTTCAAATGAATATTCACCGTCAACACCCGAACGGTCATAAAGCGCTTTCAGCATCGGAAGCGGACCGCAGGAGTACGTGTAATCGTATGTATGGTCGGCGAGCGCATCTGTAACGAAGCCTTTTTTGCCGTAGCTTCCGTCAGCGGTAGTTACAGTGACTTTTACGCCCAGGGCTTCAAATTCATCTTTGAAAAATACGTCGTCTTTCGTGTTGAAGCCGAGAATGACGGAGGGCGTTTTTCCTTTTTCAATAAGTCTTTTGCAAAGCATATAAAGCGGCGGAACACCGACACCGCCTCCGACGAGCAGGGGTGCACTTGTGTCAGCGTCAGCGTCGAAGCCGTTGCCGAGCCCTGTGAGAACATCGAGCTTTACACCGCTTTCGTATTTGCACATCGCGTCTGTTCCGACACCGACGACCTTGTAAATGAGCGTCAGCGTGTCGCCGACAACGTCGCACACGGAAATCGGACGGCGGAGGTAAAAATTCGGAAGCTCAAGTTCAACAAATCCGCCGGGGGAAGTTATCTTCGACGTGTCGCCGACGAGCGTCATAAGATAAACATCTTTTGCGATATTTTCATTTGTTTTGACCGTGAATATCATCGTAAACCTCGGAAATTAATGTATTTATAAAATTATATAATAAATTGCTGCTTTATTCAAGTATTATCGGAAATTTTTTCTTCCCATACCGTTTTTCCCTGACATACGGTCAGTATGTTTTTACCGTATACTTTCATTCCGTCAAACGGTGTCGCCTTGCCCATGGATATGAATTTTGATGAATCTATCGTGTATTCATCATCAAGGTCGATGACGGAGTAATTTTTGTCATCAAGTGGAATGCCGAGTATCTTTTTGGGGTTGACCGACATAAGCTCAATAAGCTTCTCAAGGGTGATAATACCTTTTTTGACAAGAAACGTGTAAAGCACAGGGAATGCTGTTTCAAGTCCCGTTATACCCATAGCGCTTCCTTTAAGTCCTTTTGACTTTTCATCTGCTGAGTGGGGGGCATGGTCAGTTGCGATAACATCAATTGTGCCGTCGATGATTCCGTCGATGAGCGCATTTTTATCGTTTTCAGAGCGCAGGGGCGGGTTCATCTTGAATCTGCCCTCGTCCATCAGGTCGGAATCGCAAAGCGTGAGATAATGAGGACCTGTTTCGCACGTTACAGGCAGACCGTCAGCCTTGGCACGTCTTATAAGCTCAACGCTTTCCTTTGCTGAAATGTGGCAAACGTGGTAACGGCATCCCGTTTTTTTTGCGAGAGCTATATCACGCTCTATCATTTCATATTCGCTTGCGGAGCAGATTCCGAGGTGTCCGTTTTCCCTTGCATATTCGCCGTCGTGTATGTAACCGCCGTTCAAAAGGGAATTGACCTCGCAGTGTGCGGCGAATATTCCGCCGACACGGGCGCATTCTTCCATTGCGTTTTTAACGACATCATCGTTCTGTACACCGCTTCCGTCGTCGGAGAAAAGGCGGGTGTATTTTATCATTTCGTCAAAATCAACAATTTTTTCGCCGAGCCTTTTTTCTGTGATACAGCTGTATGGAATGACGTTTATGACCGCGTCCTTTTTTATAATATCAAGCTGTTCTTTTATATTCTTTGCGCTGTCGGGCGCGGGGGAGAGGTTCGGCATCGTGCAAACGTGTGTGTAACCCGATGCGGCAGCCGCAAGGCTTCCCGTTTTAATGGTTTCTTTATAAGAAAATCCGGGCTCTCTGAAATGCACGTGCAAATCGGCAAAGCCCGGAGTGGTTATTAAATTTCTGCTGCCCGAAACAAATTTTTCAAACTTCATACGTATAACCTCATTGTGTTTTATTTATGATACCATTTTATCGGTGATTTTTCAACGGTAACAAGCAATTATATTGTAAAAATATTTTAAATACTGTTCTCGGATACTAACTTGTAAACACTTCGGTGCAAAAGAACCGCGGATTGAGTATGCTTCTTGAACTGTAAAGTGCGGATTTGGTGTTTTGGTGGTATCTTGAATAAACACGATATTGTGAAATTGTGCATAATGCACAAAAACGCACGAAAATTATTGTTAATCATTATCCGCCGTTTTTCCTTGACAATTTCAATGGAAATATGATACAATAGTGACGGTGAGAGATGTATATTCATCTCATACGGTATTTTAATCACAATTTGCCATACGGCAAAAGAAAGGTAGAAAACAATGAAAACAGTTTCTTCAAAGCTTTTAAGCGTTGTTGCATTGATTCTGGCATTTACGTTCATATTCGCGGCAATGCCTGCTATCGAAGCTGATGCGCTTTCCTACAGCGGCTCGAGTTCTTATGCGAGCGGTAAATATTACAGACAGCTTACAGCTATCCAGCTTTCGGGTGTTCAGCGTGCTGACATCGTGGCTGTTGCTAAATCACAGGTAGGTTACCAGGAAGGTAGCGGTTCATCCTCACTTTCCGGTGAATCCTACGGTGGTTCAAACTACACAGAATACGGCCGTTGGTACGGTATGCAGGATATGTGGTGCGCTATGTTCGTTTCGTGGTGTGCTAACGTTGCAGGCATTTCGTCCTCTATCGTTTACTATCACGCATATACTCCCTCAGGTCTTTCCTGGTTCCAGTCAAGAGGTCAGGCTTACAGCCGTGCAACGGTTGCAAGCGGCGGTTACACACCTATCGCAGGTGACATCATCTACTTCAGATCTTCCCGTAACCAGAACCCCACAAACCACATCGGTATCGTTACAAGCTATTCAAACGGTACGGTTTACACGATAGAAGGTAACACAAGCTCTGCTACGATTTCCACAAACGGCGGCGCTGTTGCGGCAAAATCCTACTCTATCTCCAATACATACGTTGTTTATATCTGTAAGCCCGCTTACACAACAGGTAACAACACTACAGCATCAAGCTATGTAAACAATGTTGATATCTCCGGTACAGAATGTACATCCAAGACAAATGCAACTGTTTCTCACACGATCACAGCTACAAAGGGTGATGAAATATCCTTCCAGGGCTGGAGCGTTCACTCCGACGGTATCTCCAAGTTCCAGTGGAACATCAACAACACATCTTGGGGCGATCTTCCCGAAGGCGGTTCTTCATTCCGTCAGGACGTTGCGGATGCTTATGCTACATACAAGAACAACGATGTAAACGCATTTGGTTATAAGGTAAGCACAGGCGGTCTTAACGTCGGTGTAAACACTATCCAGATCAGAGGTACTACAAAGAAGGGTACAACTTATAACGTTGCTACATACACAGTCTTCTTGTATCCTCAGCCCGGCTCAACATATCTTTCGGTTTCCAAAACAAGCTTTGCATCCGATGAGGGTATTGACTTCTCCGCAAAGGGTGCTAACCAGTACGCTTGGGTAGGTCTTTTCAAAGCAGGTGAAAAACCCGGTGATGTTAAGTCTATGTACTGGTACGAAATGGGCGAAAACGAAATTTCCGCAAACATTCCCAAGTCCGAAGGCATCAAGGATAACGGCAGAGGCGGACTTACTCCCGGTGAATACGTACTTTATCTCTTCGTTGACGAAGATTATACAGTTGACCAGCAGATCAACATAACACTTACAGAACCCGAACGCGCACATTCAAGCCTTGACTTCCCGAACCCCAAGAAGTTCGAGATATTCCAGGGCGACAGCTTCCTGTCCGCAGGTTGGGCACTCCATCCCTCGGGTATCGCTTCCTTCTACTACACAGTAGATGACGGCGTAAAGCAGGGTATGACACATCTCGGCGTAAGAACAGACTTGTATGCCGCTGTTCCCGAATATGCTGAATACGAATCTGCTTGTTCCGACCTTAACTATTACGATACAACAATTTCCACAGCAGGCTGGACCGTTGGTAAGCACGTAGTTAAGTTCGGCGCTATTGCAAAGAACGGATACGACATCTTGCTTGGTGTATCTGAAGTTACTGTAAAGACACCCCCTGTAAGACTTACAGCTAAAGAAAACCTCGGCATTGTTATTGACAGAGCAGGCGATACAGATATCGTTAAGAATATCCAGGCAGGCGCTACTGTTGCAGATATGAAGGCTATGTTCAATGAAGCTTGCACAATCGTTGATGCAAACGGAAGCCCCATTTCCGACAGCACACGTGTAGGTACAGGCTGCAAGGCAAGATACTACAACGGCGATACAATCGACGATGAAATAGTTATCATCGTTACAGCTGACGTAGACGGCGACGGTATCACAAACGGTAAGGACCTTATCAGATTGAAGAAGTTCCTTGCAAATATGGGTACTATCGAATACGAGGCATCTGCTGACGTTAACGGCGACGGTATCGTAACTGTTGATGACGTAAGTGCAGCGATTGACTACCTTGGCTGATAAATAATTCAGTAAGATTTCAAGCTTAAAATGTATGATCTCCACCCGAAAGAGAAATTCTCTTTCGGGTGGAATTTTTTTTAAAAATATACATATAAAAGCATACATTAAAATATATTTTTTACTTGACAAAGACAGTTTGCTGCTGTATGATTAATATAATAATTGAAAGGAGAGTGTCAGATGGCATATATCGAATACAGAGATATAAGCAAAAATTACGGAACGTTTCCTGCGCTCACGGGGATAAATCTTGACATCGGCGCAGGCAGAATAGTAGGTCTTCTCGGCCCGAACGGAAGCGGAAAAACGACACTTATCAAACTTACCGCAGGACTTTTGATGCCCACAACGGGAACAATATCCGTTTGCGGTGCACCGATAGGTATAGAAAGTAAAAAATTAATATCATATTTGCCTGAAAGGACGTATCTTGATGAAACGATGACACCTGAAAAAACTCTCGATTTTTTCGCGGATTTTTACGGTGATTTTGATGTTGTCAAGGCTAAGGAGCTGATGACACAGCTTAAAATAGATTCCAAGAGAAAAATCAAGACTATGTCAAAGGGCGGAAAAGAAAAATTACAGCTTGCTTTGGTTATGAGCAGACGCGCAAAAGTCTACTTGCTTGATGAACCTATTGCGGGTGTTGACCCTGCCGCAAGAGAATTTATTTTGAATACAATTTTGAAAAATTATGCGGAAAGCTCCACAGTTGTAATATCAACACATCTTATAGCAGATGTCGAAGGTGTACTTGACGATGCGATATTCCTGTCGTACGGCAAGGTAATTACGGCGTCTGCTGTAAATGAATTGAAAGAAAAGTACGGAAAATCCGTGGACGCGATATTCAGGGAGGTGTTCAGATGCTAATGAAACTTTGGAAGTACGATATGAAATTTTCATACCGTATTATGACGTTCATATATATCATTTCGATAGCATTGTCAGCATTTTTCTCTGCAACATTGCTTTTGGCACAGAAGATTGAATACGTTTCCATATTCTCGGTAATATCGTTTTTGCCGTATATGTTCGCACTGTTTGCCGTAGCGCTGTCGGGTTTTCTCGTCGTTGCCGTCAGGGTATATAAAAATTTATATACCGATGAGGGATACCTGACGTTTACACTTCCCGTAACGAGCTCGCAGATAATATGGAGCAAAGTCTTTCTGTACATATTCTGGCAGGTAACGGGCATAATTGTACTTTTGTTAAGTATGGCGATGCCTCTCGCTGCGCTTGCGCATCTTGAGGGCATAGGCAGTGATGTTTTCGGCATAATCGAGCTTGCTGCAGATTATCTCGGATTTTCCTTGCGGAATATGTTCGGAAACGATGTCAGAAAGCTTACTGTTTTCATATTGGTGGCTATATTCAACGGAATTATTGTGCTGATATCTACTCCAATCACCATCGTTTTTTCCTTTTCGGTCGGTCAGCTTGCAAGCAGATACCGTATAGTTCTTACGTTTGTTACATACTACGCTTACACGCTTGTAATGAATACTTTGTTGTCCGTAGTTGAGTCATTATTTATTGCTGGTGAATCTCTGCTCGTTCCCTCGGCTGATTTTAATTTTGATATGACAGCGTTTCTTTCTGCTTCATTGGCATCAGTTTTTATCGATATAATTATAGCTGTAATTATATTCGCTGTTTCCCGTAATATTATGTCGAAAAAACTCAATTTAATATAATAATTATCTTGATAGATGTAATGATATTTGTTTAAATGTGCTATAATTAACTTGACGAAGAAGATAGTCTGAAGTTGCAGAAGCACTTGTACTAAAGTACAAGTTCTATATAATAATCCGAAATGGGGGTGGCCAGTATGAAAGTTGGGGAACGTATAACTTATTTCAGACAGAAGAAGAATATTACTGTAAATAAGTTGGCTAACCTTGCCGGTGTATCGCAAAGTTATCTGCGTGACATAGAACACGGTAACAAGCAACCCACGGTAGAGTATCTTTCTTACATATGCAACGCGTTAGGCATAACGATCTCGCAGTTCTTTGATTACGATGAAACTACTGATGAACTTACAAGGGCATTGAGAAGACTTAACGAAAATCAAAGACAAAAGCTGATCGATTTGCTTTCTTCCTTCGATGAGTTTTGATATATGACGTAATAAAAAAACGAAGTACCTTTGCGTACTTCGTTTTTTTATTAAGAAATCTTCATTATGTATCATATTGAATTTTAATTTGTTATGTGATATAATAAATACTGTGCAACCAAATACAAAAAAACACGTCATATATAATGAAATATATAACAGGAGGTAACTTATGGAACTGCTGAAACTGCAGGACATCGGCAAGATATACGTTTCGGAAGGAAATGTGTCTGTCGGTATCAGGGGCGTTAACCTTACGTTCAATAAAGGTGAGTTCGTTGCCGTCACGGGTAAATCGGGCTCGGGTAAATCAACGCTTCTGAACGTTATAAGCGGTATGGATACGTACGAGGAAGGCGAAATGCTCGTATGCGGTGAGCCTACATCGCACTTTATGCAACCCGAATGGGAAGAATACCGTGAGAATTACATATCGTTTATTTTTCAGGATTACAACATAATCGAAAGCTTTACGGTTTTACAAAACGTAGAGCTTGCCCTTATGAACATAGACGATAAGAAAGAAAGACGCCGCCGTGCGCTTGAGCTTATCAAACGTGTCGGACTTGCCTCGCAAATCAATCAAAAGGGAAGCAAACTGTCGGGAGGACAGAAGCAGAGAACTGTAATTGCACGTGCGCTGGCGAAGGACAGCCCGATAATTCTGGCAGATGAGCCGACGGGAAATCTTGACTCTGTAACGTCAAAGGAAATTATAGACCTTTTGCACGAGGTGTCAAAGGATAAGCTTCTTATCGTTGTCACGCATAATTTTGAGCAGGTGGAAAACTGCGCCACACGTCATATACGTATTTTCGACGGCTCGGTTGAGTTTGACCACAGCTTAAGACCTGCGGCGCGTGTTTTTGAGTCTTCAAACGATGCACAAAAGAAACGCAAGGACCAAAAATTCAAAAAGGACTTGAAAAACGGATTTATCCTCGGTAAGAGCATATTTATGTCAAAACCCAAGCTGACGGCGTTTTTGTGTATAATGCTTGTTATCGGTACGTTTGGCGTGTTTATGCTCACTGCGTCATCGGGTGATTTGCGCATCTTGTTTGAGAAAAATTATATGTTTGAGCCTATCGAGGGCAGAGTGGTTGTCGCAAGGCGCGATGGCACAGTAACAAAGGAAGCTGATATTAAAGCACTCGCCGAAAAGTACGGCGCAGAGTCGTATTTAAGATGCGATATGCTCCTTGATATGGACGGCAGCGAAACTATGAGAGTACCGCATCTCAACGATTACAAATACTTTTCGGTCAACTTCAAATACGGTATAACGTACGGCGATGATATTATCGGACGCTATCCCGAAAAAAACAATGAGGTCTTTTTGAATCTCCCAATATCATTCAAGCCTATATTCGGCGCAACAAGCCTTGAAGAAACGACGGTTATTTTTGAAGACCTTGTGCTTGAGGTCGTCGGTGTAAAATATTATTATGACAATAATATCACCCCCGAATGTCTTTTTACAAAAGACGGCTTCGACATTGCAACATCAATCAGCTTTATAATGTCAAGTTTTCCCGAAATAAAGCTGTCAACGACCAAAAACGGCACAGCGGTGTCTGAAATGGAAATATCGGGTATTATACCGACGTATGAGCTTGAGGGAGATAAAATATATGTTCCCG
>JAZKZC010000106.1:0-3723 GCA_045612465.1 Eubacteriales bacterium
TATGCAAAGAAAAGCCGTGAAAAAACACGCGCATATAACTACGGTGATTATCATACCTTTTTTCTCAAAGGGGAATTTAAAACTCTCATCCGTATCGGTAAATGCGTATTTGCAAACAAGAAACAGTACGGCGCAGATGCCGAACATCACCCATATGTCATCAGGCTCCGCCGATGCGCACATAAACGCATAGGGCAAAAATGATAAAAACAGCAGCAGTCTTTCAGCTTTATCGTTTTCAAAGCGCGTAAACGCAAACATCTGAAAAACGAACAGAAAAAAAACGATTATAACGTGTGCGGTAAAGCTTACCGCTGCTATAGACGTTTTTTCAAAATACAGAAACTCACCGTTAGGGACAGGCGAAAATGCTGCGGAGATAAAACATGCCAAAAACCACGAGCTGATGAGCCTGCGCACCGCTTTTTCGACTGTAGTATTATCAAAAATCTTCTTAAAAAAATCCATATTATACCCTATCTACCGTATATCCTTTTTCGCGTAACAGCTCGATAATGCCGCCTTCGCCGCATATGTGCGCCGCGCCGACAACGAAAAATACTTTCTTTCCGTCTTTGATATATCCGTCGGCAACGTCAGCCATATTCACGTTACGCTGTGTCATCATTTTATCGTTGTATTCCTCATATGCCTCTGCATAATCCGTACCGTCGGAACCCGAATACAGGAACGTAAGGCGGTTTGACATAACGTCGATAAGGTCATCGCGTCCGCGCTTCCAGAGGTCTGTCATATACGCATACTGCCTCGAAATATTTTCTCTCGATTCTATCGTCTGACGTATGGAATCATCATAGATTATATCGTCAAACGAAAGTGTAAGTTCCGTCTGGAACTGCTCGCTTTCCACTTCAAGCACCTGCTTGCCGGTTTCTCTTGCCAATTTGATGAGAACGCGGTCAACGCCTATGCTTGTGCTGTAACCCGATTCCTCAACAACAAGGGAATTTATGATACTGTGCCAGAGCGCCGGAACGAACATATCCATCTGCTCGCTGTAAGCGCCTTTTTGCAAAAGATAAGCCTTTGCCATGCTGTACGTATCGGAGCTTAAATGATTTTTTATGCTGTCGCCGTCCTTATACACAAACTGCGAAATGTACGCATACTGCTCCTCTGCAGTCCAGCTTTCCGTGCGTTCATCCGCACTTACAATATCGTATTCGACAGCGAGATAATCACATTCTTCAAAAGCTGAATTGATTCTGTCGTCAAACGGGTACATACTTTCCTCCCCGATATGGACAGAACCCATAATATACATTACCTCACCGTCTTCCCCGCTGACACGCCAGAGTGCAGGTCTGTATTCGCTGTTCAGAACACCTCAGGAAGAAAACAGAGAAATTAATATACAAATGCAGACAAACAGTGATGCAAGTCTGACTTTAAAGATATTTTTCATAGCAGATTCCTCAAAATAAAATTCACTTTCAGTATATCACAAAAGCACTAAAAATGATTAAAAAATTGTAAAGAAATGGATATATCGGACTATGTATACTTCACTTCGGTTTATTGTTAAAATTAATTTAAAGATTTTCGTCAAATTGGGTATTGCAATTATGAGTAAAATATAATATAATAGATGGACTGAATACGGAAACGGAGGAAAATGATGTTACCGTCAATAAAGAATTTTGCAATTGCATTTGCTATATCAATAATAATTTTCGGAACACTCGGTTTCGTCATAACACCGCTTCTCAAAGATGCAACAAGCGGATTTGACGCCAGTGCCAACAAGGAAAGCAGTGTTGAGACCTCACCGGACGCGCCTGACGAAAACGAAAACAGTGAAGAAGAAAAAGCGCCTGCCGTTAACGTAGATGCAGAATCGTTCACGATGCTTATAATCGGAACGGACTATCAGCCTAACATATTTAACGATTACCGTGTTTTTCTTTCAGAGGATGCAAAGGCTGAAGATTACGTCAAAAATTCAAGACATTACACAGCAGATACTATACTTATAATCCGCGCTGACAAGGAAACAGGAGATTTTCTGATAACTTCCCTGCCCAAGACGACGAAGGTAACCGCCCACGGTGTCGTGACAACACTCGGCGAAGCATATGAAACAGTCACTATCAGTTATTTTAAACAGCTTATAACGTCCATAATCAGCCTTTCCATTGACTACTGCATAGAAATGCAGGTAAATATGGCAAAGGAAGTAATAGATTTTATGTATCCTACGGGTATATCCTATGAGATACCTTACGATATGTACTACGTCAATGAAGAAGAAAGGGTGCTTATGCCCGGCACTTCCCTTGACGATTACGAATATGAGTATGATGAATACGGCAATATAATCAACCTGCCCGGTACCCCCTTCACGATAGACCTCAAAAAGGGTATGCAAAGACTTGACGGAGAAAAAGCAACGCATCTTCTGCGTTACCATCTCCACAACGGCGGTGAAGAAAAGCGCTGTGAAATAGCAGTGAATTTCTTTAAAACCATCGCAGATTCCAGCTTTTCCTACGCGGATGAGGACGTACTTGCAACAATGGGCGGACTTAACAAGATAATCACAAGCAAGGACGGAAACACCGACATAAACGAAAAGGATGCCGAAAACATTCTTGAAATGTTCAAAAACTACACTCTGTTCAACGTAAAGACCTTGGCTATTCCCGGCACTTACAAGACAGAGGACGGCAAGGATTATTTTGAATATACTTATTCCGCAGTACATAACATTTTTTCAAGTTATAAATAAAATACATATAAGAAGGATTGGTTTTTATTATGAACAATAATGAAAAGACAATGGAAAAGATCGTCGCACTCTGTAAAAACAGAGGATATATTTTCTCAGGCTCTGAAATATACGGCGGTCTTGCAAACGCTTGGGACTACGGCCCTCTGGGTGTTGAGCTCAAGAACAACGTAAAGAGAGCTTGGTGGAAGAAATTCGTACAGATGTCACCCTACAACGTAGGTCTTGACAGCGCAATTCTTATGAACCCCCAGACATGGGTGGCTTCAGGTCACGTAGGCGGTTTTACTGACCCCCTTATGGACTGCCGTGTTTGCCGCGCACGTCACAGAGCGGACAAGCTTATTGAAGACTATGCCGCTGAAAACGGTATCGAGATCAACGTAGGCGGTTGGACAAACGCACAGCTCGCGGACTACATCAAGGAAAACCGCATCAAGTGCCCCGACTGCGGCTCTTGCGACTTCACAGACGTAAGAAAGTTCAATCTTATGTTCAAGACGTTTATGGGTGTAACAGAGGACAGCGCATCTGAGCTTTACCTCCGTCCCGAAACGGCGCAGGGTATCTTCGTAAACTTCAAGAACGTTGCAAGAACAACGAGAAAGAAGCTTCCTTTCGGTATAGCTCAGGTTGGTAAGTCGTTCAGAAACGAAATTACGCCCGGTAACTTCATATTCAGAACGAGAGAATTTGAACAGATGGAACTGGAATTCTTCTGCAAGCCCGGTGAAGACCTGCAGTGGTTCGCTTACTGGAAAGATTTCTGCGGCCAGTGGCTGAAGTCACTCGGACTCAAGGAAGAAAACACACGTATGCGTGACCACGCACAAGAGGAGCTTTCACACTACTCCAACGCAACAACGGACATCGAATTCCTGTTCCCGTTCGGCTGGGGCGAGCTCTGGGGTATCGCAGACCGCACCGACTTCGACCTGACCCAGCACCAGAACACCTCCGGTGTTTCCATGGAG
>JAZKZC010000107.1:0-10364 GCA_045612465.1 Eubacteriales bacterium
CATTTTATTTGTAATGTGCTATACTCATAGAACATCTTAAATATTGAAACGGTATATTCCTGCGATACGGGCAGGTGTTTCTACAAACCGCCGATAACGGTTTACTACCTTTTGAAATTATAATTTTCGGAGGGTTTATGGACAACATCTATCTTGAAATATTCGGTTATATCGGAACGGCGCTCGTTATCATCTCCATGATGATGACCTCGGTTCTGAAGCTTCGTATCATCAATATGTGCGGCGGACTTATCAGCCTTATTTATGCAGTTCTCACCGAAACGTGGCCCGTTGCGGTTTTGAATGCTTGCCTCGTTTGTATAAACTTTGTGCAGACGATGCGCAAATTGAAGGCGAAAAGCACGTTTGCCTTTGCAAAGACGTCTTTATCAGATGGTGCACTTCAATACTTTATTTCGTATTTCGGAAACGATTTGAAGGAGTTTTCGGGCGTTGATACGTCTGTTTTGTGTGAAGATGATCTGATCTATCTTATTTTCAGCAAAAGCAGACTCGTAGGATTTACAGCAGGGGAGAAAAACGGCACAGAGTACAATATGAAAATGTGCTATATAGCACCGCACAACCGTGAGAAAGATATTACAGAGGCTATGTCCCTGCATTTTAAAAATGAGGATATTTACACGCTCAAAACCGAAAACGATACAAACACGTTCATTTTCGGTATCGGTAATAGTATAAAGAAATTATAATATATAAAACGACAGCGCGGGCTGTCGTTTTTTTTGCGCTTTATTTGTTTTGTCAGTGTAACCTGTGCGAAACAAAAAGTAAAATTTATCAAGAAAAATGTAAAATATACTTGACATTTTGAAAATTATATGATACAATACAAAACACAGGAGGGAGCTATGAAAAATAAAAGAATTAAAATAGCAAGGATCGAATGCGATATGTCGCAGGAGGATCTTGCAAAGGCGGTCGGGGTAACACGCCAGACGATAGGCTCTGTTGAAAACGGAAGCTATAACCCCACACTCAAGCTGTGCATTGATATATGCCGTGCGCTTGGAAAAACACTTAACGATCTGTTCTGGGAGGAAGATTATAATGAAGAAGAAAGAAAATAATCAAGTTAAACCTTTGGATGAAAGACAAAATGCGATAGCAAGCAGGGCGATATTATGCGGATTTATATTCCTTGTTATATGCTTGTTTATTGCAACGGTTTATAAAATTGTGACGGATCATCCGGTGATGTGGGAGCTTTTTGCGATAATAGGCGCAGCTCTCGTCATTATAATTGCGCGCCGTATTATGGGCGATGTTGAGCAACCTCTCGACTATAAAAACCGCCCCTTGCCGACAGGTAACAGTAAGCCAGAAAGACTTGCACGAATCAAAAATTATGCTGTTGGAAGCTTCTTTTACGCTTTGGGATTTGCTTGTATGGATATTCTGCTGATGCAATTCGGCGAAAATGCACTGACTGATATGGAGCTTACCGAGGTGATATTCCCAAGCCTTGGCAAGGGCGCAACGATAGCCGTGACTGCCGTAATCACATTTGTAACTATGTTTATCGTTTCATTTATATTCGATTATCTTATAGGTGAATTTTATAAGGTCAAGCGCTATAACAAAATGATAGCAGAGCTTGACGACGAAGAGGATGACGAATAATAAAATAGTGTAAAATATTAAATATGTATGTCGGTCTATGCGCCCCGCCCGTCCCCCCTCGATTTGCAAGCGGATATAATCCGTTTGCAAATCGCCCACGGGCGTAGGGCGCAGATTTTCTTCGAAAATCTATTTATATATTTAAATAACAAATTTTCACAAAAAAAGATGAAGCTTTGCACTAAAAGCCTCATCTTTTTATTTTGGTTTATTATTTTTTGTTAAACTTTCTGAGTGATTCTATCTGCTCACGTACTCTTACAGGGGCAGGTCCGCCTGCGCTCTTGCGGTCTTCAACGCAGGTTGCAAGGTCAAGTGCGTGGTAAACGTCGTTTTCGAATACAGGACTGAACATCTTGTATTCTTCAAGGGAAAGGGAATTGAGTGTTTTTCCGTTTTCGATACAGTAAGCAACAAGTCCGCCCGTTACCTTGTATGCATCACGGAAAGGAATACCTCTTTTTGCAAGATAGTCAGCGCAGTCAGTTGCATTGATGTATCCGCCCTCTGCCGCCTTATGCATAACGGAGGGCTTCACGGTTGACGTTTCAAGCATCTTCGTGAATATCGAAATACACATAGAGGTGTTGTCGATAGCATCGAATACAGCCTCTTTATCTTCCTGCATATCCTTGTTGTATGCCAAGGGAAGTCCCTTCATCATAACGAGGAGTGTGTTGAGATCGCCGTATACTCTTGCGCATTTACCGCGTGTAAGCTCCGCAATGTCGGGGTTCTTTTTCTGGGGCATAATGGACGAGCCCGTGGAATAAGCATCGTCAAGCTCGATAAACGAAAACTCTGCCGAGCACCACATTATCATTTCCTCAGAAAATCTTGACAAATGCATCATAATAAGCGAAAGGTCGAAGCAGAATTCGATAACGAAATCACGGTCGGAAACGCTGTCCATGCTGTTTTCCGTTATACAGTCAAATCCGAGTGAATCGGCAACCATCTGTCTGTTTGTCGGATAAGTCGTTCCCGCAACGGCGCAAGCGCCGAGAGGCATCATATTTATTCTCTTGTAAGCATCGTTGATTCTTTCAATGTCACGTCTGAACATCTGACCGTATGCGGAAAGATGGTGAGCAAACGTAACGGGCTGCGCTCTTTGCAAATGCGTGTAAGACGGCATTACAGTGTTGATGTTTTCCTCTGCTTTGTTGCAGATAACATCTATAAGCTCTGCAAGAAGCGATCTTATCTCATTTGCCGCATCTCTCAAATAAAGTCTTATGTCAAGTGCGACCTGGTCGTTTCTTGAACGTGCCGTGTGAAGCTTTTTACCCACGTCGCCTATTCTCGCCGTGAGTATCTGCTCAACGTACATATGTATGTCTTCAGCATCGGAATCAAACGTAAGGGTACCGCTTTCAAAGTCGGCAAGAATACCTTTGAACCCCTTTATGATAGTTTCGCCGTCATCTTCTCCGATGATGCCGCATTTTGCAAGCATTCCAGCATGGGCAATGCTTCCGAGAATGTCCTGTTTATACATTCTGCAGTCAAAGGGCAGAGAAGAATTGAAATCATTTACTTCGGACGCAAGCTCTTTTTTAAAGCGTCCCTCCCACATCTTCATAAGTTTCTCCTTTTCCCACTCATTCCGTGGGATCTATGTATTTAAAATATTTCTGCATATACTGGAATCCCGAAATTATCGTCATAACAACGGTGAATATAAGACATACGTAATCAATTACGTGATATTCAAACACAACACCGAGCGACGGGGGGAATATAACATCCGACACGAGCATGTAGATTATACAAACGCTCTGTGAAAATGTCTTTATCTTGCCGAGCATTGCCGCGGCAATTACAGTACCGTCGGAATTTTTTGCAACGAGTCTTACGCTCGTCACCGCAAGCTCACGGAATACCATAATTGCAAGTGAAATTGCAATGGTGAATTTCATATCGTTGAATTTTTCGATATCGCTTCCGAGCATTGCCAAAAATGTACCGAAAACAAGGAATTTATCTGCCAAAGGATCGAGAAATTTACCGAAGTTGGTTACAATGTTGTATTTTCTCGCCATATGACCGTCGATGAAATCCGTGATCGTTGCAATGAGAAACAGCACAGCGGCAACGAAATAATGCCACACCTGTCCTTCAAGGGGAAGAAGTATGAAAGCCATAACGAAAGGTATCATAATGATACGCAGAACGGTAAGCTTGTTGGGGGTATTCATTTTACTCATTATTTCGCCTCCTCTACTGATTCGCCTATAAGATCGTAGCTTTCGAAATCCGTTATTTTAACTTTAACGTAATCTCCTGCTTTGTATTTTGTTTTATCGCCGTCAACGTCAAAGAACACACAGCAGTCAACGTCGGGAGCATCTGCAAAGCTCCGTCCGACGTATGCGCCTGCCGCCGCATCGTATTCGTCAACAAGCACGTCAAGCACCTTTCCGACCTGTGATGAGCTGTATTCTACGGCAATCTCCGCCTGAATTGTCATTATCGTGTCAAGTCTTTCGTCCTTGATGTCCTCGTCTATCTGGCCGTCAAAGTCATAAGCGGGTGTGTCTTCCTCGCGTGAGTAGGTGAATGCGCCAAGACGCTCAAACTTTGTTTCCTTTACAAAATCAACAAGCTCTGCAAATTCTTCCTCCGTTTCGCCGGGGAAGCCTACGATGACCGTTGTTCTGATAACGATATCGGGCACGGCATCACGCAAACGCTTTATCGTATCTTTTATAACAGCGCTTCCGCCGTGGCGGTTCATTCTTGAAAGAACGCTGTCGTTTATATGCTGTATGGGAAGATCGATATATTTCAGAACTCTGTCGTTGTCACGAATCTCTTCTACAAGCTCATCCGTTATTTTGTCGGGATAGCAGTACAGAAGTCTTATGTGCGGAATAGAGGTGTTTTCACATATCGCACGTATCAGCTTTACAAGTGAATACTCGCCGTAAAGGTCGATTCCGTAACGTGAAGTATCCTGCGCTATAAGCGAAAGCTCACGTGTACCGTCACGGTCGAAAAGCTTTGCTTCTTCAACTATATCTTCAATCGTTCTTGAACGGAATTTACCTCGTATAGAGGGAATGGCACAGTACGTACATTTGTTGTCACAGCCCTCTGCGATCTTTATGTAAGCGGAGTGCGTGGGTGTCGTCACCATTCTTCCGCCGCCAAGGAGGGAGGTGTTTTTGTCAGCGGCAACCGTGCATCTTTCGCCTTTTACGGCACGCTCAACAACGTCGCATATTTCGTGTATGCTTCCGACACCGACAACGGCGTCGACCTCGGGCATCTGCTCAAGTATCTGTTCTCTGTATCTTTCGGCAAGACAACCCGTTACGATTATTTTTTTCAGCTTTCTGTGTTCTTTCAGCCACGCAATATCAAGAATATTGTCAATGGCTTCCTTTTTTGCGCTTTCGATAAATGCGCAGGTGTTTATAATAATGACATCGGCATCTATTTCCTCTGTCGTTATCTCATAACCCTTTTCATCAAGCAGATGGAGCATAACCTCGGTATCGACCTGGTTTTTACTGCATCCGAGTGAAACAAAACCAATTTTAAGCATCAGTATATCCTCTTAATATATTATCAAAATATTATGATAACATTGATATATTAAAAAATATACGCATAATTTCAAAACAAATAAAAAATAATGCCCGTGTTGATGCACGGGCATTATGCTTATTCTTCGGGAGTTGTCGATGACGTGGGTGTATTTTCGATCCTGTCGCTGAGAAGCACCTTTGTAATGGGGCTGTCTTTTCCTAAAATGATAGTTTTGTTATCCCCGTTCATTGCCGCTTCAAGCGCTTCTATGGACAAAACAAACTCATAGAATGACTGCTTTTCATTTGTGTTGAACGCTTCGGAGAGGATTCGCATATACTCGCCCTCGCCCTCTGCGATTATCTTTTCAGCCTCAGCGCGTGCATTTGAAAGGGAAACGGCTACCTGTCTGTCAACGTCCGTGCGGAGCTGTGTTGCCTGTTTTTTACCTTCTGCCCGGTACTGCTCGGCATCTCTCGTACGCTCGGAGATCATTCGCGTATATACGGCTTCCTCGTTTTCGGTGGGAAGGTCAAGACGCTTCATTTTTACGTCAACGACGCTGATGCCGTAGTCCTTGGATTTTTCCATAACTTCCTGCTTTATTTCTTCGTATATCACGTTGCGTTCTTCGGCGGGAAGATCGTTTATGATGTCGTCCTGATTAAGAACACCCATTTTTGTTTTGAATGCGTTGTATGTCGTATCGTAAAGTCTGTTTTCTGCCGCTGTCGTTGTGCTGACCGTCTGATAGAACAAAAGCGGATCGTCTATCTGCCACGTGATGTAGCTGTCAACCGTCATGCTTTTTTTGTCAAGCGTAAGCACCTCGGACGGTGGAATATCATAGAAAAGCATTGTTTTCGGGAACGTTTTTACAGTGTCGATAAAGGGCACCTTGAAGTAAAGTCCGGGTTCCGATTTCGTGTCGATTATCTTTGAAAAACGTACGGTACATCCGTATTCGTTTTCTTTTACAACGTAAAACGTCTGCGATACAACGGAAATGAGCACGATAAGAAGAAATACGGGAATAGCTATCTTTAATGTCTTTTTCATCGTTATTCTGCCTCCTTTTCGGTTACCAAAAACGATTCAAGCGGTAACAGCTTCTGTGTGTCGCCGTCGCCTGCATCTATGTAAAGCTTGACATCGGGCAAGATTTTGCTTATTGCTTCGTAATACATTCTTGTGACGGTAGCTTCGGGGCTGAGCGCATACTGTTCAAACATCGCGCTGAACATCGACACTTTCATATTTGCTTCGTTGATACGCTCCTGCTTTTTAACTTCAGCCTCGTTGAGTATCTTGTCAACCTCTGCTTCCATCTTGGGTATTTCGGAGTTTTTGTACGCTTCGGCGAGGTTGATTTCAGCTTCCATACCCTGATATGCGTTTACGACTTCCTTGTAAGCCTCGTTTACCGCATCTGTGGGAAGCTCTGCGTCCTGAATACGGACGTCTGTAACAATAAGACCGATGTCGTATCCCTCAAGTTCCGCAATCGTCAGGCTCTTGATTTCCTGCTGAAGCGCAGCCTTGCTTGAAGTAAGAACGTCGTCTGCCTTTGCCGAACCGATGACGTTTCTTATCTGGCTCTGCACGAGGTTACGGAGTATCGTTTCAGGATCTTTTGAATTGAAAAGGAATTTAACGGGGTCTGATACCTTGTATTCAACGAAGAAATCAACGTTGACGATGTTCATATCTCCCGTAATCATCTTGCTTTCTTTTTCTATCGTTTCAAATACGGTGGCATCAGTAGCGTCGCTTCTGTAACCGATTTCAAGCTTTCTTGAAATGTTGACGTCAACGATGTGCGCTTTCTGTATACCGAACGGTATTTTGAAATGTATTCCCGCGTCGGAAACTGCAGATACCTTTCCGAACGTTGTGATTACCGCCTGCTGTTTATCATCTACCGTATAATACGATGTGGAGATAAGAATTACAGCGAATATGATTATCACAGCCGCTATCAGAATGCCTTTTAGTTTTCCTGCGGAAAATTTTGTCTTGTCAAAAAATTCACGTTTTTTCATTTGTGGTCCTTTCTGTGGTTTAATGTAGTGATATTTTAATGCGTTAAAGTTAATTAAACAAGTCAATTAATAAGAATTTTTATTGACAATAAGATTAACACGTGTTATAATATTCAAAAATCTTCTCGAAAGCGAGTATAATTTTATGAAAAAATCACAAACGCTTGCGTTATTTCTCGCGCTTGTAATGATAATATGCGCAGTACTTCCGTCGTGTTCACAATCGGGATCTGACAGTACGGCGCAAACCGATAAGATACCGACGGATACACCGTCGGAAATAAGGATTGCTGATGTTGGCGCGCTGTCAGCTCCCGCGGGTTTTGAGCTTACGGTCGATCTTCCGAATGACGGCAAATACGGCAACACAAGCGCATCGCTCGGTACGCTTATCATACGCGACGAAATGCTTTTGGGAGAACTTACACTATCGACCGAAAACGCGGTAAATATACCCGCAGAAAGTGTCGTGACAGAATCCGACAGATTGATATACAATACCGAATTTGCGGAGATAGGAACTGAAAAAGAGGAATTGACCGCTTTATATACAGCCGTTGCATACGTTACCTACGAAAAGGGCGGTGACGTGATTACCTCTTATTCATCACCTGTAAGTATGTCGTATTACAGCGTGTGCAAACAAACGGAAAATGCTGCGGACACACTCGCGGAAGCCATCGCTGTGTGCGAAAGTGCAAATATAAATTCGATGTCCGGCACGTTTTCGGCAAACGTAACGGGATTTGACGGAATGGTCAGCGGTTATGATAATAATTACATTATTACTAAAACAGCGCTCGTGCAGGCTGTGAGCGAGGAAAAAGAGGATTTCAACAAATTTACCGTCGTATATACGTCGTCTGCTGATATGAAAGCAAAGATAACGTACAGAAGCGGTGAAGAAAAAATAACCGAATCGTTTTACCTTACAGCAGGTGAAAACGTGAAATACACAGCGTTTATAGCGGATGCGGCAAACGGTGCAGTTGGCGACAACGTGCTTTCTTATGAGTTTACAAATACCACCGAAAAAAGCGAAAAGCTCAGCCTTTCGTCACTTTCTGCAAGCTATGAGGAAATACCCGACAGCCGGATTTATATTCAGAATGATACCGTAAAGCTCGGAGTTGATCTTGCCGCAGGCGGCTCGGTGAACTATTATGCAAATCTTGCATCGGGCACAGGTGACGTGGTTAATGCTGTTTATAACAGCTATTTCGGAACAGACGAATATCCCCATGATGATGAAAAATATATTCTTGATCAGACGTACGGCAAGCTCATCGATTACGAGGTGACGTCAAAGACGGTTACCGTAAAGGTACAGCCGTACGATTCTTTGAAAGATACGCTTGCTGACAGCTATATTGAAACGGTCTACACGCTTTTTGATGACTGCGTTCAGGTAAAGACAGAGGTCAGCGATTTTTACGAATTCGGACACGAAAACAGAGAAAACCAGCATCTCCCTGCGATAATTCCGCTTGCGGCATATTCGAATTTCTATTCATATACAGGCGCGGAAGCGTGGACAAACGGCACGCCGACAAAGCTTTCATCGGGATTTGATTTTTCATCGGAAAGCGGTGAAAGATGGCTTGCATCCTGCAATTCATCAACAAGTGTGTGTCTCGGTATATATGCGCCTCATTCCGACGGCGTGGAATTCAAAAACGGTTCATATGCCCTTTATCAGAAAGAATATCTTCCGACGTGCGGAAAATATACTTCCTATTATCTTATGACTGCGGGAAGTATGTCGGAAATACGTTCCGTATTCCTCCAGAACAAGGATTTTGCACCGGATGACGGAGTTGACGTTCAGCGCCCCGCCGGTGAGTACGATTCATATTCAACAGACGGTGACTATATCATTACGAATGAAGGACTCAGAGCGCCCAATAACAATAATAACACGTTCGGCCCGCTTGTCGGTGTCAGTGATACGGGACTCGTGATTGACGGAATGAACAGTCAGGTCGGTGTCGTTGATGAAGAAAAATACGTAGGTCTTTTCTACTTCCTCTGGCTCGGTGAGCACGGGGATTACGGCGTATACGACAATATGAAAATTCTTGCACAGTACAGCGATGCGGCTAAAAACACATCACGCTGGGGTCCTGTAGGCTCCATGCACTTTTATACCGAACCGTTATACGGTTATTATAAGAGTAATGACAGATGGGTAATGCGCAAGCACGTTGAACAGCTTACAAACGCGGGTGTTGATTTCCTTTATATTGACTGTACGAACGGTTATCCGTATATCGAAAACGCAAAAGCGCTTATGAGCATACTGCACGAATATAACACGATGGGCTGGGATGCTCCGAAGATAGTTTTCTATACGCATACCGATTCATCCGGCACGATAACACAACTTTACAACAGTATTTATGCAACGAAATATTATCCCGATACGTGGTTCTGCCTTGAGGGGAAACCCGTTGTTGTCGGATTTGAAAGCGAGCTCAGCACACAGCTCCGCAATTTCTTCACTGTAAGAGAAGCGCAGTGGCCCAACGAAAGCTCACAGAGGGTGAACGGATGGCCTTGGATAAGCTTCTTCAAATGGGATGAGGTTTATTATAACGACAGCGGAAAGCGCGAGGCGATAAGCGTGTCCGTTGCACAGCACTGTTCGTCTGTTACGTTCAGTATAGCAGCTTTGTACGGCCCCACGCGTGACCGCGGAAGAAGCTACAGGAACGGTAATTACAACGACAGCTACAACGGCGATGATTCGTATCTTTACGGATATAACTTCCAGGAAACGTGGGACAGAGCAATTAAAGAGGATGTTCCCGTCGTCCTTGTTACAGGCTGGAACGAATGGGTTGCGCAAAGACAGAAATCAGAGGGAAGCCATACGATAATGTTCATTGACTGTTTTGACGTTGAATTCAGCCGTGACTGTGAAATGGCAAAGGGATATTACTTTGATAACTACTATATGCAGTTGATGTATAATATCAACCGCTACAAGGGAACCGCTCCCACGCTTATACAGCCGAAGCGCGATAACGGATGCATAAGAACTATGTCCGACTGGGTGGACGTTCAGGTGGATTATCTTGATGCAAAGGGCGATGCCATTGAAAGAAATACACACGGATTCGGATATACAAGCTACGTAAA
>JAZKZC010000108.1:0-2245 GCA_045612465.1 Eubacteriales bacterium
CTTGCTGCCAGCATGAATTGGCAGGGAAGATAAGAACATCATCGCTTTCATTTATTACGGATTATCCGATTTTGAAACAAAAGCTTTCATCGCTCGTAACGGATGCTTTGCGTTGCCAAGGGTTGAAAGCGTGCGGTTATGCCGTTACGTGTCTTGAATTTATCGATCCCGAGGAAACTCCGAAAAATACGATGATAAAAGCCATAAAAATGACATCGGGCGATCAAACAGAAAAAGATAAATACTTTAAGCTTTGCGAAGAATTCAACGCAACACCGCATTTCAAAAATTTATTCTGAAATAAAATTACCGCAGACATCGTCTGCGGTAATTATTTTTATTTTACTTATATATAAGGGACAACATTGAGCTGTCGTATTCAATACCGAGATTTTCGGTAGAGTTCTCAATATAGTCAGCCAACATAGTGCTTTTAAGCGTCGTTTCTATAACGTATTCATAATAAGGTCTGCCGTATGACGAAATGAACGTTACGAAATATCCGCATACAACGCCGTAGCTTTCGTATTCCTGATAACCGCAGTCATAAAGTCCGCGTCCTTCTTCAAAGCACCAATCGATGACGTTCTGCGGAAGTGACGTATTGGTTGAAATTACGTTTTCTACAAGTCCGCCCGCTTTGTTTGTGGAGGTATCGTCGGAATATATTTCAACAAGAGAGGCAAATTTTTCATCCTTGTTGTCTGCAGTTTTGACTTCCTCAATTATCTGATTTGCAAGTGTTTTTGCTGTTATTTCGTTATAGTTGCCGAGTGAAAGATCAACGAATATATATCTGATATTCAATATCGGAGTATCTGTTTTCGTTGCAGCTTTTACAACCTGCACTATTTTTATCTTGCCCTGCGTGTCAACCGTTTTGTTTATTTCGCCATCTTGTCTTTCTTCGGAAAAGAGCCACTCGGAAAGCTCGTTATCTTCGATGTATTCGACTTTCTCAAATGAATATGAGTTTAAAAACTCCGTATATTCCTCATCCGAAAGATCGGGATATGTGAGCTTGTAAGCATCGTAGAAATCAACACCGGTTTCGATGTGCGACAAAAATGTATCGGCTATTGCGAGAGCTTCTTGCTTTGCCGTTTCTTTTTCCGCATCTGTGCTTGTTGCATCAAATTTCGGAACTACGGTGAAAATATTATAATCTACCGTTGAATAAAGCTTTTTGTTTTCGAGATATTCTTTCTCGATGTCATCGGCTGTTATTTCAAAGGAATCATACTTTATTTTTGAATATTTTGTCGCGAGTTGGAAAATGTAATATGCCTCTTTTACCGTTTCGGGCGTGATACCGGGCCCCATCATTTCAAAATCTTCCATATATTCGGAGAATGTAGCATCGTAGCTTGCGGCATTTTCTTCCATGTCAGCGACGGATGCATCAACCATTGCTTTTTCTTCGTCGGTCAATGTAATGCCGTCTTTTTTAGCGTCTATTGCGAAAGCAATGTAGTATTCCAGGTCGCGTTTGCCGATGCTGAGAAAATAATCATACCACGTTGCGTATTCTTTGTAATCTGCGTGTGTCGGAACTTGCTCGCGAAGCGGAACGCTCGGATCGAAATATTTTGAAATTTCGGAATAATTCGTTTGATAGAAATCTCTGTACGCGTTTACAAAGAAATATCTGAGCGCATATACGGATATATCTATTCCTTCAATACTTGCGATTATCTTGTCACCGTCTGCGAGTGTTATGTCATCCTCGGGAGAGCCCGCGGTAACATCCGTGTCCGCTGTTGTGTCGATTTGCGAGTTGTTACAGCCGATACAAGATATGACGAGCAATAAACTTAAAATTATCAATAAGGTTTTTTTCATTTAATTATCCTCTGCCAAACGGCATAAAATCAAAATATCAGGCGGTTATAAACAGTGTATCGACTATACTCAAAACGACGGGAACCGTAACGACTGATAAAACTGTCGATATACCCGTAAGCTTTGCTCCGAATTCGGGAGCAACGTCGTATTTTTCCGCATACATTACCGTGTTTGATGCGCACGGCAAAGCCGTCATGATAGCAACGAAATATACGTAAAAATCCTCAAGTCCCAGAAGACTTGCGATTCCCGATGCGGCAACGGGTATTACAAAGAGCTTGATAAGCAAAAGTATATATACCTTGAAATCGGAAAATATCTTTCCGAAAGGAATCGTTGCGATGACACCGCCGATGATGAACATTGAGCAGGGAATCGTAATATCCCCAACCATCTTGAA
>JAZKZC010000109.1:0-7354 GCA_045612465.1 Eubacteriales bacterium
AAAGAATGACCCGACTGTTTGTTCGCTGAAAAGCCTCTGCGATGGCTCGCAGAGGCTTTTGTCGATGAGCGATTCGGAGGCAACGTTATGACGTTGCATATCAATTTCTACCTTTCTGACGAACTCCGTTCTTACAGCGTGACGAACTCTGTTCCTACAGTGTGGCGAAATTCGTTCCTGCAACGGAAAAAGGTAATGATAGTTACGGTAATAGGACGTCGCTTTCAAGCATCAGAGAATTCGGGAATAAGCCCGATCTTTAATACACCCTTATTTGGCGGTGGCTATGGTTAAATTCAAATAGATTTCTTGTTGTTCTGATTTTTGGATTTACGGAAAAGAATGACACCCGCAGCTGCGGCAAGTATAAGTACAGCCGATGAAGCAACAGCTATGATGATAACAGCAGAGCCGCTGTCGGAATCAGTATCTGTATCGGTATCAGTATCGGCTGTGGTTTCTACAAGCTCTGTTACAGTATTTGTATCGGGTATAACATCCGTTTGCGGTGCTTCCGTGTCGGTGTCGGTTGATTCTTCATTGGGAAGCCAATCGTATTCGGGCGGCTGTCCGTCGGAAAGCTCACCGCCGTTAACGATCCATTTACGCTGGCTGTATACCGTTTCGCCGTCGAGCTCGTATGATGCGGTGACGGTCAATGTCGTGCCGTCCTGACAGTAATCGGAATAATCAGGCACTTTGACAGATACGGTTTCTTCGCTGAGTCCGTTGTTGTCCTTTGAAAAGACATCTACGCTCATAGTGATGCGCTTGGCGAAAAGAACTGTATTTCCGCTCATAACCTTGATAGTCACGGGAAGATCGGAAATTGCATCGCCCGTGTCGTTAACCAGAATAATGGGCAGACGGAGTCTGTCGCCGCGCTTTACATTTTCCGTGTACTCGTCAATGACGATGCCCAGATCGGAAAATGCATTTTTCAAAAGCTTTTTGGTGTACGGACGTATCTGAAGTGATTCTGCGGTGGAAACGTCAGGGGAGAGTATATCAGATGTCACGCCCTGCGCTGAGGGGAAGGAAGAACCTAAACCGCAGAAGAAGAGCAGACCGACGTATGCACGCTCTGTACGGAAGGCTTCCATCTGTGCAGCCATAAGCTCTGCATAGTATGTCAAGCGCTGTTCGTTGGTGGCATTCGGCATAACTGCATTCCACGTGCCGACTGTACTGCTCATAGCAGCGCCTTCACGGTTGATCCAGTATTCGCCGTGCTCATTTATAAGATACGGATTGTTGGGATGCTTGCTGTATGTCCAGCCGAGATCGGCGGTGCTGACGACGGGCTTCGAAACATTCATATTATTCAAGCCCTGGATGCCCTGTGTGCCGATGATGTAAGGATGGCATTCTACAGGATCGTTTTCATCTACGGGAGGACGCCATCCGTTGTCCCAAGGACGGTGCTGAAGGTCATATTCACGTCCTTTGCTGATGATACTGTCTGTCATAGATGTATAAAGCGCTTCGTTTTGCGCATCAAATACGATCATTGAAGGATGATTTGCACGGTTGTCGATCCATGCGTATATTTCGGGCATAATGGAGTCGAGGGTGCATCCGTCATTGTCGCCCCACGTAGCATACTCGTCAAAGATCATCATACCCATTTCATCGGCTATATCAAACCATTTGCTGTTTGCGTGTCCCAGGTGTGTGCGGAAGCATACCCAGTTAATGTCACGGAACTCGCTGTACAGCTTGCGTATCCAATCTTCCTGCCACGGTGTGTTACCGCAAAGAGGATCGTCGAAGTAACGCTCAATGGCTACGTTTGTACCGAACAGATAGAAAATTTCTCCGTTAAGGCGTGCATATTTTGTAACAGGATCAAAGTCAAACGTACGCATACCGAAGCGTGTTGTATATGTATCGCCTGCGGTTTTGATTTCGATGCGATAGAGAAAAGGAGAATCGGGTGACCAGCACTTATCTTTTGACCAATTATCAAGCATGATCTCGTCTATAATAAATGTGTTGGTACTGTTTTTGCCGATGTTTACACTCTTTTGCGTGTATTCGCCGACCTTGACCTCGGCTTGCTTCGGCTGGCCGTTTTCGAAAACACCAAGCTCGTAGACCGCAATTGTTACATCTGAGGAGACAGCTTTGTCGGAACGGTTTTTAAGCGTAACCTGCACCTGAACGCTTCCTTTGTCAATGTTGGGGTTGGTCTGTACTGACTGTACTTCGGGTGTGGCATTGAAGATCAAGGATACAGAATCTGTAATACCGGGTTCGTCATCTGTTGATTCGCCGTCATAAAGAACGTGAGCAACGGTGTTCGGATCCTTGAACTGAATAGACCAAGCGCCGAGCATAATGACGATCTCGTTTTCGCCCTTTTTCAAAAATTTTGTAATATCGGTGTAGGAGTGAGAGTAGTTATATTCGTAACTGCCCGCATATTCTCCGTTAACGTAAATGTGTCGGCCGTACTGGGCAGAACCGATATACAGAAGCACCTGATCGGCAGGGGCTTCTTTCAGTATCACGGTTTTCTTATACCATGACATCGTGCTTTCGTATTCGCCGAGATCATAAGCGGCAGAATGCCAAAGTCCGGGGACGGGGATAGAATTTATGAATTTAACGTCTGTCGGAATTGTGGAAGGTACTGACCAGTTTCCTGTTACACGCTTTGTACCGATAGACCATATACCGTCAAGCGATACGGTGAGACGCTCACCCTTCGACGGCAGTGTATCAATATTGACGGTCTGGGGGTCGGGAGCATAGTTGACCTCAATAAAGTCAAGCCACAGCTCGCCTTCGGTAACCGTAAGAGTTATTTTGTCGCCTGCCTTGTAGTTTTCGGTGCGCATACCTGCGCCCTCGAATGTGCGCAGAGGGGTTGCGGTAAGCTCTGAATCTCCAATGGCGCTGTTGTCTTTGGTGACGGCAACGGAAGCGTTGCCTTCGGAACGGTAGGACAAGCTGATGACGTTATAATTTTCGCTTGCATCGGGAACTGTAAAGGTTACGCTCTGATTTTTTTCAAGCTTAACAGCTTTTGAATATGTAGCCATAATATCCTTTTCGGCTTTGTCAGAAAGAGCTTCAGCACTCAGTATTCCTGCAGGAATATCAGTTGAGCCTGCCTCTTCTACCGTAAGCCACAGATAGTCGAGATTTATGTCCATATTGGGGCGTATCTTTATGTCAGAGCCTTCGGGAATATATACGATGGGTGATACGGCGATATACGACGAACTCATTTTCCATGAGTTCGATGTCGAAAACGGTATGATGCCCGCATCGTGAAAATCTGTTTCCCAAGGGTATCTGATGTACAGATTCATATTGTTGGTGTTTGTGGAAGCGTAGGCGATGTGAATGCAGTTGGATTCTGCCACGTCCTTGAATACAAAATATTTACCGCCTGTATTGCCCGCAACGGCTCTGTTGGAAGCGTCGGCGTCGGCTGAGCGGTTAACATTGTATGGTGTCGTGCCGTCAGGACCAAATACCTCGGCGTTTTCACATTCAAAACGGTCAGATGCGCCCAACACCGAAAAAGTCGGTACAAGAGCGCTCCATAACAGAAGTGTGCAAATAAGCCATGCTAACACTCGGCGAATTCGTGTAGAAGTATGATACATCATAATTCGTCTCCTTTTTACATAATGGAATCATTATAATATATATAATAAACGCTGTCAATGGGTTGCGTACAATATTTGCGTGTTGTTTTGTGATATTTTATCTTGTTTGAACCTTTCTGTATTGTGAGTGTCATTAAATCTTAAAACGCAATCAGAAAATAAAACTTGATTTTGAGCAATAAAGCAAAAAAGCGAAAAAGGGCTTGTTCAACCCTCAAAGCGGGGAAGGACAAGCCCTTTGATTATATTGCAAAAAAATACGTGATTTAACGAGATGTTGCGAGAAAACAAAAGAAAACAGAATACTGAAGAATAAAATCATCAACGGCAAGAATAGCATGATTTTTGCCGTTTTTCTGTTATTTATTATTGTTCACAAGGTCTTTTCTCTTATTTCGTCTGACCTTGTTGATGTGTCTTTCGAAGTCGCCGTTTTGAAGAAGTCTTGCTATTACATACTGCTCAAAGGTTGGCACGGTGCAGGAATAAAATCCAAGTTTTTCCTCAAAGATTTTCACGAGCTTTTTCGGAAGCACCATATATCCCACACGCAATGACGGAGAAATGGTTTTGGAAAATGTGTTGAGATAGATTACATTGTCCTGCTCGGAAAGCGAAAAAAGCGTTTCTTCGGGCTTCGTCGATACCGAGAACTCGGATTCAAAGTCGTCCTCTATAATATATCGGTTGCCTTTACTTGACCAGCGGATATATTCGTGCCGTTTGCTTGCCGATGCTGTAATACCTGTTGGGAAACTTCGGTAAGGTGTGGTGTGCAGAACTGTCGCACACGAGCGAAGGAGAGCTGTACTGTCGATACCGTCTTGTGAAAGAGGCAGAGGCTCATACTTGGCTTCTGCGGCACGGTAGACCTGCTCGATTTTCTTGTAGGACGGCGACTCTATGCCGAATATGCAGTCCTTTCCGAGCAGTTCAATAATCAGTGAATAGAGATACTCCGAGCCTGAACCGATGATAATCTGTTCGGTGGAAACGAGTATGCCTCTGTTTTTCGCAAGATACCGTTGAATCGCCTCTCGCAGCTGTAAGCAACCCGAATTCGGTGATCGCTCCAAAATGTTATCTCCGTAATCGGTGAGGATACTTCTCATTGTTTTAGAGAGAACAGAGAAAGGAAAGACGGGATAGTCGTGCTTTTTGTGTTCGATCGGTATTGGCTTTGACTGTACCTCATCGTTCAGCGCAAAGCGGTCATCCTTTCGGAAGATCACAACGAAACCGCTGCGCTCTCGTGATTCCACATAACCCTCCTCACAGAGAAGAGCATATGCGTGATCCACCGTAACCGAGCTTATGCCAAGCTCATCGGCAAGCAACCGCATAGACGGAAGCTTTGTGCCGAGCGGATAGATTTCATCAATAATATCCTGCCGTATCTGTTTATAGATCTGTAAGTAAACGGGACGGTTGTTTTTGTCAATTAAATATTTCATCTGTATATATTAAATTCTCCTGAACTGACTATTTTAATATATGCAGATTTATTATATAATATTTTCAATCAAAAATCAAGGAGTTTTTGAAAATGTCTCACAACAATCAAAAAAAGATTGCTGTTATCAACGATTTTTGCGGATTCGGGCGGTGTTCGATTGCGGCATCGCTGCCAATCATATCCGCAATGAAGATACAGTGCTGTCCGTTGCCGACGGCAATTTTTTCAAACCATACAGGATACAAAAGCTTTTATCGCACTGACTATACAGATCATATGAGAGCCTATATGGAGGAATGGAGCAAACTTGATTTGCACTTCAACGGCATTCTGAGCGGTTATCTTGCATCTCCTGATCAAATTGAAATTGTAAGGCGCTTTATCGAAGCCTTTAAAAAAGAGGATACCGTAACCGTGATTGATCCTGTTATGGGAGATGACGGAAAACTTTATCCAAGTTATTCTCCCGTACTTGCCGGAAAAATGAAAGAGCTTGTTGAGTATGCGGATATTCTCACTCCGAATCTGACCGAGGCGTGTATCTTAACCGATACACCGTATTGTAAAGATATAAACGAGGACGATTTGTTATCCATATGTAATAAGCTCAGCGATATTGGCCCTGCACGTATCGTTATCTCAGGGCTGGAGTGCGACGGCGACATTATAAATTACGTTTATGAGCGTGGTGTGTCACCGCATATCGTACGTGAGCACAAGGTCGGCAGGTGCCGTGCGGGAACAGGGGATGTATTTTCATCAATCATTACTGCGGATGCGGTAAACGGAAAAGGTTTACACGATGCGGTCAAACACGCATCTGCTTTTATTGCTAAATCATTGAGGCGCACGGTTGAGCTTGATATACCCGAAACAGACGGGATCTGCTTCGAGGAATTTTTAAAGGAAATATAGGAGAAAAAATGAAAAGAAATAATTTGAGGCTGATGTGTATCTCAGGTATTTTTGCTGCGTTGGTTTTTGTTGTGACAGCTTATCTGCACATCCCGACCTATAACGGTTACGTTCACGTCGGTGACGGTTTTATATACCTCGCAGCCTGCATTTTGCCCACACCTTATGCGGTGTGCGTAGGGTCAATCGGAGCTATGTTTTCGGACGTTCTTACGGGATATGCTATCTGGGCGCCCGGTTCTATTGTGATTAAAGCTGTGACGGCGATGCTTTTCTCGTGCAAGACAAAAAAGATTGTATCTGCAAGAAACACCGTGATGCTTATCCCTGCAATAGTGATCTGCGCAGGCGGATATTATTTGTACGAAGTAATTATTACAGGAAGCTTCAGCGGCGCATTGGCAGGCATTCCGGGCTCAGTTATTCAATCCGTGACAAGCAGTGTAGTGTTTATTTTTGCAGGTATTGCTATAGATAAGATAAATCTTAAAAAGAAGATTTTTGAGGGGAATAATTTATGATGACGATAACTTATGAGGGAAGAAACAGCCTCTATATAAATATGACAAATCGCTGTCCTTGCGCCTGCACGTTCTGCTTGAGACACAATAAGGACCATGTCTTTAAGGCAAATTCGTTGTGGCTCGACAGGGAACCGACTGTAAAAGAGGTTTGCGACAGCCTCGATACATGGGATCTTTCAAAATATGATGCGGTGGTTTTTTGCGGATACGGAGAGCCTACTGAGCGTCTTGACGATCTCCTGAAGGTTGCATCGTACATCAAGTCCAAGGGCGATATAAAGGTCCGCATCAATACCAACGGCCTTTCGGATCTGATCAACGGAGGAAAAACCGCATACAAGCTGAAGGGGTTGATTGACTCGGTATCGATCAGCCTGAACGCAACCAATAAGGATGATTATTTTAAGGTTGTTCGTCCCAAGTTCGGTATTGAGTCTTATGAAGCGATGCTCAGCTTTACTAAAGAGTGTACCGAATATGTTCCGGAGGTAGTTATGACTGTCGTGGACGTTGTTACGAGCAAGGAAGAACAGGAACTTAGCCGTAAGATTTGTGAATCTGTCGGAGCAACTCTGCGTGTACGTCCTTACGAAAGTAATTAAATATCAAAAAACAGGCACATTCTACCCGGTAAACAGGGAAGAATGTGCCTGTACTTATTATCACGAAAACACGGGATTTCGCGAGGATTTGCGAGAAAATAAAAGAAAACGAGGGTTCGTTATGAACCCTCGTTTTGTGTTAAGTATTAGATATTGATAGAAAGTACAGGGGGGTGCAATTTAGGTTATTGAGGGGGTGCATTTTTTTGAAAGGGGGTGCAAAAAAGTGCGCTC
>JAZKZC010000110.1:0-1758 GCA_045612465.1 Eubacteriales bacterium
GTCTCGGTGCTTTTACGTATTCAAGAGAAGAGGATACGGAAGCTTATGATTTTGAAGATCAGATAGATGAAGACGTAAAGGACGAACGACTTGATACCGTAATGACCGTGCAGGCTGAAATAGCGTGCCGGTACAGTGAATCGAAGATCGGAGAAGTGCTTGAAGTCCTTGTTGATGAGTACGACGGAGCCGCAGGTGCGTACGTCGGACGAAGCTATGCGGATGCCCCTGATGTTGACTGCTGTGTATTTTTCGACGTTGACGGAGATAAGACAAAGTATAAACCGGGAGATACGGTGAAAGTCAAAATAACCGATTACGAAAGCTACGACCTTATCGGTGAATCGGTAAAATAAGGAAGGTATTGAAAAATGAATTTACCCAATAAGCTTACAGTATTAAGAATAATTATGATTCCCCTCGTTATGGCATTTATATTGCTTCCCGTTGAAGGGTTTTGGCATCTTTTTGCAGGCGCAGCATTGTTTCTTGTAGCAACGCTTACGGATTTTGCCGACGGCGCAATAGCAAGAAAATATAACCTCGTTACGAATTTCGGAAAATTTCTCGATCCTCTGGCAGATAAGTTTCTCGTTTTCGGTACGTTCCTTGCAATGATAGCAAGTGATGTACAGAAGTTCTGCGATATGAAGTTCTGGCTTTCTCTTGCGCTTGCGGTGATGATATTCCGTGAGCTTGCGGTAACGTCTATCCGCCTTGTTGCAAAAAGCTCCGACGGTACGGTTATTGCCGCGGCTATGCTCGGCAAGATAAAAACGGCATTTCAGAGCGTTTGTATAATATATCTGCTCGTTTCAGATGCGATAATTCCCGATTGTTATATAAAATCTCACTACATAATCGACTACGTGCTTTTGGCGATAACCGTTATACTTACGGTCGTGTCGGGTATGCAGTACATTTCAAAATACGCAAAATACATAGATCATAAAGCTTAAAAAAATCATCAGTCTACTTAGCTGAAAGGAAGAAAATATATGAAGATGTGGGAAGGACGCTTTAAAAAAGAACTTGCGTCCGAAGTAAATGATTTCAATTCGTCTTTGCCGTTTGACTGCAGAATGTATAAACAGGATATACTCGGAAGTATCGCCCACGCGGGAATGCTTTCAAAATGCGGAATAATCACGGATGACGACGGAGAAAAAATAATAAACGGTTTGAAGGGCATACTTGCCGACTTTGAAAACGGTACTCTTACGTTTGATTCGGATGCCGAAGATATACATATGTATGTTGAGCAGATACTTACCGCACGTATAGGTGACGTCGGCAAGAAGCTCCACACGGCACGTTCAAGAAACGACCAGGTCGCTCTCGATATAAGACTTTATTTGAGAGATTCCGCAAACGAGATAAGAAAACAGCTCATCCGTCTTATTGAAGTTATCTGTGATAAGATGGAAGAAAATATACACACGGTTATGCCTGCGTATACGCATTTGCAAAGAGCACAGCCCGTTACGTTTGCACATCATCTGTCCGCATACGGTCAGATGTTCCGCCGTGATATCCAAAGACTTGACGATGCGTACAAGAGAATAAATATGATGCCCCTCGGCGCTTGCGCCGTTGCAGGCACGACGCATCCGACAAACAGACAGCTCGTAGCCGACAGCCTTGAATTTGATTCGGTAACAGAAAACAGTATGGATAGCGTTTCCGACAGAGATTTTGTAATTGAGCTTTGCTTCGTTCTTTCTCTTATTATGATGCACCTGTCAAGATTTTCCGAGG
>JAZKZC010000111.1:0-8307 GCA_045612465.1 Eubacteriales bacterium
TATTGCAGCGAATGCTTCGCAGCAATGAAAAACGCAGAAGAATAATTAATATTCCGAAACCCGACTCGTAAGAGTCGGGTAGTTTTTTTATGCAAACTGACGTGAACACCGTCAAAACGGCTTGTTTTCCTCGTATTTCACAAGCTCTGCCATTATATTTTCGCTTTCGTGCGCCTCGAATGCGCCGTATTTACCCGACTGTCCTATTTCAACGAGCGTTCCTGCGTGAAAATAACCGAACGCTTCGGGCGGAAGATGCGTCACCACGTCGTTTATATTGCGCACGACGGTAAAATTTTCCCATATTTTTTCCGTTATCTTGCTTTGCTTTCCCCACAGCACGCGGGGCGAGCCGAAGCCGAAGCCGCGGCAATACGCCCGAAGCTCCGGGCGCGTCTGCCATATGTAGCCGTGGCACAAAAGCGAAAGCGCACCGCCATGGGAGTACCCTGCGCACACTATTCCGCCGTGAGCCGAGGCGATATATCCCGAAAGATATTCCTCGGCTTTTTTCCACGCGCCGAGAAAACCTCGGTGAGCATATATCCCGTCTTTATAAAATTCCGCGGGAAAATCAAGGTTTATTCCCCAATCAGTCAATCCGTCCGAATCCTCAAAATAAATATACAGTATACCGTTTTCCGCTTCCGCCGCAACGTCAACACCGCCGTCAAGAGTTATATAATCGGCAGTAAGACACCGCGAGAACACCTCACTCAATTTCATATCATCACCCGTTTTATAATATGGTGATAATGTGCGGATGTGAACGTTTTATATTGAACGATTAGTATAGGATAAAAGCTGTTTTTTACAAAACAAAAAGGGAGAACACTTTTCAGTGTTTCCCTTAAAGATATATTTTTTTATTCCGCGCCGAAGCGTTCGCCTGTTGCCTCTATTGAGGCGCGGTCGGCGGTAAGCTCCGTTACGGTCTTTTTTATATTTTCGTAAACATCGCTCGTTGCCGCGCAGTACAGCGTTACATTCGCCGAAAAATCGGTGTTGTCAAGGCTGTATTTGAACACTTGAAGCGCGTGTTTTATTCGGTCGTGGTCGCGGAATGAGCATGTGATTTTAAATTCCGTGAGGTTTTTCATCACGGCTATCCCGGCGGCATTTATCGCGTCCGATGCCGCCTTTGTATATGCCCTTGCAAGTCCGCCCGTGCCGAGCAGAATACCGCCGAAATACCTCGTCACAACGACGACGGCATCTGTAACGTCGCCTTTTTTCAGCACCTCAAGCACCATTGAGCCTGCCGTGCCCTTCGGCTCACCGTCCTCGGTAAACCTGATGATATTGTTCTCACGCACGACGTACGCATAGACGTTATGGCGCGCCGCGGAGTGCTTTTTCTTTATCTCCGCGATGAATTCCAGCGCTTCCTCCTCCGTTTGTACGGGCATGGCGGCGCCTATAAACTCGGATTTTTTCTCGGTGAACGATGCTTCGCCGATGTCCTTTAACGTGGTGTATCCGTCTTTCATATCACTTCAACGCTTTATTTATAAAGCCCTTTGTTTTTTTATCGACTACCGCCGTGACGACTGTTCCCTCGGCTGTGTAATCACAGTCAAGCACGTTTGCGTTTGCGTAAAGATAGTTCAAAAGGTCGCCTCTCGACGGCGGAAGCGTGAACACTTCCTTTGTTTTGCCCGCGCCGACGACGTTTTCCATCGCCTCGGTGAGCGCTTCTATGCCCTCGCCCGTCTTTGCGCTTATCGTAACGTACGCGCTGTCGGCAGGTGCGCAGGGACGAAATTCCTCACAAGCGTTATCCATCTTGTTGAAAACGTATATTACGGGCTTTGAGCCTGCCTCAAGGTCGCCCAGAAGCTCCTGCGTGACGGCTATCTGATTTTGATATTCTGGGTCGGATGCGTCAACTATAAGCAGAACGGCATCACAGTATGCCACCTCGTCGAGCGTTGAACGGAAAGCCTTGACGAGATGCGTCGGCAGGTTTCTTATAAATCCGACTGTGTCGGTCAGCAGTATCTCCTCACCCGACGGAAGCTCAAACTTTCTCGTTGTCGGGTCAAGTGTTGCAAACAGCTTGTTTTCAGCCAGAATTCCCGCATCTGTCAGAAGATTGAGAAGCGTTGACTTGCCCGCATTCGTGTACCCTGCAATAGCAAGCTTGAAGATACCCGAACGGTCACGCTGACGGCGCATAGTGCTTCTGTTTTTTCGAAGCTCCTCGGCTTGCGCTTCAAGGGCGGCAATTCTGTGCTTCAGATGACGCTTGTCTGATTCAAGCTTTGATTCACCGGGGCCTCTTGTACCGATACCGCCGCCCAGACGCGACAGCTCCGTACCCTTACCCGAAAGACGCGGTATGGTGTATTTGAGCTGTGCCAGCTCAACCTGAAGCTTACCCTCTCCGCTTACCGCGTGCAGGGCGAAAATGTCAAGTATCAGCATCGTGCGGTCGATAACACGCACGTTTTCAAGCTCTTTTTCAAGGTTTCTTATCTGCGAGGGGGAAAGCTCTCTGTCGAAAACGACAAGCGGAATGTCATTATTTTCGCATATTTCCTTAAGCTCCCCGACCTTGCCCTCGCCGATGTACGTGCGCACGTCGGGCGTTTCGCGCGACTGCGTCATTATGCCGAACACCTCACCGCCCGCGGTCTTCAAAAGCTGTTCAAGCTCGCCGAGGCTCGCCTCGTTTTCTCTTTCGTCCTCACCCTTGAAAAACACGGAAACAAGCACCGCACGGGGTGATTCCTCTTTTTTGAATATATTTTCCTCTGTCATAATACTCCTTAAAAACACAAAAGGACAAGCGCGGTTGATACCGTACCTGTCCGTAAGTGACTAAACTTATGCCTTATTTGCTCGCGTTCAAACGCTTCTTGAACTTATCTACACGTCCGCCCGCATCGACAAACTTCTGCTTGCCGGTGAAAAAGGGATGGCACTTGGAGCAAATTTCAACACGAAGGTCGCCCTTTGTGGATCTTGTAACGACCGTTTCTCCGCAGGCACACTTTACTGTGACTTCCTTGTATTCGGGATGTATTCCTTCCTTCATTTTCTTCACCCTCTCTGTGTAATTCATGCAAAATGCATTATAGCACAACAATTTCAACTTTGCAAGGGGTTTGGGGAATTATTTTTTAAAAATTGTAAAAAAAATGTGAAGATGCCGCAAAAACAGCGTTTTCAGACGGCACGTGCCGTTGTTATCATTCTTCATTTATATCTGATTTTCCCCAACATACAAAACACGCCCGAACGAAGTGAATAAAATCACCCCGATAAAATTAACAAAAATGGGTTTGAAGCGGGCGATCAATAATCGCACGGCAAAAGGTGTGCATATTTCCTACGGAAATATATTTTTATTCATTCTGTGAAGACGGCATACAATGCGCAAATCGGAAGATAAAAACTGTGTATTATGTAGGAAAGTTTACAATTTTATATATATATGTATGTATTGGATATGATAAGTTTATTATATCAAAATTTCAAGGAGTCTGTATGAAGAAAAACATTTTGAAAAAAACGTGCGCGGTAACGCTTACGGCCGTCACGGTGGCGACAATGATATTTGCAAGCTCTTGCTCGGACAATTCCGAAAGCACCAATGCACCGTGGACAACGGAAGCACCCGAAACGATACCGTGGACAACGGATGATATAGAATCAAACGGTTTTCACTGGGAAGGTACGGAGCCTGTCGAGGACGTAACGGACACGTTTGAAACGAATACCCCCGAAACAGATGCACCCGAAACACTTGTCGGCCCGGGATATGAGCTGTCAGACGGCACGTTGACCATACTCGATGACGATGCTATGGAGGATTATGTTGTTTCCCAGGAAATTCCGTGGTACGAACAGCGTGAAAGTATAACAAAAGTCGTCATATCTGACGGCGTTACAAAAATAGGCGAAGATGCATTTTCAAACTGCACAAATCTTTCATCTGTCAAAATTCCGTCAAGTGTTACACGCATCGAAGCGTGGGCGTTTTTTTGCTGTGAAAGCCTTAAAGAAATCGTTATACCTAACGGTGTGGAAACCATATGTAACGGAGCATTCTACAGATGCCGCAATCTTACGAAAATAACTGTTGACAAAAACAACAAGTATTTTTCAAGTGATGAGGCAGGTGTGCTGTTCAATAAGGATAAAACCACTATAATGTATTATCCTGAGGGTAACACCAATACAGAATATACGATACCTGACGGTGTTACGACGATAGGCGAAAGAGCATTCGAAGCAAGCAAACTTAACTCCGTCGTGATTCCCGACGGCGTTGAAGTCATAGAAAGCGGTGCGTTCCAGTTTTCCGGTATTGAATCTGTCACACTTCCGAACAGTGTTCAATCAATAGGAGCCTATGCGTTCTATTGGTGCAGCGGTCTTAAATCAGTCACGATTCCCAATGGCATTACAACAATATCCGAAGGCACATTCGGTATGTCCGCCCGCCTTGAATCGGTCGCGATTTCCTCAAGCGTTAAGATCATAGAAAAGGGAGCATTTGTTGGCTGCAATGATTTGAAAGAAATTAAAATACCTGCAGAGGTTTTGGAATTTGATTTTGACGGAATTATGATTGAAGCTATAACGGTAGACAAAAACAATAAGTGTTTTTCAAGCGATGAATACGGTGTACTGTTCAATAAGGATAAAACCGTTCTGCTGTACTATCCGAAAGAAAGCGAAAATACAGAGTACACCGTTCCGAAGGGTGTTGAAAAAATAGCGAATAGCGCATTTGAAGGATGTGATAACCTGAAATCGGTTATTATCTCTGACGGTGTTACAGATATAGGCGACTATGCATTCCAATCTTGTAAAGAATTTGTGTCTGTTGAGATTCCCGACAGCGTTACAAATCTCGGCGAATTCGTGTTTAACGGTTGCGATAACTTAAAAACAATAAATTTCAAGGGCAGTGAAGCACAGTGGAATGCAATCGAAAATGATCACAAATCCTGGGGCGACAGTGTACTCGAATATACAGTAAATTTCGGCGCATAACACATTTTAGCTTTAGAAGGAGAACAGCTATGAAGAAAAATTATTTTAAGAATATCGGCAGTGCTTGCCTTGCGGCATTGCTTACAGCATCAATGCTTTTTGCAAGTGCTTGTTCGGACAATTCCGAAAGCACCAATGCACCGTGGACAACGGAAGCACCCGAAACGATACCGTGGACAACAGATGATATAGAATCAAACATTGTTTATGAAGATACGGAACCTGTCGAGGACGTAACGGACACGTTTGAAACGAATACACCTGAAACAGATGCACCCGAAACACTTGTCGGCCCCGGATATGAGCTGTCAGACGGCACGTTGACCATACTCGATGACGATGCTATGGAGGATTATGTTGTTTCCCAGGAAATTCCGTGGTACGGACAGCGTGAAAGTATAACAAAAGTCATCATATCCGACGGTGTTACAAGAATAGCTTCCCTTGCATTTTCTCAATGTTCAAATCTTGAATCCATCACAATTCCAGACAGCGTCAAAAGTATAGAAGAAAGTGCATTTTACGAATGCACAAGTCTTGAATCCATAGTGTTGCCCGACAGTGTCACATCAATAGGAGAGGGTGCGTTTTATGCCAGCGGCTTAAAATCGTTTGAGATTCCCAACGGCATTACGACCATAAAAAGACGCACATTCAGAAATTGCCCGAATCTTGAATCGATCGAAATACCTTCAAGCGTTAAAAGCATAGAGGAGGAGGTATTTTGGAATTGCGAGAGTCTGAAGGAACTTAAAATACCCGGAAGCGTTACTGAATTTGATACTTCTGCAATCATATGGTGTGTAAGTCTTGAAGCTATAACCGTGGATGAAAACAATAAGAATTTTTCAAGCGTTGACGGCGTACTGTTCAACAAGGATAAAACAGTTTTGCTGTCTCATCCTCAAGGAAGCAAACGTACAGAGTACACCGTACCGGACAGTGTTCAAGCGATAGACAAATGTGCATTTCGATTGTGCGAAAATCTTAAAGGCGTCGAAATCCCCGCAAGTGTAAAATCTTTATCATTCCCCGTATTCTATAATTGTGAAAATTTAGAAACTGTAACTGTAGATGAGAACAATAAGTATTTTTCAAGTATTGACGGTGTACTGTTCAATAAGGATAAAACAGTCCTGATCTACTATCCTCAGGGAAGCAAACGTACAGAGTACACCGTGCCTGACTGTGTTAAGACAATAGGTGAAGCAGCATTCGATGACAGTCTCCTTAAATCTGTTATTATTTCAGACGGCGTTACGGATATAGGCTCATTTGCATTTGAGTGGTGTGAAAGCCTCGAACATATCGAAATACCCACAAGTGTAAAATCAATATCCTACGCCGTATTCTCTAAATGTAACAGCCTCAAGGAAATTAATTTCAAAGGCACAAAAGCACAGTGGGAAGCTATAGAAAAAGACGAGGTGTGGGACCTTTATATGCCCGAATATACGGTCAACTTCGGCGCATAACATCAAAAGAATAAATTAACGGGTGGGGCATCCCGCCCTTTTTCATTTCTTACGCCGAGTGAGCTGATTTGACGGCTTAATTCCGTGAATTGCCCGCATAAACAAACGGAAATGGGATTCAAGCGGGCGATTAATAATCGCCCCTACTTAATAATTTGACAAAAATCTTAAAAAACGCCGTTGCATCTTGAAAAGTTTACAAAGTATATATATATGTGTATATATATTGCACGTATGATAGAGCAATACAAATACATTTTTACGGAGAACAATTATGAAAAAAGACATCAAGAAGATCAGCGCCGCTTCGCTTGCGGCGGTACTTACGGCAACTATGCTCTTTTCAAGCGCTTGCACGGGAAATTCAAGTGACACAGACAGCGCAAAGGATACCGTAACAAACAGCGTGACAGAATCATCTGACAGCGCTGATGTAAATTCGGACACAAATGCTGTTGAAACAGACGGAAAAACGGATGCGGAAGAAACGAAAGCTCCCGAAGAATCAGTCACTGCAGGATATGAGCTGTCAGACGGCACGCTGACTGTCCTTGACGACAGTGCTATGGCGGATTACGCAGAAGAAAAGCAAGTTCCCTGGTACGAACAGCGTGAAAGCATAAAAAGCATCGTTATTTCGGACGGTGTCACAAAAATAGGCAAATACGCATTTTTCGAATGCTCCAATGTTACCTCGGTCGTAATTCCCGATGGTGTTACAGATATAGGCGTTGGTGCATTTTGCGATTGCACAAATCTTGAATCCGTGATGCTTCCCGACGGCGTCAAAAGTATAGAAGAAAGTGCATTCAGTGGTTGTACAGCTCTTAAATCCGTAAAAATCCCAAGCGGAGTCGAAAAGATAAACGATTGGACATTCAGCGATTGTGCGAGCCTTTCATCGATTGAGATCCCGTCAAGTGTTACACGCATCGGAACATGGGCATTTGCGGGCTGTTCCAGTCTTACGAGTATTGTTATACCGAACGGTGTGGAAACCATAGACGGCGAGGCATTTCGTTTTTCGGGGCTTGAAAGCATCACGCTTCCCGACAGCCTTAAACACTTAAGTGATTATGCATTTTTGGATTGCAGAAGTCTCACTTCCATCACGATTCCCGCAAATGTTGAAAAATTCGACACCAATGTCTTTTATGATTGCCGCGACCTTACAAAGGTGACAGTTGATGAAAACAACAAGTATTTTTCAAGTGATGACAGAGGTGTGCTGTTCAATAAGGATAAAACCACTATAATGTATTATCCTGAGGGTAACAGAAATACAGAATATACGATACCGAACGGTGTTACGGTGATAGGTGAAGAGGCATTTAGGGCAAGCAAGCTTAAATCAATCGTGATTCCCGACAGCGTAAAAACTATATGTGAGGGTGCATTTATCTATTCAAACTACATTACGAAAATAATAATCCCCGACGGTGTTACGACCATAGAATCTGCTACATTCCATGTATGTGTGGGACTTGAATCCGTTGTGATCCCCGACAGCGTTACGTCAATAGATGATAACGCATTCAATCGTTGTGTATCACTTGAATCGGTCGTTATTCCCCATGGTGTTACAGCCATAAAAGAGAGCACATTTGAATCTTGCAGAAAACTGGAATCGATTGCAATCCCCGCAAGTGTTAAAACCATAGGCGACATGGCATTTTTCTCGTGCGAGAACCTCAAGGAAATTAATTTCAAAGGCACAAAAGCACAGTGGGAAGCTATAGAAAAAGACGAGGTGTGGGACCTTTATATGCCCGAATATACGGTCAACTTCGGCGCATAACATCAAAAGAATAAATTAAAGGGTGGG
>JAZKZC010000112.1:0-2652 GCA_045612465.1 Eubacteriales bacterium
CTTTTATGTAGATATAATTGAAGCGATCGTTGGGTGCCGCATCTCCTCTGTCAATAAAGTGCATTATATCACCGTCGGAAACGGAGTTATCTGCCCACTTGAATTCAAAACTCTTATCGACACCGACAAGTGCTTTTGCGACCTTGATCTGGATAATATTACCCCTTATCGTGAACTCGGCGTCGCCGACCTTTTTCATAAACCACTGTCCGTCCTTGAACATTTCAACGGAAGCAAGACCGCCGTTCTGGTATCTGTTTATGATGTAATTATAGCCGTACCAACCTGTTTTGTGATCTCTGTCGGAATTTATAAAGAGGTTCATCCAGTTTGTACCCGCAGGCTCTGTGATATTCTTTGCACATTCAGCGAAGAAATACAGATATTCGTCATCACTCGATACCTTCATCGTAACGAAATCATTACGTCCCGTATCGTTTGTGTAATGAAATCCGCCGACGTACGACATCGCATCGCGCTTTGTAACATCGCCCTTATAATCAAGATATTCGGGGCCTACGTCGTCCCATTGGCAAAGGCAACGGCTGTGTATATCAATCGTCTTCTGTCCCGTCGCCTTCGGAACCTCTCTTGTACCCTTATATTTTCTTATGTTGGCAACCATCTGATAATAATAGTTATCTTTATACAGACCTTTGACCGCTTCTATGTCACGTGAAAACTCACCGTTAAGATTGTCAACAAAGTAATTGCATCTGAACGGATCAGATTCTTCAACAATGTATGTATTTGCAATTATCTGTCCCTGAGCAGGGTTTTTACCACCCGGCAAGAAATTATCCCATCTGCCTGCCCACCATTCATTCCAGCCCGTTATCATAATGCAAGGCGGATCGATACTGTTTATCGCGTGGTCAAACTGCTCCTGAAAAGCAAGTCCCAAAGGAGAGGTTTTATCAACGAGGGAAAAACCGTAGTCGCGATCAGTTTCATTCGGGGGCTGTTTGCCGTTACAGTAGCTTCTGCCTTTGCTCGTTCCGAAGCCGTTTGCCCAGAATCCTGACATAACGATCGCCTGCTCAACCTCGCCCGTTTCCGATTTACCGGGCTTTTGCGGATGCATATCTGCCCACGGCCAGGCGCCGTTTCCGTCTGTTGATGTATACCATTCAGCATCCGTCATTGCCCACGAAGTACGGAATGTGAAGAAGTTGCGCTGATATTCGGGAAGCGACTCAAAGAATTCACGCGGAGCCAGGAAAATAGGCTTATCGCCCCATCTGAACCAAAGCTTTTTATAGTGACCATCCTTGTAAAATGCGCTCCACAAAGCATCAAATGAATTTTTTGCAAGCTCAGGTGTGTCACCCGCATTGAACATTATCTGCGGTGTTTTATAGCCTTCCTTGCGTATCTCGTTCCAGACTTTGAATATTGTTTCGCAAACAGGACGGTAAATAAGACCGTTCGTAACGTCGAAGAAAATAAAGTCGATTCCCGCATCTGCAAGCTGATATGCGTGTTTACGGATAACCCATTCATCGTCTGAACGGTAATAACCGAAATACGGTTCCGCCCAATAATGGCCGAAGCCGCGGCTTCCCGAAGACATAACCTGCTCAAACTCCTCTATTCCGCCCATTGCATACGCAAGCGAATGGTCCATAAGTCCGCGGTCAGTTCCCTGATGCCACATAAAATAGAAAATTCCGACTTTTTTATCTTTTTTTTCTACGTTTACTTCAAGCGGTAATGCTCTGCCAAGGTCGTCTGTTGCCGCCCAAGTATCCTGACGAAGATCAATAAAATCTTTCATTTGATTCTCCTTAAAAACAGAAATTTTGCTCATTAAATGATTTTAGTATATATTACCATATCACAAGAAAAAAATCAACCTGTTTTTTGGATTTATTGCATAATTTGTACTGCAATATTTTAAACCCGTTTCTACTCGTTTTATTTGAGGCATTGCCGTATGGCGGTGGCTTGCTGACACCGTTGGAAACTCATTTTGTTCATTCATTTAAGGTGGATTGTATGGACTGCAAACTATTCTGTCCGTTTTGCTCCCATTTTATAACACCTTATCCGTCGGCTTCGCCGCCACCTTCTCCCGCAGGAGAAGGCTTAATGAAAACAACTTCGGCACAGCGCTTTTGCGCTGTGCCGAATGAGTCTATTGAGTTATGAATTGAAAAGTCTTGCGCCGTTTATCGGAACGTGGTAGCAGATACCGTCGTACGATCCATCATCGTCAACCTCGGTATAGCACCCATACTGTCCTTCCATAAAAATGTAATCACGTCCCCATGTATATCCACCGCACTCGCCTTGATCAAATGTACCGAGTTCTACATCACAAGTCTTTGCAATGTGAGTGCAGATTGAAAAGTCCTCATAGACTATTCCGGGTTTACTATATAATTTTTTCATATTAAGTACCTCCGTTAATTAGCCTCTGCGGAAAGTGATTCCACCCAGCCTGCGTACATTCTGTCGATAAGACCGCCGTTTGCATTTGAAGCAAGGCTTGCTCTTTCTGTTACACTAACAGTATTGACAATGCAATCACTCGCTTCGCCGTCTGCGTTATAAGCCACAACACTCACGGAAGCATCTCCGACTTCATCCATAGATACCGTGTACTTCCACTGACGTTCAGCCGTGAACCAGGACTTCGTATAGCTTGTA
>JAZKZC010000113.1:0-8737 GCA_045612465.1 Eubacteriales bacterium
ACTTCATAATCAGGAGGTGCATCCGGTTCGGAAGCACCAACATGAATATCGTTATCAAACGCAGCCTTTGATACAGCCGCGATTCTTTCGATATGTTTCAATTCTGCACTTTCTAATTTCATGAAAATCATATCCTCGTCAAATTCAAGTTTGTCTAACCGGTATTGTAGGGGCGGCAATCTGCCGCCCGCGGCCGACTAATAGACCCCCCTACGATATTCTTGCCAAACTGCCCGTCAAATTCTTATTTATCGTTCTGTTTTATCGCCAGTTTCGCCTTTGTATTACAGCGTTGCTTGCAACGCTGGCGTCGGGCAAAGCCCATACCCCTTTGTAGGGCGGGGGTTTACTCCCGCCGCCTTTTTCGATTCAAGGCGTCCATTACGGCGGGAGCAAGCCCCCGCCGTAATGAACCAATTATAACACAAATCGGCAGAGAAAACAATATCTCTGTCGAAATTTGTTTGTAGGGGCGTTCATCGAACGCCCGCGGGCGACCAATGGTCGCCCCTACGAGTAAACATCCTTATGAGAAGGAGCCTAACCGACTGTTTTTGTATTTCCGTGGGAAATACCTGCGCCTACCGCCAATCAGTTGACTTTGTCAACTGCGGGGGGGGGGGGGCGCAGCAGCTGTAAGACAAAGTATTTTCAATTAACCTCACGCACCAAAAATCGAATCAAGTATTGGCATAAAAACGATACGGTACAAGACATATTCAAAAAAGCGGCTCATTTTGAAAACAATTTTCAAAATGAACCGCTTTTTTTATTCTTATTTAATACTGTCGATTATCGCAAGGCCCGCTTGTTTGAACTTTGCAACCTTTGCGTCTGCGCCCTCTGCCGTTTTTTCACTTACGAGATAGTAGAGCTTTATTTTAGGCTCTGTACCCGAGGGACGGATAACGACAACGTCGTCGCCGCATTTGAAATAAACGGTGTTTGTCGTGCCTGTATCGAGCATCGTCTTTTCGCCTGTTTTCAGATCGTACTCACACGGAATGTTGTAGTCAATGACCGTGTCAACGGCGACGCCTGCCAATTCCTTCGGCGGTTCTTCGCGAAGCTTTTTCATTATGCGCTTCATGCGGTCGATACCGTCAAGGCCCTTCATCGTTATGTTGTCAACGCCGTCACGGTAAAATCCGTATTTGTTGTATATTTCCTGCATTGCGTCATAAAACGTCATTCCGCGCTTCTTGTAATATGCCGCAACCTCACAGATAAGCATCGTACCTACAACCGCATCCTTGTCACGTGCGTAAGTACCTCTCAAATATCCGTAGCTTTCCTCAAATCCGAGCAAGAATTCAGCCTCACCCGGCTTTTCCTCACGCTTTATGACCTCGCCGATATACTTGAAGCCCGTGAACACGTTGTAGAGCTTGACACCGTTCACAGCGGCGATCTTCGACACAAGCTCCGTTGAAACGAAGCTCTTTACAGCGTATGCGCCGTTCGGCATCTTGCCCGTGTTTTTAAGTGCTGTGATAATATATTCGAGAAGTATCGCACCGACCTGATTGCCTGTCATAGTAACGAAATCGTCGCCCACTCTTACAGCGATACCTACACGGTCTGCATCGGGGTCAGTTGCGATGATGAGATCGGAGCCGATCTCCTTTGCAAGCTTTATACCGGGGTTGAAAACGTCCTTGAATTCGGGGTTCGGGAAAGGAGTCGTCGGGAAGTTTCCGTCAGGCTCGCTCTGTTCCTTGACCATATAAAGATTCTTTATGCCGAGCATATCGATAACTCTCGGCACAAGCTTGTACCCTGCGCCGTGCAAAGGTGTATAAACTATCTTTATGTCGTCTGCCATTTCCTTGACCGTTTCAAGGTCTATTGCCTGCGCGTAGACGTTTTCAAGATACGCCGCATCGACCTGTTCGCCGATTATTTCGATAAGACCGTTTTTGATACCGTCTTCAAACGGAATGGATAAAACTCCGTCAAAAATATCAGTTACGGCAATTATGTCGGAAACCTTCTGTGCATGCTCGGGCGGAAGCTGTGCGCCGTCCTCCCAATAAGCCTTGTAGCCGTTATATTCCTTGGGGTTGTGCGATGCCGTGATGTTGATACCCGCAATGCAGTTCAGATGGCGGATAGCAAACGAAAGCACGGGTGTGGGGCGGAGGGATTCAAAAATGAATACCTTTATACCGTTTGCCGCAAGTACCTCTGCGGCACACTTCGAAAACAGCTCGGAGTTGTTTCTCGAATCGCAAGCGATGGCAACACCGCGCTTCATTGCGTCGGCGCCTTCCTCCTTGATAAGAGTTGCAAGCGCCTGCGTCGCCTGAGTTACCGTATATACGTTCATTGCGTTCGTGCCTGCGTTCATCGTACCGCGGAGGCCCGCCGTACCAAACTGAAGCGACTGATAGAAACGAAGCTTTATTTCATCGTCATTATCCTTTATTGCAATAAGCTCCGCTTTTGTGGCATCATCCGTCTTGTCGGATGTGAGCCAACGGTTATAATTTTCAATATATCCCATTTCAAAGCCCTCTCATTCTTTATTCAACGCTTGTTTTAAAGCCTTTGCAAGCTGATCGGGGCACGACGTGTTTTTAAATCCGCACTTCGTTCCCTCAAGTAAGTCAATTACTTCATCGGCACTTCTTCCGACAACGAGCTTTGATATACCTTTAAGATTGCCGTCACATCCGCCGTAAAATTTTACGGACACGATCTTGTCACCGTCAAGCTCCGTTTCAATCATTGAAGAACACGTGCCACGTGTCTTATATTTGTAATTTTCCATCAGTTACCTCGCAAAATACTTTTCTTTCTACATTATAAGTCAAAAAGTAAAATTTGTCAACCGTTTTATAAAGGAGGTTAATTATCTTGGAATCTTTATGGTGAGCTGTATGGAATCATCCGTTTCCACCCTTGACTGTTCAATGGGAATTCCCGCTTCCTTGACAGTGCTGACGGCTCGGTCAAGCGAATTCAAAAAAATTCTTATATCTCTTATTATCATTTTCCTCACGGGTTTGTGGGCGGGAACGCTCGGTGTAAGTATCTTTTTAACATATTCCTCGCTTTCACGCACATTGAGCGAATGTTCAATGATATATCCCAGCGTTTTAAGCCTTAAAACGGGATCGTGTATTTTTATAAGGCTTCGTGCGTGGCGTTCGGACAGGTCGTTTTTTATTATCAGCTCACGCTCAGGCTCGCTCAGGCGCAAAAGCCGTATTTTATTGGCAACGTACGATTGGCTGACGGAAAGAAGTGCGGCAATTTCCTCTTGTTTAAGCGAATATTTTTCCGCAAGCGACAAAATTGCCGAGGCTTCCTCGAACATATTAAGCCCCTCACGCTGTAAATTTTCCACAAGCGCAAGCTTTGCCGAGGTTTCCTTGTCAACGTCAAGTATCACGCACGGCACATATTCCATATTGAGAAGCTTTGCCGCGCGAAGCCGTCTTTCCCCTGCGATAACCTCGTAAAGACCGCCGAACGGTGTATCTTCATCGGAAACACGGCGGATAGATATAGGCTGAATTATGCCGTGTCTTCGGATGCTGTCGGCAAGGCTCATTATCGACGAGTCGGAAAATGTAACCCTCGGCTGTGACGGGTTCGGGCATATTCTGTCGGGATTTATCAGATGCACCCTGCACGCATCTTCTGCGCTTTTAAGCTGTTTTTTCTGCTTATTGAGCTTCTCCCACTCATCTTTTAGCCGTTCCTTTTCATCATTTTTTCTAAAATCAAACCGTTGCAAAAGCTTCATACACATCCTCCTTTGGCAATCCTATATTACCACAGGGTGTATGCGAAAAAACGCATATTATGAGTGGGTGGGTAAAAAATTTATACATTCTTTATAAAAAGCGAATTAATTACATCTTATTTGCATTTATTATATAACCGAGGTGAATATGATGAAAAATAAAAGAGGGTGTATTATAAACATAATAACGGTCATTTTTGCCGTATTTATACTTATAAACTATTCAATTTATCTTTTTTGCACCGTGTCAAACGGCGGAAAAACATGGAACGCACTCGTTGCCGTTGGGATAATTTCAATAACGGTGATACCGCTTGCCTTACTTTTCCTTTATGAAAAAAAGATTCCGAAAAAATATAAAAAACTCATCAAAACGCTCAAAGGCATTTACATATGCGGTATGGGGATTTACGTTGTAAGCTACTGTCTTTTCTGCGCCTTTATCACATCCGGAATTGAATATGAAACGGAACAGCCGTATGACTACGTTATAGTTTTCGGCGGAGGTGTCAAAAACGGCAGGCTGTCACGATACGCTCAAAACAGACTCAACACGGCGGTAACATACTTAAATGAGCATGAAGATGCGCTCGTTATCGTGTCGGGCGGTGTCGGTGAGAATGAAATTTTCTCCGAGGCTGACGTTATGGCTGAATATCTTATGAAAAAAGGCATATCGGGTGAGCGCATCATACTTGAAGACCGTGCAAAAAACACGTGGGAAAATATTGATTTTTCCTTTGAACTGATAGATGACGGCAAAACCGTCCTCGGCATCTCCAGCGATTACCATATAAAGCGCATAATGCTTATGGCAAGTGCGCAGGGGGTAAATCTCGATATGCTCGCCTCGCCTACAGAGCTTGAGCTTAATACCATTTCATCGACCGTCCGAGAATATATGGCATACATAAAATATTTTTTAGGGCTTAATGATGTATAAACAAAGCCTCCCTCGTAGTTGTAATGCTGCTGCAAGGGAGGCTTTTTCTTGACAAAATCACCAAGGTGTGTTATAATACCCCTGTCACACAAACTGAATAATTGGTAGCAGGGTATTTTTGCATAGGAATATTATACCTTTTTTCTCTGCGCTCAAAAACATATGAGTTTTGGTAAAAATGTAAACTCCACTAATGTTTTTGAGTATGAATACTTCTGCTCCGATTAGTTTGTGTGACAACAATCGGGGTTTGCATTTTTCGGTGTGCATAACTTCGGTTGTGCACACTTTTTATTTTGAAAGGAGAAAAAACAATGGGAAAAATGGAATGTCCTGTTTGCGGAGAAGCTTTTGACGAGGAGTATGTAGAATATTTAGATAATGGAAATCCTGCGTGTCCTCATTGTGTCCAAAAAGAACGTAAAGAAAAAGAAGAAACGGAGACTGAATAAATGAAAAAACATTTATTAAAAATCATCATTATTTGTTTTTGTATACTTTTTGCTTTTTCATCGTGCACTGCAGGCTCAAATAACAAAACAAATGATACTGTTGAATCAAAAAGAATTACTTTAACCAAAGAAAACTTTGAGGATTATTTTGTTATTGAAGTGGACGATGAAATGACAATAACTCCACGCGGTAGTATAGCATTTCAATTTCAAGTTGGAGGAGGAACTCACTATACGCAAGCCTATTGCGGCAGTTTAGATTCCGAGGTAAATGTATTTGCAAAAGTGCCCCTTTATTCATACAATGTTGTGCTTACTTTAAAAATCTACGCCGATGATACAGAGGAGATATATGATTATGATAATTCTTTGTGGACCTCAGAAACTGTAACATTAAACATATCCTCCGAAGGATCGGGAAATGGAAACTGTGTTATAGAAACAAAAGAACGCAATTTATTAAGTGATTTTGAAGATGATAAACCTATCTATAGTATTGATAGTGTGACAGGAAGCATTGAACTTAAATAATTTGCAATAATTAAACTGTAGACCGAAATATCAGTTTGACAAAAAAATCCATAGGTATTTACTAATACATCCGCCATCGATTTGGATACACTTTTCGTATAAAAAAACTTTTATTGGCATTTTGCAGTAAACTAACTACTTATAGCAAGAATAAACACTTACAGTCTGCGCCTCCCGCCGTACCCCAAAGCGGCGGAGGCGCCACACCGCTTTGCGGTGTTTTTTTTGAAATATTGAGCATAAAAAAAACGAACGCCCGAAGCTTCCTCCGTATGAAGCTTCGGGCAATTTTAACCGTAATTAAAGGGATTTATCTTTTAACTTCTTCCATTATATATGCTTCGAGAATGTCGCCTACACGAATGTCGTTGAACTTGTCAAGACCGACACCGCATTCATATCCCGTTGCAACCTCACGCACGTCGTCCTTGAAACGGCGGAGGGAGGAAATTTTGTCCTCAAATATGATGACACCGTCACGTACAACACGGATAAGCGATGCACGTGTGATCTTACCGTCCTGAACGTAAGAGCCTGCAATAGTACCGATATTGGGCACGTGGATAGTCTGACGTACTTCTGCGTGACCGAGAACGACTTCCTTGAACGTGGGAGCAAGCATACCCTTCATGGCAGCCGTGATCTCCTCGATACATTCATAGATGATTCTGTACGTTCTGATGTCAACGCCCTCACGCTCAGCGGAATCCATTGCCGCCTTGTCGGGACGTACGTTAAAGCCGATGATTATAGCGTTCGATGCTGCTGCGAGCATAACGTCGCCCTCTCTGATACCGCCTGCGGCAGAGTGGATAACATTGACCTTAACTTCCTCATTCGTAAGCTTGAGAAGTGATGCGGAAACGGCTTCGGCAGAACCTGCAACGTCAGCCTTGATGATAACATTAAGGTGCTTTACATCGTCGCTGATATTTGCAAACATTTCTTCAAGCGAGCCTCTTGACTTCGCCTTGAATTCCTGTTCCTTTTCCTTTTCCTTGCGCTGTTCTGCAAGCTCTCTTGCCATTCTTTCGTCTTCAACAGCGTTGAACTCGTCGCCTGCCGTGGGAACAGCGGAAAGACCTGTAATTTCAACGGGAACTGACGGGCCTGCAACCTTTACGTTCTTACCGAGTGAGTCTGTCATAGCACGGACACGGCCGACGCAAGTACCTGCGATAACAACGTCACCGCTGTGAAGCGTACCGTTCTGAACGAGTACGGTTGCCACGGGTCCTCTGCCCTTGTCAAGTCTTGATTCGATGATGACGCCCTTTGCGTGGCGGTTCGGGTTCGCCTTAAGCTCTTTCATTTCGGCAACCAAAAGCACCATTTCAAGCAGGTTGTCAATGCCGTAGCCTGTAAGTGCGGAAACGGGAACGACAATCGTATCACCGCCCCATTCTTCGGGCATAAGGTCGTACTTTGTAAGCTCCTGCTTAACAGCATCGGGATTTGCGTGCTGTTTATCCATTTTGTTTATCGCAACGATAACGGAAATATCCGCCGCCTTTGCGTGGTTGATAGCTTCTATTGTCTGCGGCATGATACCGTCGTCTGCCGCAACTACAAGGATAGCAATATCCGTTGATTTAGCACCTCTTGCACGCATAGCAGTGAACGCTTCGTGTCCGGGCGTATCAAGGAATGTTATATCCTTATCGTTTATCGTAACTCTGTAAGCGCCGATGTGCTGTGTGATACCGCCTGCTTCGCCGCTTGTAACGTGTGTGTTTCTTATCTTATCGAGAAGTGAAGTTTTACCGTGGTCAACGTGGCCCATTACACAGACAACGGGAGGTCTTTCAACGAGATCTGCTTCATTGTCTTCCGTATCGGTAAACAGTCTTTCTTCAATCGTTACAACGACTTCCTTTGTAACGACAGCGCCCATTTCCTCTGCAACGAGGTATGCTGTATCAAAATCGATAACGTCATTTACCGTTACCATTGCGCCAAGGCCGATAAGCTTTTTGATAACGTCAGCAGACGTTGCCTTAAGTCTTTGCGCAAGGTCGGAAACGACTATCTCATCGGGAACTGTGATGTGAAGCGGCTGTTTCTTTGCCTTTTCAAACTGTTCACGGCGGAGCTTTTCCATTGCAAACTTTTCTTTATCACGGTTCTTTGCGCTTCTGTCGCCCTGATTCTTCTTTTTCAGCTTCTGCTTCTGGTTGTGAGCGTCGCCATAGCTTCCCTTGGAATCGGAAACGAAGTTTTCAAGTCTTTCATCATACTTGTCAAGATCAACCGTAACCGTTCTTGTATCAATTACTCTTGTACCCGTCTTTACGCTTGAATTTGAAGCGTGCGTATTTTCGCCCGTACCGGATGAACGGATAACGCCTGCTCTTGTATCCTGAGCGGGTGCCTGCGGCTTCTTCTTTTCTGCAGGCTTATTGTTCTGCTGGGGCTGTGCAGGTCTGTTCTGGAACTTGTCAAGCTGTGACATACGCTGCTGTTTGGGCTGGGCGTTGTTCTGCGCAGGCTGATTTCTGTTCTGCTTGTCAGCAGGTCTTTCTTCCTTTTTAAAGGGTGCTTTTTCGGGTTTTTGGGGAGCCTTTTCCGCCTTCTTTTCAAAAGCGGGCGCCTTTTCTTCTTTCTTTTCTTCTTTCTTTTCAGCGGGCTTTTCGGGTTTCTTTTCTTCCTTTACGGGCTCGCTCTTTACAGCCTTTTCTTCCTTTACGGCAGGGGCGGGTTTATCTTCTTTCTTTGCCTCTGTCTTGGGTTCTTCCTTGGGTGCTTCGGCTTTCTTTTCAGGCTTGGGAACCGTCTTTTTCTTCGGACGGTCAGCCTCTGCCACGTCTGCCTGACCGTTAAGATAAGCTGACATATTCGTTATCTGATTCTGCTTTGTCAAAGCTTCCATAATTACGGCAAATTCATCGGGTTCAAGTACCGTCATATGAGTTCTGCCGTCAAATCCGTTATCCTTCAAAAGATTGATAATATCTGTGCTTTTCATATTCAAATCTTTTGCAAGTGCGCTGATTCTGTATTTTTGATTTGCTATCATACAATGACCTTTAAAGCCTGCGTTACGGACCGCATGCTTTT
>JAZKZC010000114.1:0-14681 GCA_045612465.1 Eubacteriales bacterium
CCGAAGAAGCCGTTAAGCTGATAGAAGCCACGAAAGAAGCCTTTTTCAAAGGCGTCAGCTTTGCCAGATCGGGTTGCCGAGTAGGCGACATCGGTTTTGCAATCGATTCTCATGTCAGAACATACGGTTATTCGGTCGTAAGGAAGTACATCGGTCACGGTGTGGGCAGAGAGCTTCATGAGGACCCCGAAGTACCCAACTTCGGAACAGCGGGCAGAGGCGTTCGCCTTTATCCCGGAATGACGATCGCTATTGAGCCGATGGTGAATATCGGTACTCACAGTGTCAAAGAAATGCCCGACGGTTGGTGTGTAAAGACCGCCGACGGAAAACTTTCCGCGCATTATGAGCACACGGTGCTTATCACGGACGGCGAGCCGATACTTTTAACCAAGGTTTAAGGTATGCGGATATTCAAGCCGTGTAAAAGACAGGGTACTGTCGGTGCCGTTGCACTTTCGCTTTCGGGACATGATGCGGGTATATACTGTATCATTACCGAGCTTATCGGTGAATATGCATATATTGCCGACGGACGTGGAAGACGCGCTGACAGACCGAAAAGAAAAAAGCTGAAACATTTGCTCATTACCGATCACGCTGTACCCGCCGAGGGTATAAAGGACGGTAAGACAGTTCTGACAAACCGCGAGATACGGATATTCATATCAGAGTTTCACAAAGCGGTGTCGGAAAAATGATGTATACAATTAATTAAGTTTGGAGGGGATTATTCTGCCAAAGGATGATGTAATCGAATTTGAAGGTGTCGTTACGGAAGCACTTCCCAATGCGACCTTCAAGGTTAAGTTGCCCAACGGTCATATGGTGACTGCGAATATTTCGGGCAAGCTCAGACTCAATTGCATTAAAATACTCGTTGGTGATAAGGTAACGGTTGAGGTATCTGTTTATGACCTCACAAAGGGCCGTATCACTTGGAGAACAAAATAAACTAACGCACATTCAAAATTATGAAAGGAATGGTGTCACAACATGAAAGTAAAGCCTTCCGTAAAGAAAATCTGCGAAAAATGCAAGATAATCAGAAGAAAGGGCCGTGTAATGGTCATATGCGAAAACCCCAAGCATAAGCAGAAACAGGGTTAATAATACAGGAGGTAATAAAATCAATGGCACGTATAGCTGGTGTTGATATACCCAACGCAAAAAGAGTTGAAATAGGTCTTACCTATATATACGGTATCGGCAGAACAACGTCGAACAAGATCCTTGAAAAGACAGGTATCAATCCTGATACAAGATGTAAGGATCTTACCGAAGAAGATGTAGCAAAGCTTCGTGACGAGATCGAAAACAATCACTTGGTTGAAGGTGAACTTCGCCGTGAGGTTGCAATGGACATCAAGAGACTCGTTGAAATCGGTTGCTACAGAGGCGTTCGTCACAGAAAGGGTCTCCCCGTAAGAGGTCAGAGAACAAAGACAAACGCAAGAACGAGAAAAGGTCCCGCTAAGACAATAGCGAATAAGAAGAAATAAGGAGTGACAAGCTAAATGGCAAAGGTTAAAACAGCAAAGAAGGCTGTTAAGAAGCGCCGCGAGCGTAAGAATATTGCATCAGGCGCTGCACATATTCAGTCTACTTTCAATAACACAATCATAACCATAACCGATACGGAAGGCAATACAGTTTCGTGGGCTTCCGCCGGCGAACTCGGCTTCAAGGGTTCAAGAAAGTCTACTCCGTTTGCAGCTCAGATGGCGGCAGAAACTGCTGCAAAGCTCGCTATGGAGCATGGCATGAAAACTGTAGAAGTTTATGTAAAAGGCCCCGGCTCAGGCAGAGAGGCGGCAATCCGTGCACTTCAGGCAACGGGTCTTGACATCACTCTCATCAGAGATGTTACACCCATCCCTCACAACGGATGCAGACCTCCCAAGAGAAGACGCGTGTAAGGAGGAAGAAACAAGATGGCAAGATATACAGGTCCTGCGTGCAGACTCTGCCGCAGAGAAGGTACAAAGCTGTTTTTGAAGGGCGACAAGTGCCTTTCAGACAAATGCGCACTCGTTACCAGAAAAGAATCGGCTCCCGGCCAGCATGGCGCGGCAAAGAAGAAAGTCGGCGAATACGGTATGCAGTTGCGTGAAAAGCAGAAAGCAAAGAGATACTACGGCGTTGCTGAAAAGCAGTTCAGAATGTATTTTGAAAAGGCTGACAAGAAGGCTGGCGTAACAGGTGATAACCTCCTTTCTTTGCTTGAAAGAAGACTTGATAATGTAGTTTATCAGATGGGTATGGGTTCATCAAGAAAGGAATCCAGACAGCTCGTTCGTCACGGTCACTTTACGTTGAACGGCAAGAAGGCTGATATTCCCTCCATTATTGTAAAAGCAGGAGATGTTATAGCTGTTACAGATAAGGCTAAGAAGGGCACAAGAGTTAAGCAGCTTATCGAAGAAATGGCTACAAAGACAGCTCCCAAGTGGCTTGAGGTTGACGCTGAGAATGCAGTTGCAAAGGTAACTGTTCTTCCCACAAGAGAGGACGTAACATTCCCCTTCGAAGAACACCTCATCGTAGAGCTTTATTCCAAGTAATAACAGCCTCCCTGCAGCCGATGCGCCATACAGGGCGGCATAGGTGCTTTATTTGAATTAAATAATAATTTGGAGGTACTCAATGATAGAAATACAAAAGCCGAACATAACCGCAGTTGACCTCAGCGAGGACGGAAAAAGCGGTTCATTCGTAGTAGAGCCCCTCGAAAGAGGATACGGTACGACACTCGGTAACTCTTTGCGCAGAGTTCTTCTGTCTTCGTTGCCCGGCGTTGCTCCTGTCAGCGTTAAGATAAACGGTGTTTTGCATGAGATATCCACCATTCCCGGTGTTAAAGAGGATGTTTGTGAGATAATTCTTAATGTAAAGGGTATCGTTGCGCAGCTTTATTGCGAGGGCCCTAAGAGAGTAATTATCGATATGACGGGTGAGTGCGAGGTTAAAGCAGGAGATATTAAGGGCGATTCCGACGTTGAAATCTTGAACAAGGATCACCATATCGCTACGCTTTCCGAAAACACAAATCTGTTTATGGAAATTACATTCGATCGCGGTCGTGGCTACGTATCACAGGAGAAGAACAAGCAAATCAATCCTCCGCAGATAGGTTTGATATATACCGATTCCATATACACCCCTGTTCTTAAGGTCAATTACACGGTTGAATCGACAAGGGTTGGAAACAGCGGCATAACAGACTTTGATAAGCTTACACTTTCCGTTGTTACAAACGGTACAATAACGGCGAAGAAAGCTGTATCACTCGGCGCCAAGATACTCAACGAGCATCTCAACCTCTTTGTTGATCTTTCAGATGAAGCAAAGAGCGAAGCGATTATGGTTGAGCGTGAGGAAACCAAGAAAGAAAAAGTTCTTGAGATGACCATTGAGGAGCTTGACTTATCCGTAAGAAGCTTCAACTGCTTGAAGCGTGCGGATATTCACACAGTGGAAGATTTGATCAATAAAACAGAGGACGAGATGATCAAGGTACGTAACCTCGGAAAGAAGTCTCTTGACGAAGTTCACCAGAAACTCGCCTCACTCAATCTCAGCTTTAAGAAAAGCGAAGATTGAGCAAGAAAATAAGGAGGTATAGATAAATGCCCGGTACAAGAAAATTAGGCAGAACCACCGAGCACAGAATGGCAATGCTCAAAGGCATGGTTACTCTGTTGCTTGAAAACGGTCAGATAGTAACAACTCTTACAAGAGCAAAAGAAGTAAGACCCTTGGCTGAGAAGATGATCACACTCGGCAAGAAGAACACTTTGGCTTCACGCCGTGCAGCTCTTGCATTCATAACAAAAGAAGCTGTTGTAAGCAAGGTATTTAATGAACTTGCACCCCTTTACGCTGAAAGAAACGGCGGTTACACTGCAATTTACAAGCTCGGTCCCCGTAGAGGCGACTCTGCTGAAATGGCAGTAATCAAGCTCGTTGGCTACGAAAAGCCCGCAGCAAAGGATGAAAAAGCTGATAAGAAGGCTGCTAAGAAAGCCGAAAAGGACGCTGAATAAAAAACAAAATGGGAACATTTCGATGTTCCCATTTTTATATTACCCCGTAATAACAAACTTATTGTTATGCTTCGAATAACAAATGTATTGAAGCATAAACAGATGTCGCAGCTATTTTGCCGCTTGGAATAATTTTATCTGTGTTCAGGGCTATTTTACTGATGTTTTTATTTTATTTTTATGTGTAAAACTCAAAACGTTTTACATAGGTTACTATGTTGCGGGGAAGCGGAAACACTGTCAGTTTTTTAAAATGCTTATTTTCATTTTTTCTGTATAAAATTCAAAAAAGGATTTTATTGATGTAAATTGTCTTTATCTATTGCATTTGTGCTTCTGTTCTGCTATAATAAACAAAGAATGGAGGGAATTTCGTGATAAAAAAACAGTATAATGCAATTAAAGACGAAATATTATATTTTTATTCTGAATTTAAAAAACTTTTGATACCGATAGGTATTTTGTCAGTTTTATATACTCTTTCTTTCAGTGCTATCTTTCGTGCCAATTATAATTATGTGGATGATATAGGCAGAGTCAATGAAGGATATAAAGGTTGGGAGTATTACAGCAGATTTTTATCCAATTTTCTGTCAAGATTTTTCAGTACGGGTAATTATCTTACCGATGTATCACCACTTACGCAGATAGTTGCGTGTATTTTCCTTGCAACAGCGGGTGCTGTCACCATTTACGTTATATCAGGAAAAACAAAATTTTCCTTCTGGCAGTATGTGTCAGCTATGTTTTTCGGCATCATACCGTTTTTCCTTGAGTGTATATCTTATAAATACGATTCACCTTATATGGCACTGTCGATACTCGCAATGGTGTTGCCGTTATTTTTCTTCAAAGAAAACAATTATATTTTTTACGGTTTAACTGTATTTGTCGGTACGCTTACGATGTGTATGACGTATCAGGCGGGAAGCGGTATTTTCCCTGCATTCGTTGCACTCCTTGTATTTAAAATGTGGAACGAGAAAGAAGAAAATAAAAAAATTCTGTATTTTCTCGGAACGTCATTCGTTGGATATTTACTCGGTTTGCTTTTCTTCAGAGCTTTCATTATGCGTCCTGCGGATAATTACGCATCCACAGCCATGCCGTCGCTGTCGAAACTTTTTCCGACTATACTTGAGAATTTAGAATCATATTTCGGAGTTATACCTGACTTTTTCAGAACTGAGTGGGTGGTATTGATGGCGCTCGTGTGCATATCATTTATTTATGTTGCCGTAAGAGATTCAAAAAGAAAAAAATACGTTGCTTTGCCTGTTGCGATGTTGATAATGGCGGTAATGCTTATCATAAGTAGCGGTATATACATTGTGTTGGAAAAACCGATGTTTGCATGCAGATCAAGATACGGAATCGGCGCGTTCCTTGCATTTATTGCAGTATTTTCGGCAACTGCACGTAAAGCGTACATTACGAAGCTTGTAAGCTTTTCGCTTTGCTGGGTTTTTGTAGTATTTTCATTTTCTTACGGAAATGCGCTGTATGTTCAAAAAGAGTATACCGACTACAGAATAAGTGCTACTATCGACGACTTGATGGAGCTGGGATTACTTGACGGCGAGGAAACAAAAATTGTTCAGATATCAGGTTCTATTCATGAAGCACCAGCTTTGAGAAATATGCCTCAGGATTATACAATGCTCGATGAGCTGATACCAACCACATACAGTTATTCTCATTGGCATTGGGGAGGATACCAGTTTTTCCATTATTACGGTTTGAAAAATGTAGTATCAGACACGTCACTTGAGTTGCTTAATTTTGATCTGCCGGTGTTGCTTGACAATCAATATCACACGATAAAAAGTGATGGAAAGTATATTTTGATAGAACTCAAGTCCTGATTCAATATTTTTTAATTACTATTCTGCTTTTACCGCTTCGGGTTTTGTTATCCGTTTCGGTCACAAAAACAAATCTGCCAAACCCTCGAACGGAAACGGTATCGTTTTCTTTGAGGGTTTTGTGATTTTGGGTTAAAAGAACGCTGTTTATAAAGACTTTTCCGCCCTCAATGAGCGACAGCGCATCGCCTCTTGAAAGGTTAAAAACGGAAGCGATAAGCGCATCGGCTCGGTTTGATGAAGCTATGACGGTCGATTCCTCGGGTTCTGTAATAGCTATCTTCGGCAGCTCGTCAAGCGCTTTGCATTCAACTTTAGTTCTTGCGACCGAGGTGAGATTTTCCGTAATATAGGGTGTGATGCGCTTGAGCATATAAACAAAGCATTTGTTTTCGTGTATAATAAGATCACCGAAAACGTTGCGCTCCAGCCCTAAATTTATCAATGCACCAAGAAAATCACGGTGTGAAAGGGCTTCGGCAAATTTCGGTACGGACGGCGCAATTTCAACCCATACGGCGTGGAAGTCGGGTGTTTCGCCCGTCAGCTCCTCCTCATTGAAGCAGGCGATTTTACGTTCAGCCATCTCATATCCTCCGTAAAGCGTAAACGAGCAGGGAAGGTATGATGAAGAAAGTATGCTTTGCTCATTCATATCCAAAAAATCAGTATATGTCGGGGTATAATTGCAGAGTGATCTTTCCGCAAGGTCTTCAAATCTGTGTATGATCATATCGTTTTCGTTTTTCATAAGCTCTCCGTAAAATAATACTGACTAATTATATAATTAATAAATCGAAAAATCAACACTCTGACGATAAAAGTTCTAATAATTAACAAACAATCTATTGTAAATGCGGTGAGTTTGGGATATAATGATAACGTAAAGGAATAATATTCCTTGATTTATAAACTGAAAGGAAAAAATAACAATGAACAGATTTGTGCTTAATGAAACATCGTATCACGGCGCAGGCGCCATCGGTGCTATTCCCGATGAGATCAAGGCAAGGGGATTTAAAAAGGTATTCGTTGCATCTGACCCCGATCTCATTAAATTCGGTGTTTCCGCAAAGGTAACAGACCTTTTGACAGCTGCCGGAATCGACTATACACTTTTCTCTGACATAAAACCCAATCCTACGATTGAAAACGTAAAGGCGGGAATTGATGCTTACAAGGCTTACGGTGCTGACTGTATCGTTGCCATCGGCGGCGGTTCTTCAATGGATACGGCAAAGGCTATCGGTATAGTTATCGCAAACCCCGAATTTGCTGACATCCGTTCACTTGAGGGTGTTGCGCCCACAAAGAACAAGTCTGTTCCGATACTTGCAGTTCCCACAACGGCAGGTACTGCGGCAGAGGTTACTATAAACTACGTTATCACAGATGCCGAAAAGAACCGCAAGATGGTGTGCGTTGACGTCCACGATATTCCCGTTGTTGCATTTGTTGACCCCGATATGATGTCCACAATGCCCAAGGGACTTACAGCGGCAACAGGTATGGACGCACTTACACACGCAATTGAAGGATATATAACAAAGGGCGCTTGGGAGCTTTCCGATATGTTCCACCTCAAGGCTATTGAAATTATCGCAAGAAGCCTCAGAGGCGCTGTTGACGGCACAGCTGACGGCCGTGAGGGTATGGCTCTCGGTCAGTACGTTGCCGGTATGGGATTTTCAAACGTAGGTCTTGGCATTGTTCACTCGATGGCTCACCCGCTCGGCGCTTTGTATGACACACCCCACGGTATCGCAAATGCTATCATTCTTCCTACGGTTATGGCATATAACGCACCCGAAACAGGCGACAAATATAAGTATATCGCAAAGGCTATGGGCGTTGAAAACGTTGATTCAATGTCGGTTGACGAATACCGCACAGCGGCAATAGAAGCTGTCAAGAAGCTTTCCGCAGATGTCGGTATTCCCGCTGACCTTAAAGCGATAGTCAAGGCAGAGGACATTCCTTTCCTTGCGCAGTCGGCTTATGACGATGCTTGCCGTCCCGGCAACCCCAGAGAAACAAGCGTTGAGGGGATCACAGCTCTCTACAACGAGCTTATGTAATAATTATCGGCACATATACGTGTATTAAGGAGTATTAAATGAAGATCATAACAGGAACTGCGAGAGGCTGTTCGCTTGCAACGCTTGAGGGAGAGGCAACACGTCCGACGCTTCAGCGTGCAAAGGAAACGGTTTTCAGCGCAATACAGTTTGAAATAGAGGGCAGGGCAGTGCTTGACTTGTTTGCAGGTTCGGGTCAGTTGGGACTTGAAGCGCTTTCAAGGGGAGCGGCGAGCGCCGTATTTTGCGATTTTTCAGATGAGGCAACGGAGATAATAAGGCAAAATGCCCTGAAAACAAAGCTTTATTCAAAATGTAAGATAATGCGCCTTGATTACAAGGAATATATACGTGCCGCATCAAATTCCAAGCGTAAATTCGGTATAGTATTTCTTGATCCGCCCTACGCCTCGGACTATCTTGCCGATGCGCTTGTAAGGATATACAAGGCAGACTTGCTTGAAGATGAAGCGATAATTCTGTGCGAAACGGAAAACGGAAATTTCCTTGAAAACCCCGACATCACAGAGCTTTACGAGGAAGTCAGAACGTATAAATGCGGAAGAATATACTATTACAGACTTAAAAAGAAGTTATAATTCAAAACCCGTTGTCAAATGGCAACGGGTTTTTGCTTTGTTTATTCATTTTGAAATAATTCTTCCATTGGTACCTTTAGTATTTTTGCAATGACGTATATTTCTTTATCTGTCGCACTGCGCACTTGCCCCTCAAGCTTTGAATAGCTTGTAGGGTTCATATCGCAGCCCATTGTCTGTATTTGAGCTATAAAGTCTTTTTGTTTTATTCCTCGCTTTTTTCGCAAAGATTCTATATTTTTTCCGACCATATTTGCATTGCCGTAAGATTGTTTCCTCGTTTTCATACATTTTTGTTCCTTTAAGTTCTTTTTTAGAATTATATACTAAAAAATACTTGACAAAATTCTAAATTGGAATTATAATATATTATAATTCCAATTTAGAATTTTAATGTTTCTATTCAGAGGAGATAATTATGCCAAGTGTTTTGTGCTGCCCCAAATGCGGAAATCATAATCTGCAAATGGTGACTGAAACAAAAATCAAAAATGAGAAGTGTTCATTTTGGGGAAGATTCCGATATATGCTTTTATATGGAGCTTGCAAAGACGAAAACAGTAATTATTTCATTTGTCCCGATTGCGGTTATAAAATTGAAGATCCGTATGATCTACGAAAAAAAATAGATTCGTGCAATGTTCCGATAGTCGGTACGATATTAGTTATAATAGGGATATTAGTAGCAATATTGTTGTATTTGATTTTTACGGTTGTTGATAGACAAATGGGTTCATTGCTTGCTTTGTTGTCTGTGACGATATGTATTGTTTTAGGGATAGTTATTGAAATATGGCGCAGATTTCACGGTGAAAAAATAAAAAAGCGGATATATGAAATACAAAAAAGCATAGAAAAATAAACAAAAGCGGTTGACCTTTTTGCGTTAGCCTGATAACGAAGTATTAACAAAAAGCACCTATGATAACGAATCGATCGTCTGTCATAAGTGCTTTTGTTTTATTTTGATATCATATCGACGAGAAGCTCAAGGTCCTTTGAGTCGATTATTTCATCATCGTTGAGCATAGCAAGATTTTTTCTTATCTTTATTGTCGGGTTGAGGAGATATTTTTTCAGTCTTACTATATCACGGCCGTTTACCGCACCGTCGCCGTTGACGTCACCCTGTATACTCATTTGTACCATTCTGAATGTACGTGCCTTACCGCCCGACATATCGATGTTGTATGCAAAGCTGTAAGTGCCGTCCTCGTCGTAGTATACCTGATAACCGTCGTAGCCGTTTACGCTTGTGTCGTATTTTACGTATTCGCCGTTTACAAGCTCATAAAGACCGTCGATGTTGTAGCTGTCAAATCCGTAAATACGGACAGCGGCGTGGTTATCACCGCCCGAAAGCGTGAACTCTGCCATGCCCATATCGGCTTTGACCTGCGGCAAAAACGGATCGGAAATGTCTTCACCCACAGTAACGTCGAGCGTATAAGGATCAAGACAAGTGTCTTTTCTTACGTTCAGCACGTTTGTTATTTCCGTATCATCGGGATCGCCCCACGGGAGCAGAACGACGTTTAATGAAATAACGTCACCCTTTTTGAGCGTTACAGCGCCCAGATCAAGCGTCAGCGCACCGTAGTTCATATTGTTCAGATACGTATTTTTGAGAACAAAGTTGCCGTTATATTTCTGACCGCCGATGGTGATATCGGAATCCTTGACGATAAGTGCCATATTTACGACCTGATCTGACGATCCTTCACGCTGATAATAAGTGAAGAACGGCGCCTGCGTGCCGAGAGTCAGATAATCTGTTGTGCTTGTGTTGTACGTCAGCGATTTTTTCACGATGTTGTTGTTGGAATCAAGATAGCTGAGCGTGCGGTAGAACACGTGACGGCCGTCAAATGAAACGAATGAGAAGTCACGCTTGAAGTTGCTGAATGAAATGTCTTCAAGAACTGTCAGCTTGATCTGATAATTCGTACGTGTTTCGTCCGTCTGCGGAAGCTCAATGTGCTTGTATTCGGCTTTTATCTTGCCGTCATCGGAAAGATAATCCATATCTATGTCGGCATATATCGGGCCTGCGCTGTGTATTTTTGCACGTTGAGATTCGGATTTATAGCTTCTTCCGCTTGAGTCGGTATATTTAAGGAAGTATATCTGTCCTCCGCTGTAATGCTGAGGCTGGTCAGACCAGAGAACAGCAGACAAAGCACGGAAGTCGGGAAGTGTCCAGCCGTCCTTACCGTTTACAAAGTAAGGAGAAATACAGTTGGTTTCGGAAACACCCGTTGACAGGTGGTAATATGAAACGAAGAACTTAATTGATGAAAGCTGTTTTAAGGGATATTTGCCCCAATTCTGGAAAAGGTTGACCACGGTGAACGTTTTTTCTTCACCTGCGTCAAGTGTCAGAGGAATGTATATTTCTCCGAATGCTGTGTCATCGGGGTAGTAAATGTCTTCTTCAAATTCTCCGCCGAAGTTTTTGCAGACTTCAACGGGAATAGGCAGAAGGTCTTGGTTTTCATCGATGACAGCGCCGCATTCAATACTTCCGCCGGGGGTGTGGCTCTGGATATAAATGCGTCGGTCTGTGTCGTCGCCCGTAATTGTTATCGGAATATTGAAATGCTTGTTGGGCTCTGAATAATATGCTGTGTTGAATGACATATCGTTTACTTCAAAGATATATACGCCTATGTACGGGTCGTAATGCGAATAATAAGCGCCGTCGTTATTCGGATGAACGGTTATGTTTTCCTCTGTGAGGGGATGGCGTTCGATATACGCTTCTTTTGTAAATGAGGTGAAATCGTGTGTTTCGTCGTTATATACACGTGTGCTGAGTTTTATCTCATCTCCGCTTGAAAGACTGCTTATGTTGAGATATCTGTTTATCACATAATATCCGTCTGCAATTTCAACTGAAATGTTACCCATACCGTCACCCTTCGGAACGATGAAGCCGATAACACCCGCTTGGGTGTCAAAAACGGCACTCACAAGCGAATCAACCTTGCTCGAAACCGATGAATACGTATATGTATCAGTCGAAAGCGAGCATTTTGTAACGGATGAAACGGGTATTTTTGTTTGCAGACCGACAGAATTGATGTCTGTTATTGACTGAGTTGCGATGAATCGAAGCTCATCGTAAAGCTTGTCGGAGAACGTATGGAACGTTCTTTCAAATCTCAAAGGCGGAGTAATATTTTCGGCATATACCGCTTTGAAAGAGGAAACCGTGATCGTTTCGCCTACGGTATTTCCGCAGTCTATTCTTATACCTTTTACGTTTCCTGTGTAATTCGGAACGTGGTTTATCGGGATTGTATATGTTTCGTCAACACCGGGAGTTATCTTGAAGCTTACTGATTGTTCTGCCGAAAATCCGCCGACGGAATCGGTATAGAAATAAATGGCGCAGCTGTCAGCAGTCTGGCTCTTGATTTTTATCTGTATTGCGTTGTATGTTGAGGCTGCAAAGTTTATGCTTGTGTTGTAGCAATACGGGTCGGAGGAATTGGTTACCTTATAAGTAAGCGTGCTGTTTCTGTATGAAATATTCGAAACCATATTGCCTTTCCAATTGTTTCGCACGGTGCTGAGAACATTATACGTTCTGTTACCGCTTACGGTCATATTTCCGCTTTGGATGTTCTGACCGAGAATGTGTACGTCATAGTAATAATATCCAAGTCTGAAAGCGTTAAAATACGGAGCAGTATTTGAGCCTGATGCAAACGAAAGCCCTTTGGAGTTTCCTATGTACGCATCGGAGGAGTCCGTGAAATAAGCAACACCGCTTTTGTTTTTGAACGATGATATGAGCTTATTTGATGTGCCGAGGTTATACGTTGCCGAAAAAGAATTATTTTCGATTTCAAGGGCAAGACGCTGGGGAGAGTCATATCTCACCTGCACCCCGTTTTTGACGGAGTTTGCGTATTGTATCGTGTCATCCCAGCTTGATGAGCCTGCGGATGCAAGCGGCAAAGCTTCCTCTGTTTTATATTCATTTGTAATTACATCCGTCGTGTCCACTGTAGTGTTGTTTGATAAAGCAATTGCGGGTGCGGCGAGCAAAAACGACACCGCGACGATGCCCGAAATTATACTTTTGATATTTTTTAAGTGCTTCATTATCGATACCTCCTTTTATCACACCTCTTTAATAATACATTAAAAAATGTGAATTTGCAAGCGAAAAAACATTTTTCTCCCTTTTGCACAATAAAGTAAAACAGTTATTATATATAATGTATACGGAAAATGTAAAAAAGACGCATTTTTTTTGCAAAATGCGTCTTAAAATATGTTTAAATTTTCAAAAGCCTTTGTGCGGAAAGACCTAAAATATCAGCCTTTTCTTCATTTGTCAGCGGCATTGAAAGTATGCGTTTGATTTCGTTTCCCGCATGACTCCACGGACTGTCGGAGCCGAATAAAATATGCCCCTTTGTGTGGTTTTTGACGATGCGGAGAAACTGCTCCTCCGAATAATATTCCGTACCCATTGAGGTGTCGAGATAAATGTCCGTACCGACAAGGTACTTTTCAACGTCGTCCCACTGTGCATGACCGCCGAGGTGTGCGGCGATGATGACACCGCCTTTCATTTCGTCGATTATGCGTCGGAACGAAAGGGGATTTGAACGGAAGGGAGGCTTATACGCAGGGTCAAAGCCTGCGTGAAACATTATCATAAGTCCTTTTGACAAAATATAGTCGTATATTTTCATCATTCGGGGCTCGTCAATGGTGAAATTCTGATATTCGGGGTGAAGCTTTATGCCCTTAAGACCGAGAGAGGCGGCAAAATCAACGTCACGCTTATAATCGTCGGTGTCGGGGTGAAGTCCGCCGAAGGAGATAACACGTCCGTCGGTCACACTTTTTGCGTGCTCGTTAGTCTTGACGTGCTGTGACGGCTTCGTCATAACGGGCATGGCAACCGATATGTCGATACTCCATTCGTCCATTCTCTGCAGCAGCATTGACTTCGTGCCGTTTGTGACGGGTGTGTAAAGGTTGTTTATGCTGTCCGCAAGTGATGTGACCGCACGCGGGGCAATCGCATCGGGAAAAATATGCGTGTGGAAATCTATTATCATTATTGGTTCTTCATCCATTTCACGGACATATCAAGCCAGCATTCCGCTTCCTTGTTTAAGAAAAAGTCGTGTACCGACGCTGTAATTTCGTTACAAAGCGCAAGACCGTGAACGCCTTTCTGGAAAATGTGCATTTCAAACGGTACGTTGTTTTCACGAAGCGCCTTTGCCATAATGAGCGAGTTTTCAACAGGCACGCAGTTATCTTCAAATGTGTGCCAGATGAATGCAGGAACGCTGTCGGGCGTTACGTGCTTTTCAACGGAATAGCTGTCAAGCTCCTCATCCGTGGGCGTGTCCGTGCCGAGTATTCCCATAAAGCTTCCACGGTGCGCAAATGCGCCTGCGGAGATAACGGGGTAAGAAAGTATCGTTCCGCATACACGGTTTTCACCTCTCTGTATACCGAGCGAATCGAGAAGCGACGGTGCGCTGTGGAATGTGCCGAGGCAAGCGCAAAGGTGTCCGCCTGCGGAAAATCCTACGGCGAATATACGGTTGGGGTCAATGTGGAAGCGCTCGGCATTATCCTTTATGTATTTTACCGAAAGAGATGCTTCTTCGAGAGGGCGGGGGAATTTTGCGTTTTCTTTCAGCGAATAACGCAGAACGAAAGCGTTAAGACCGTAGTGCATATACGCAAGCGCTATCGGCTCTGCCTCACGGTCGGAGCATATCTGATAACCGCCGCCGGGCAGAACGAGTATTGCATCACGGGGCGGGCATTTCATTTCGTGCGATTCCTCGTGGAGATAGCAGGTCAAGTGTACGCTGTCGTCACCCGGTGTCGGGTAAAAAACTTTTTCACAGATCATTTCGGTATTCCTTTCTTAATTAAATATTTCTTTATCTACCTCAGCCAAGGAGGGGTATATAAAATCGGGTTTTGATGCGTCGGGGGCATTTTCAACGTCATCGAGCGTTGCCTCGCCCGTCAGAACGAGCGTTGCCGTGATGCCGTTTTCCTTGCCGAGTGCTATGTCGGTGTAAAGTCTGTCGCCGAAAATGC
>JAZKZC010000115.1:0-1735 GCA_045612465.1 Eubacteriales bacterium
AAGCGAATATGCATACGAAATTCTCCCAAAACCCTGGCCGCATTCACCGAATGCAGTACCGGGAACTATCGCAACTCTCGCTTCGTACAAAAGTCGCTCACAAAATTCGTCCGACGGCATCCCGAATACACCTATATTCGGGAAAACGTAGAACGCACCCTCGGGTTCAAAACAAGGTATGCCGATTTTTCTCAGACCGTTTACGAGAAAACGGCGTCTGTAATCGTACTCACCCGTCATTTTGAAAATATCGTCGTCACCGTTTTTAAGTGCTTCGATTGCCGCAAACTGGCTTGTCGTGGGAGCGCACATAATGCCGTACTGATGAAGTTTCAGTATCTGCTCCGTCACAGGCGCAGGTGCGGCTGTATATCCCATTCTCCAACCTGTCATGGCATAAGCCTTAGAAAAACCGTTTACAATGACGGTTCTCTCGCGCATATCCGGTAAGGATGCGATCGAAACGTGTTTCTTACCGCCGTACGTCATTTCAGCGTATATTTCATCCGACAGCACCATAATATCCGTACCTCTGAGCACGTCCGCAATCTTCTCAAGGTCCTCACGTGTCATAACAGCACCCGTGGGATTATTCGGGAAAGGCATTATGAGAAGCTTTGTTTTCGGAGTTATCGCCGCCTTGAGTTTTTCGGGTGTCAGCTTGAAATTGTCCTTTTCTTCCGTGACAACGTTTACGGGAACACCGTCAGCCATGCGACAAAGCGGTTCATAGCAAACAAAGCACGGAGTAGGTATTATAACCTCGTCACCCGGATCTATAAGCGCGCGCATCGTCATATCAATGGCTTCACTTCCGCCGACCGTAACGACTATTTCGTGATCCGCATCGTAAGAAAGATCAAATCTTCTTTTGAGATAATTCGATATTTCCGTACGCATTTCGAGAAGTCCGCTGTTTGACGTATAATACGTTTTGCCCATTTCAAGACTCTCAATTCCCGCTTCTCTGATGTGCCACGGTGTTACGAAGTCAGGCTGACCTACGGTAAGTGCCACAACGTCGTCCATACCTCCGAGCATATCGAAAAACTTACGTATTCCCGACGGTTTCAAACTTTGTGATTTTGCAGACAGAATCTTTGAATAATCCATCACAAAACACACTCTCTTTCATCTTTCTCGGGCATTTTGTAAATTACGCCCTTATCTTTATATTTTTTAAGTACAAAATGTGTTGCGGTCGATACAACATCTTCGATGGGAGCAAGCTTATACGCAACAAAATATGCAACCTCTCTCATTGTTTTGCCTTCTATGATAAGCATAAGGTCATAACCGCCGGACATCAAGTGAACGCTCTGCACTTCGGGATAGTTATATATTTTTTCGGCAATTCTATCGAAGCCGCGGTCACGTTGGGGCGCTACTTTCAATTCAATTACGGCACTTACGTACTCACGGTCTGTTTTATCCCAGTCTATAAGAGCTTTATAACCAAGAATAACACCGTCATCCTCAAGCTTCTTTATTTTATTTTTTACTTCTTCTTCATCGAGATTGCACATTACTGCCATCTGTTCTGTTGTTAGTCTTGCGTTTTCTTCCAAAAGCTGTAATATTTGTTTCATAGGTAAAACCTCTTTTCATAGTTTACATTATACTGATTATATCATAAAAATTCTCGTTTGAACAGTATTTTTTCAAAAAAATACTGTTATTATCAAAGCAATCATCTTTTTATTTCTATAGATATTTATTTACGCAAACTGCGCCC
>JAZKZC010000116.1:0-24950 GCA_045612465.1 Eubacteriales bacterium
CTGTTATAATATATATAATAATGTATAATTAAAATAAGGAGCGAAGATATATGGCAAAGAAACCTGCAATGGGCAGGGGGCTTGAGGCGATATTTGAAGCTAACTCGACGGAGTCGTCGTCTGGCATATCCGTCATACGCATATCGGATATTGAAGCTAATAAATCACAGCCCAGAAAATCATTTGATGATGCAGCGCTTGCCGAGCTGTCACAGTCCATCGCCGCGCACGGTGTGATACAGCCTATCGCGGTAAAACCCTCGGGCGACGGATTTTACAAGATAATCGCAGGCGAAAGAAGATACAGAGCCGCAAAAATGGCAGGTCTTTCGGAGATTCCTGCAATAATCATGGAGATCGATGAAAAATCATCGGCGGAAATAGCAATAATCGAAAACATACAGCGCGAGGACTTGAACATTCTCGAAGAAGCGGCAGCTTACAAGGCTTTGATGGATGAATACAAGATGACGCAGGAGGAGCTTTCCAAGAGAATAGGCAAATCCCGTTCGTCGATTGCAAACATCCTGCGCGTGTTGGAGCTTCCCGAAGAACTCCAGATGCTTCTGCGCGACGAAAAAATATCCCTCGGCCACGCAAAGGCGCTTATGGGACTCAAATACAAAAGCGACCTCGTTCCCACGGCTGAAAAGGTGTGTGCGCTCAACTTAAACGTACGTGCAACGGAAACTCTCGTAAGAAAAATAAACGCTTCCTATACGGAAGAACCTGAGGAAGATGCAAACACAGCAGCCTATCAAAAGGCGCTTATCAAGCACCTTTTCGACATATCGGGCAGACGCGTACATATAGGTACGGGCAAGAAAAAAACGATTGAAATATCGTACGAGGACAACGACGATCTCGAAGCTTTACTTAAGACAGTATTTGGTGAAAATACCTTTAATTTCTAATTTTTATTGAATAGCAATAACAAACTTTTCAAAATTTCAAAAGTGTTAATAAAATCACAAACATATATGTAAAAATGTATATTATACTACACGGGATAACAACCAATAGTAGCTGATTCGGTTTTGATACAGCAAATACTATATATTGATTTTATGTTGTGATGCAAAAGAAAGGATCTTTGCAAAATGATAGACATTAAACTTATCAGAGAAAACCCCGATTTAGTAAGGGAGAACATAAAAAAGAAGTTCAAGGAGCACAAGCTTCCGCTCGTTGACGAAGCGATCGAGTACGACAAGCTCAGCCGTCAGTATCAGAAAGAAGCTGACGACCTCCGCGCAAACAGAAACAAGCTTTCAAAGCAGATAGGCGTTTGCATGAAGTCGGGCGACCGTGCTGCCGCTGAAGAACTCAAGGCGCAGGTATCCGCTGCCGCTGACAGACTTGCAGAGCTTGAAAAGCTTGAAGCGGAATATTCCGAAAAGCTGTACCAGACGATGCTCGGCATCCCCAACATCATCGCCGACGACGTTCCGATAGGCAAGGACGACAGCTGCAACGTTGAAATAGAGAAGTTCGGCGAGCCTCTCGTTCCCGAATTTGAAGTACCTTACCACACGGACATCATGGAACGCTTCGACGGTATCGACCTCGATGCGGCGCGCAAGGTTGCGGGTAACGGATTTTACTATCTGTGCGGAGATATTGCAAGACTTCATTCCGCTGTTATCTCCTACGCACGCGACTTTATGATAGAACGCGGTTTCACGTACTGCATACCGCCCTTTATGATTCGTTCAGACGTTGTTACGGGCGTTATGAGCTTCGATGAAATGTCCGCTATGATGTATAAGATCGAGGGCGAAGACCTTTACCTCATCGGTACGAGCGAGCACTCTATGATAGGCAGATACATCGACACAATAAACGAAGAAGCAAAGCTTCCTTACGCACTTACGAGCTATTCTCCCTGCTTCCGCAAGGAAAAGGGTGCGCACGGCATCGAAGAAAGAGGCGTTTACCGTATCCACCAGTTTGAAAAGCAGGAGATGATAGTCATCTGCCGTCCCGAGGAAAGCCCCGTTTGGTACGACAAGCTGTGGAAGAACACGGTTGATTTGTTCCGCAGCCTCGATGTTCCCGTAAGAACGCTTGAATGCTGTTCGGGCGACCTTGCAGACCTCAAGGTAAAATCCCTTGACGTTGAAGCGTGGAGCCCCAGACAGAAGAAATATTTTGAGGTCGGCTCCTGCTCGAACCTCGGAGATGCGCAGGCGCGCAGACTCAAGATAAGAGTAAACGGAGAAAACGGCAAATACTTTGCCCACACGCTCAACAACACGGTTGTACCTCCTCCCCGTATGCTCATTGCATTCCTTGAAAACAATCTCAACGCTGACGGTTCGGTGAACATTCCCGAAGCGCTCCGTCCTTACATGGGCGGTGTTGAAAAGCTGATACCGAAGAACTGATATGGCTCCTGAATTTGTTTTCCCCGAATACGTCAAGTCGATAGACACTATCGCATGGTGTATGTTCGGCGGTGTCATAATCGGTGCAGGTATAGCTATATATTTCAAAGAGGTACTCGGTGCGTTCGTGCGTTTCCTTATCAAAAACGGATATAACAGCGCAGAGGTCGCTCCGATGCTTGAAGAAACAAAATACGCTAAAAACTTTTTCGTCAAAAGGGCTATTAAAAACGGCACGTACAAGCGTGTTATGAAGATACAAGCTCCCGACGACGAGAAGCTGACCTCGAAAGAGGTTATACTGAAAAGCAGGTATTACATCCCCGATGACCTTGTTTTTCAGGCCGAAAACGTATTCAGCAAAAAAGGCACGAGCTGGTTTGCACTTTTGATGACGGTGATACTTTTCTTCATCGTCGCCGCGCTTTCGCTTTTCGTTGTGCCCGACCTTATCCAGATGCTGAATAACTTCATAAACAGTATTTGACGGAGGTGTTTACCATCAGCGTTAAACGAATAACTCAAAATTCCACCTTCCGTATATTAGCCGCGATACTCGCGGGCGCTGTCGTTGTAACTCTTATCATCTATATGGTGATATACTTCGCGGGCTACCGCATCGTGAAGTACCGTATGGGAGAGGACGAGATACGCTTCTACGGCAAGGTTGACGATTACGGTGTGCCGTACGACGGCACGGTGTATTATCCTGACGGTATCAAGGGCACGCTTGACGGCAAAACAAGCACGATCACCTATTCAAACGGCGACGTCTACGTCGGTGAGATACGGGATCTGAAGCGTCACGGCAAGGGCAGAATATCTTTTGCGGGCGGTGAATCGTACGAAGGAGATTTTCTTGAAAACGAGATAACGGGTACGGGAACGTACAGTTATTCCGCGGCTGTCGGTGACAGCTACACGGGTGAGTTCACAAACGGCGACCGCCACGGCTACGGCAAATACACGTGGGCGGACGGAAGCACGTACGAGGGTTACTACAAAAACGACAAAAAACACGGCGACGGCACGTACACGTGGGCAGACGGAAGCAGTTACACGGGTGACTACGAAAACGACTGCAAGCACGGACGTGGCATATACAAATACACCAACGGCGATGTTTACGAGGGCGACTTTGTGAACGACGTGCGCGAGGGTGAAGGAACGTACGTCTGGAAAAACGGTGAATATTACATCGGTGACTTCAAAAACAATATGATGCACGGCGACGGTGTGTATTTCTGGCCGTCGGGCAGAACGTACGAGGGCGAATTTTACGAAAACAAAATGGTTTGGGATAATTGACCGTTTCCAATTACGCAAATAAAAAATATTTCCGCAAAAGAATTAAACACCTTTTGTAGGGGCGATTCACGAATCGCCCGTATAAAATGAACAAAAATGGGTTTGAAACGGGATGTGTAGTTCGTGCCTCGTCACGAACTACTTGGCGCCATCCCCTACAACACCACCTCAAATTAAACGCCTTCTCCGGGCGTAAACGCGAAGCGTGTCGGCAGGGAGATAGGTGGGACTTGTAGTTGACGGAGTCAACTACCGGTGTATCGGAGATACACCTTGATAGCGGTGGATGAGGCGTTATGAAAACAATATAAAAAAGGCGGGAGATAAACACCCGCCCTACTGAATAATCAGTTATATTTCGGTAAATAATCACCGTGAGCTTCGATAAGCTCATCACACATCTTTACGATGTCATCGATTGAAAGCTCGGCGGCTGTGTGCGGTTCAAGCATCGCCGCAGCATAGATAGCCTCTTTCTTTCTCGTGACTGCCGCTTCCATTGTAAGAAGCTGTGCGTTGATGTTGGTCATATTCATCGCCGCGAGCGCGGTGGGAAGACGGCCGACACGGCAAGGCTGGATGCCCGCCTTATTAACAAGGCACGCGACCTCAACGCAAGCCTCGGTGGGCAGATTGTCGATGAGTCCTTCGTTCAGCACGTTACCGCCTATCTTATACGGTGTGTCGGTGACAATGGCATTCATTATCTTTGATGCATATTCGTGCGTCATTTCGTGAGTTACGTTTCCGTTTACATATTCATCCTTTGCCGACTTCCAGCGGTCTATCTGTATTATACAGCGGCGGGGATATTCGTCAAGCGGAATGTTGTATCTCTGTATCAGCTCGGGGTACTTGTTCTTGATGAACAGCGGATTGTACTCTGCGTTATGCTCGCTCGATTCGGTGCAGTAGTAACCGAAGCGGCGGACGTATTCAAGACGGACAAGGTCGTTCTGAGCGCTGTATTTACCCTCATCAAGGGCTTCTGCGGCACGGCGTCTTATCTCGGGATAAAGGTCATTACCGTCAGCATCGTAAAGCTCAAGCAGCCAGCCCATGTGGTTGATACCTGCAATTTTCTCCTTTAACGGCTCTTTGGCGGTCATATCGAGGTGCTTAAGCAAGCCTCTTGAACAAGTCTGAACGCTGTGGCAAAGACCGACCGTTTTCACTCCCGTGTATCTTAACATATAACCTGTGAGCATTGCCATCGGGTTCGTATAGTTAAGGAAGTACGCATCGGGGCAGACCTCCTCCATATCTCTTGCAAAATCATCCATAACGGGGATGGTGCGGAGCGCACGGAAGATACCGCCTATACCGAGCGTGTCAGCGATAGTCTGGCGCAGACCGTACTTTTTAGGTATTTCAAAGTCAATGACGGTTGACGGCTCATAGCCTCCGACCTGAATGGCATTGACAACGAAATCGGCACCGCGGAGCGCGTCTTTTCTCTGTTCAACACCGAGATATTTTTCAACCTTGGCTCTTCCCTCGTTTATGTTTGCGTTGAGCGCATTGACCATTATAAACGATTCTTCAAGTCTTTCGCCGTCGATGTCATAGAGTGCTATCGTGAAGTCGCGAAGCGACTCGGTGAGCATAGCATCACCCAAAACATTTTTGGCAAAAACGGTGCTTCCCGCACCCATAAAAGTAATTTTTCCCATAGCTTTATTTCCTTTTTTGAGATTTGACCGTTTTGGTCTATATTGATATTTCGTCAAATCAAACGCATTTGACACAATATGTTGATAACGTTACACAACATATATATACCTCAATTATAAGCACGCATTTTAACTTTGTCAATCCCCTTACGAAAAAAAGATATATTTTCGAAAGGTTTACCATATATATATACAAAGCCGAAAGGCAAAAACACGAAAGGACGATTTTCACAATGAAAGGAATACTGTCGGTATTGGCAATTACACTTGTCATGTCCATACTTGTTCCCTTAGTTATGGCAAGCGCCTATTACAAGGATGACACACAGACGGAAATACCCGTTTTACAAGAAACAAACACACCCGACGCAGAGCCGTCAACCGTTATAACCCCCGAATTTGAAGAAATTGAGGGAAGTACGCAGAACGGAGCTTCCGACAGCGCAGATGACGAGCTGATATTCGGATACGACGAAGAAAACTCGTTTGCTTTGTCGCCTTTGTTCCAGGTTCTCGGTAAAAACGAAACACAAACAGATTCCGAAGAAACCGAAGAAATCGAGGAAGATGAAGCCCTGACAGACAGCGAGGACGAGGTTCGGGAAGAAGAAAAGGAAGAAGAAAAAGAGCCTTCCGAAAACCCTTCAAAGGAACCCGAAAAACAGCCCGCAAAGGAAGAAAACAAGAAAGAGGAGGAGGACGAAAGAGAACCCTCCGTACCTGAAAAAAATCCGAACTTTTCCGTTTCCGTTCCCGGAAGCGCGGCAGAAGCAGATGACGTAAAGAACATAAAGGTCTACCTGCACAGCTCCAAAAAGTACGTAACGATGTCCATGACAGAGTATCTTTACGGCGTTGTTGCCGCTGAAATGCCGTCATACTTTGAGCCTGAAGCGCTCAAGGTTCAGGCTGTTGCATCAAGAACGTACACTCTTTACAAAATGATAAACATAAGCTTCAATTCTTCGGGCCACGGAACGGGCGGTGCGCACATCTGCACGAACAGCGGTCACTGCCAGGCTTATCTTTCAAGAGAAGATGCCGAGAAGAAGTGGGGCAAAGCATATGCAGACCAGATATTCAACGCTGTATGTCCCGCAGTCGATGCAACGAAGGGACAGGTGCTTCTCTATGACGGTGAGCCGATATTCTCCGCTTACCACTCAATGTCATACAAGTTCACGGACGATGTTGAAAACGTCTGGGGCGGAAGCTATCCGTACCTGAAGTCGGTATCTTCACCCGAGGATGACAATTTCAGCGGTGTGCTCGATGAATCGACGTTTACGTCGGCAACGTTCAAAAAATACATTTCGGCGCAGTCCAAAAAAGCGTCGTTCGCATCCAATCCCGCCAATTGGATAGGCAAGGTTTCGCTTAACAGAAGCGGCAGAGTACAGTCTATCACGATTGCAGGAGTTGAATTTACCGGCCGTGAAATACAGTCGATCTTCGGCCTGCGTTCGGCAAACTTCACCATTTCATACGATGCAAAAACGGATAAATTCACCTTTGCTGTCAGAGGCAGAGGCCACGGCATCGGTATGAGCCAATACGGCGCAAATCTTCTTGCAAAGCAGGGTTACACGTATTCCGATATACTCTGCCACTATTATACGGGAATTGAAATAGGAAGCTACGACTTTAAGCGATGATACTGAAAATTCTTACTTTGGGCGACGTTGTGGGGCCGAATGCTGTTGAGAAAATAAAAAACAGCCTTTGGAACATACGGCGCTCGGAAAAAATTGATTTCGTCGTGATAAACGGCGAAAACGCCGCTGACGGCGGCGGAATGGATATAAAAAGCACGGAGGCGCTCATTAAATCGGGCGCCGACGTTGTTACAGCGGGAAATCACACGTTCAAGCGCAGACAGATAAGGGAGTATCTTGACGATACGCACGAGGTCATAAGACCTTGCAATTTCCCCGACGAGGTCAGCGGCAACGGTTACACCGTGGTGAACTCAAACGGCTTTGATTTTCTCGTTATGAACGTTATGGGCACGGTGTTTATGGAGCCGCTTGCCTGCCCGTTCCGCTCGGTGGAAAAGATACTTTCGCGTGCGGGCAAATACGACGTTTCGATACTTGACATTCACGCGGAATCGACGAGCGAGAAAATTGCAATGTCGCATTATTTTGACGGCAAGATCGACATTATGTTCGGCACGCACACGCACGTACAGACAGCAGATGCAAGGGTAATGCCGCGCGGAAGCGGTTATATAACGGACGTTGGTATGTGCGGGCCTGAAAATTCGGTGCTGGGCATTCAAAAAGAAAAGATAATCGAAAAATTTTTGATGCACACCCCCGTCAAATTCGACGTTGCGGATGAAGAAATCAAGCTCCACGGCGCGATATTTGAGTATGATACGGACAAAAAAAGAACCATTTCGGCAAAAATTTTTGAATATTGAACAAAACGGGCGAACAATGTTCGCCCGTACGAATTTATAACGATATTCGTGTTTACGCGAATATCGTTTCTTGTTTGCCTCAGCAAATATTTCATGCGGCACAGCCGCCCGAAATGCATAAACGCATAAAACGTCCGTTTGCACGGACATTAATTGAAAAGATAAAACGGAGATGAATAAATCATCTCCGTTTTGCTGTTTTATACGTTTGAAAATTCGTTGATTTCGGGGAATGTTTCTATTTTGAATACTTCCTGATATGAAGTGAATTTGTCGTTGAACTTTTCGCTCGATACCTGCGACTGCGTTCTTGCAAGTGCGGAGGGTAAGCCGTTTTCGATGAACGTAACGAGGTGGTAGCCCGCAGAAGACTTAACGACTGCGCAGTCACCTGCTTTTACGTCGCCGAAGCACCACGCGGCAAGCTCTGCATACTGCTCTTTAAGTTCTTCTTCCGTATTGTTTTCCAGAAGTCCGCCGAGGTAGGAGGTTGCTCTGTCCTCGGAATACATTATTGCAAGCTCTGCAAATTTTTCGTCGGTTTTCGACTGTTCCCACAAAGCCTTGACTTCGTTTGCCTTTGCCTGCGCCGCTTCATCGGAGCCGTACACATCCGCCGTGAACAGTATGTGGCGGGCAATTACCGTATCGTTCATATCCTTTTCGGTGAGTTTCGTCATAAGGTATACCGTATACGATTCCGTTGTGGGATTGTGATATACGTACGTGTCGTTTATTTCTCTTTCTTCGTCAAAGAGCCATTCTGTAACGATGTCGCCCTCGGAATATGCGTAATCCTTTGCGAAAGAGTAATCATACACCTGCTGTACTTCGTCATCCGTAAGCTCGGGGTTTATAAGTCTTACGTTTGCGTAAAGCTTTTCCGTGAATTCGTCGGAATTCTTCGCTTCAGCTATAAGATTTGCATAATTTTCCGCCTCTGCCTGCGATACCGTTGAATGTTCGCTGTCACTGTAAGGAATTTCAAGGCAACGGAAATCGACCGTTGAGAAATGCTTGTAGTATGTATCGTAATACTCCTCAAGCTCCTCGCCCTGCAGCATATTCTTGTGTCTTGTCACGTATTCGTATTTGATTCCGAGCAGGTCAAGCTCAAGACACTTTAAAACGTCTGTCTGCGTGACACCCTCGCCGTATTTCGTAACGTCAATGCTTTCCGCCTTTTTCTTCAGTGCTTCCTTCTCAGCGTCTGTAAGCGTTATGCCGTCAGCCTTTGCCGCTTCGACAAGTACAAGATTCTGCTGAAGCTGCACACCTGCGTTTTCCGTAAAGAACTCAAACCAAGTGTTGTTTGCATTGTACTGGTCGTTCAAGTCCTTCGTGATGTCGGGGTACATATTCATTTCATTGAGCTCTTTTTCGTACATATCAACGAAGCCGTAATATGTGTCAAAGAAATAATACGTATACATCGCAAGGTCTATCGTGTAATTTTCGCTTTTCATTACGGGTGTCGATGATTTGTATTCATTTGACGCCTTGTATTTGTTCGTAGCTATGACAACGGCTGTAATTGCGATGACCGCAACGAGCACGACTGCCACGGCGATTATCGCCGCACGCTTGATAAGCTTGCGCTTTTGCTCAGCCCTTTCGGCTTCTCTTCTTTCGCGTCTGATTTCCTTGTGTTTTTCCTGAACTGATTTGTTTTTACTCATAAATAAACTCCGTTAAATATCAAGCGCTTTTGTAAAGTCTTCATTTATTTCCAGCTTGAAATCCTTTTCCATCTGGTCGTATATAGCGTCGATTTTTGCCGTTTCCACAGTATTTTTAACATTTGCGAGGTACTTGGGAAGTCCCTTTTCAACGAAATACATAATGTGGTAGCCGTAGGATGTTTTAACGATTTCAACGTCGCCCGTCACACGCTTTTCGTCGAACGCCCAATCGTTGAATTCGGTTACCATTTCGCCCTCGCCGAAGTTTTCGTAAAGACCGCCCGTTGATGCAGAGCCTTCGTCCGTCGTGTATTTTTCCGCAAGCTCACCGAACTTTTCGGCGGTTTTGTCGGATGCGTTGAACTCGTCGAGTATTTCCTTTGCCTTTGCTTCTTCTTCAACGAGAATGTGGCGCACGGTCGCGGTCTTCGATTCGTCCGTGTAGGGCGCTTTGATAAGCAATCCCGTGTGGAGAGTCTTGTCCTTTGCCGAATCGATCACTGTTATGTCACCGTCTTTTCTCTCATTTGCAAATGCCCAGTCGAGAATGTCAAAGCCTTCCTCGTAAGCAAGACCTGCATAAGCGCAGCCCTCAACGTAGTACTCTATTTCTTCCTTTGTTGCATCGGGTGTGATTTCCTTCACGATCTCCTCAACGACAGCCTTGAACTGTTCCGTCGTTGTGCAAGCGTTGAGCCTGTCGGCGTAAGCCTGCGCTTTATCCTTTGTGAGTGTGGCATTTTCTTCTGTTCCCGTTTCAGTACCGTCTGTGTACGCAATGGGGAAATAGTTAAGCTCAACGAGAGTGTAAAGCTTCTTGTTTGCTTCAAATTCAGCCGTTATTTCGTCATCCGTTGCGTCGGGATTCGTTTCTTCGATGTACTTTCTGTACTTATCCGCAAGAGCGCTTACCTCGTAGCATTTCTTTGCAAGCTCCTTTGTAAGATAAGGAACACCGTCGGGCGCTTTGAACTCCTCGGCATTGTGTTCAACATCGTGAAGCTCCTCATCCGTCAGCGTGATGCCTGCCTTTTTGCCTGCCTCCGCAACGAGGTAGATATATTCAAGATAACCTGGCATATCTTTCTTGAGATAATCGTGCCACGTTGTATCCGACATAATATACTGCGATTTGAGCGAATATTTATAATCCGGCAGCTCACCGCCGTACATTGTAAGATAGCTTCCGTTCTGAGCCACGACCATTTCCGCAAGCTCATAGAGGAAGAAGTAATATTCCGCGGCTGTTATTTCAACCTCTCCGATTGTTGCAACGACTGCTGCAAGCTCCTCATCCGTGGGAAGCTCAACGGGTGTTTTATTGGCATTTTTATCTTCTTCGGGCGCCGTCGTTGTGCTTGAAAGATCTGACGTGTTGGTGTCCTTCGATTCATAAACGACAGTACAAGAACAAGAGCTTACACAAGTAAGCGCAAGTGCGCCTGCGAGTAATTTAAGCTTAAAATTTTTCACTGTTCGTATCCTTTCACATTAAAGATATTATAATTATACATTAATGGAATTTAACGTGTCAACGGGTAAAATGTAAATTCAAATCGCAAAAACGGCACGCAACAGCGGTTTTTCAAAATATATCTTGACTATGCATATATAATATGGTAAAATATATTTCCGTGATGAAATGAGCGAAAATGGGTTTAAACCTCATCCACCGCAAGCGAGGTGTATCGGAACGATACACCTTGCCCGTGGACGGCAGGCAGAGCCATGTAGTTGGCAAAGCCATGTAGTTGGCTAAGCCAACTACGGTAGTTCGCGACTCGTTGCGAACTACATGGGGGTTGGCAGGGGGCGCCGTTGTCACGTTGAATTTAATGAAAATAACCCCATTAATTTGTAGGGGCGAGCAATGCTCGCCCGAATGAAGTGAACAAAAATGGGTTTGAAACGGGATGTCGAGGGCGCCATCCCATACGGTACCACCCCGAATTGAACGCCTTCCCCGGGCGTAAACGCGAAGCGTGTCGGCGGGGAGATAGGCGGCGGCGAAGCCGACGGATGAGGCGTTATAAAAAATGGCGAACCGTCACCATTTTCAATTATCAATTTATTTTAATCAATATGGAGAACAATATGGAAAACACTCTTGTTTTACAAAGATGCACGGAGGCGAAAAACGCGTCGCCCGTGCTTGCCGCATCATCAAGCGAGGTAAGAAACACCGCCCTTGAGGAAATTGCAAAGGCACTTGAGGAAAACTGTGAAATTATCCTTTCCGAAAACAAAAAGGATATAGAAAAAGCGGCTGAAAACGGTGTCAGGGAAACGATGATAGACCGTTTGACGTTGACACGCGAGCGCATTTTTGCCATTGCAAATTCGGTAAGAAAGCTTATTGCGCTTCCCGACGTGCTTGGCAAGGGTGAGGTTTTCGTGCGCCCCAACGGACTGAAAATAACGAGGGTGAACGTACCGCTCGGCACTATCGGCATCATATACGAGGCGCGTCCGAACGTGACAGCCGATGCCGCGGCGATCTGCATAAAAACGGGTAACACGGCGGTTCTTCGCGGCGGTAAGGAAGCGTTCAATTCAAACCGCTGTATCTGTGCCGTTATGAGAGAGGCTGTCAGAAAAGCGGGACTGCCCGAGGGCTGTATCTGCTTCATCGACGACCCCGACCGTTCTTCAAGCATCGCGCTTATGGGCGCTGTCGGTCTTATCGACGTGCTTATTCCCAGGGGCGGAAAAGGACTTATAAAATCCGTTTGCGAAAACGCATCTGTTCCCGTAATCGAAACGGGCGCGGGCAACTGCCACGTTTACGTTGAAAAAAGCGCCGACCTTGATTTGGCTGTAAAGGTATGCACAAACGCAAAGGTCAGCCGTCCGTCCGTTTGCAACGCCGCCGAAACGCTTTTGTGCGACGAGGCTGTAGCCGACAAATTTTTACCGCTTTTCAAAGCAGAGGTTGACAAATACAACGTCGAGCTTCGCGGATGCGAAAAGACCTGCGCTATTCTTAAAGACGTAAAGCCTGCAACAGACGAGGATTTTTACACGGAATATAACGACTATATTATGTCCGTCAAGGTCGTATCGGACGTTTATGAGGCGGCCGAGCACATCAACCGCCATTCAACGCACCACAGCGAGGCGATAATGACGAAAGACGTTGACGCATCCGACTATTTTACGAAAAACATCGATTCCGCCGCAGTTTACGTAAACGCTTCCACACGCTTTACAGACGGCGAAGAATTCGGCTTCGGCGCAGAAATCGGCATTTCAACACAGAAAATGCATGCAAGAGGCCCGATGGGTCCCGAACAGCTTACAAGCATTAAATATATAATCGAAGGGAAAGGACAAACAAGATAATGGAAATTTTTGAACTTGCAAGACAGCTCGGAGAAGCTATAAAAGAGGATGAAAGAGTAATAAGACTGAACCGTGCGACACTCGCGTACGAATCCGATGTTGAGCTTTTGAAGAAGATAAGCGAATACAACGATTTATCGAAGAAGCTCGCCGATGCGTTTGAAACGGACGGCAAGGATTCCGACACGGTCAAGGACCTCGGCTTCAAGCTCAAGGAGCTTTATGCCGAAATTATGGAGATCCCCACAATGGTGGAATTTTCCGAAGCAAAGGAAGCGGTTGACAAATTTATGGAGCAGGTCAACGGCGAGGTAATGTATACCGTAACAGGCACACGCCCCTGTTCGGAAAGCGGTTGTAACGGAGATTGCTCCGCTTGTCACCACTGAAAGGGAAAACACCGTATAGGCGTTTTCCGTGATATGTGGCTTTGCTACGTGATATTCGGCTTTGCCGAAAAAACTTGCTTATGGGAAAAATATTTTCTCCAATAGGGGTATTTAGGGTCTGCGCTATGATATTATTTTGCTGATATTATCGTTTCGCATTCTCCCTCACCGCTTTGCGGAGCTCCCTCTCGGAGGGAGCCTTGGCAAATTGAAATGAACTGAATGTTTTGGATAAAATATGTCTTTGAATTATAATAAAAATAATATCACTCTTGCAAAAAAATTACGCAAAAATGCAACACCCGAGGAAAATCATTTGTGGTACGATTTTTTATCAAAATATGAGATAAGGTTTCAAAGGCAAAAGGCAATAGATAACTTTATAGCAGATTTTTATTGTCACAAAGCAAAACTCGTGATAGAAATAGACGGTTCGGGACATTATACAGAAAAAGGTAAACAGAAAGATGAATTTCGTACAGAAATTCTACAAGGGTATGATTTAAAAGTCATCAGATTTACCAACCGTCAAATAAACACAAATTTCCGAGGTGTTTGCGAATACATCGACCTTACGGTAAAAGGCTCCCTCCGGGAGGGAGCTGGCATCGAAGATGACTGAGGGAGAGTGCGTAACGGTGATTGTTTGCATTACCACGGATAAAAGGGAAAACACCATGTAGGCGTTTTCCGTGATATGTTCGCCACGGGCGAACGTGATATGTGGCTTCGCCACGTGATATTCGGCTTCGCCGAGTGATATGCCGTGCGAGCACGGCGTGAGTGAAAAAATGATTATTAAGGAGTGAAACGGTATGACACCGATGATGCGGCAATATTTTGAAATAAAGAACACCTGCACCGATGCGATACTTATGTACCGTCTGGGCGACTTTTACGAGATGTTCTTTGACGATGCAAAAACGGCATCGCGCGAGCTTGAGCTGACGCTTACGGGCCGTGACTGCGGTGAGGCGGAGCGCGCGCCGATGTGCGGTGTGCCGTATCACAGCGTTGAGGGGTACATTTCAAAGCTCGTTTCAAAGGGCTACAAGGTCGCCATTTGCGAGCAGACGGAGGACCCCGCCGCGGCTAAAGGTATCGTAAAGCGTGAGATAATACGCATCATCACACCGGGTACGCTCACCCAGTCGGGTATGCTTGACGATGAGCGCAACAACTACATCGCATCCGTTTACATAAGTGACGACGGCGCCGCCGTCGCATTTGCCGACATTTCAACGGGATATTTTTCCTCGTCGAATTCGGGGGGCGATCCCGTCAAGTTCGTAATGAACGAAATGGGCGCATATTCGCCGTGCGAGGTCGTACTTAACTTTGAAAAGGGCAAATATACAGCTCTTGACGAGTATTTTTCAAAAAGACTCCTTTGTATGGCAAACTACGGATACGACGAGAGATTTGAATACTCCGAATGTTATAAAACGTGCGAAAAGCAGTTCCGCGACGTGAGATTTTCGGACGTTTCACCCCTTTCCGTACGCGCCTCGGGCGCACTGCTTTCATACGTTGCCGAAACGCAGAAGACCGACATTTCGTACATAAACGAAATAAAGCTTTACGACGGTGAGCAGTATCTGCAGATGGACATTTCCACCCGCCGTTCGCTTGAGCTGTGCGAGGTTATGCGAGGGGGCAAAAAAGGCTCGCTTTTGTGGGTGCTTGATGACACGAAAACGTCGGGCGGTGCAAGACTTTTGCGTAAGTGGATAGAAGAACCGCTTTATTCCGCACCCGAAATAATGAAAAGACAGAGCGCCGTCACCGCGTTTTACAACGATTTCAACGCGCGTGAGGAGCTTCGTGAGCTTTTGCGCTCCGTGCTTGATTTGGAGCGACTCGGCACAAAGGTCGTTTACGGCACGGCATCGGGTAAGGACCTGCGCGCCATAGCACAAACGGCTGACAAAATACCCGGAATAAAGGAAATCATCAAGGATCTGCCGTCGCAGAGACTGAACGAAATTTATATGACGCTTGACGAGCTCGGCGACATCAAGGACGTCATTTGTAAGGCTATCGTTGAGGATCCGCCTTTCTCCGTCCGTGAGGGCGGTATCATCAAGGACGGGTATGACGCGAACGTTGACAAGCTCCGAAGCGTAATGAAGGACGGAAAGTATTGGATTTCGAAAATCGAGGAAACGGAACGCGAGGCAACGGGCATAAAAACGCTCCGTGTGGCTTACAACCGTGTTTTCGGCTACTACATAGAGGTAACGAAATCGAATCTTGCCGACGTTCCCGAAAGATACATAAGAAAACAGACTCTTGCAAACTGCGAGAGATTTATAACCGAGGAGCTGAAGGAGTTTGAAGCCTCCGTTCTCGGCGCATCTGACAAGATAGTTAAGCTTGAATACGACATTTTCTGCAACATCCGTGACTTTGTGAACAGCAATATCATCCGCATCCGCGACGTTGCTTCGAAGCTGTCGGAGCTTGACGTTTACCTCTCTCTTGCCTCCGTTGCGGTGAAGAACAGATACACCGCCCCTGAGGTTGACTTATCCGATATGATAGTCATTGAGGACGGGCGCCACCCCGTCGTTGAGCAGTTCTCATTCGGCACGTTCGTGCCGAACGACACGTATCTTGACACGAATTTAAACCGCCTGATGCTTATAACAGGGCCTAATATGGCGGGTAAATCGACTTATATGCGACAGAATGCGCTCATCGTGATTATGGCACAGATAGGCTCGTACGTTCCCGCATCAAGCGCACGCATCGGCATTTGCGACAAGGTTTTCACGCGTGTCGGCGCAAGCGACGACCTGGCATCGGGCACCTCGACGTTTATGCTTGAAATGAACGAGGTTGCGTACATTCTTTCAAACGCAACGAAGCGAAGCCTTATTATTTACGACGAAATCGGCAGAGGCACATCGACGTACGACGGTATGTCGATAGCACGTGCAACTGCAGAATATACCGCGGGCAAAAAGCTCGGCGCAAAGACGCTTTTTGCCACGCACTACCACGAACTGACGGAGCTTGAAAACACGAACGAGGGCATCGTCAACTACAACATCGCCGCCAAAAAACGCGGAGATGACCTCATTTTCCTGCGTAAAATCGTCAGAGGCGCGGCAGATGACAGCTACGGAATCGAGGTTGCAAAGCTTGCAGGCGTTCCGTCGCCCGTCATAAAGCGCGCAAAGGAGATACTTGAAGCTATTGAGTCGGGAAGTCCCGAACGCATAAAGAAAAAGGAAGTCGCAAGACAAGAGGATTTAAACATCTCCCTTGAAAGCGTTGCAAACGACGAAATACGCGAAAAACTGCGGGGCGTTGACCTCAATATCATAACCCCCGTCGATGCATTTGATATTTTGAGAAAGCTGAAAAGTTTACTGTAATTATGGGAATTATTAACGTACTTGATATAAGCGTTGCCAATCTCATCGCCGCAGGCGAGGTGGTTGAACGCCCTGCTTCCGTTGTTAAGGAGCTTATTGAAAATTCAATAGACGCAGGGGCGAAAAACGTCACCGTTGAGATTAAAAACGGCGGTGTCAGCCTCATCCGCGTCACCGACGACGGGTGCGGTATGTCAAAGGACGACCTGCCCGTGTGTATTCTCCGCCACGCAACGAGCAAGATACAGACAAAACACGACTTGAACACGATAAAAACACTCGGATTCCGCGGTGAAGCGCTTGCGGCGATTGCTTCCGTTTCGCATCTGCGAATCATTACAAAGCAAAAGGGCGGTTCGGGTTACGTGCTGGAAAGCCGCGGCGGGCGCGTTTCGGGGGTTAGCGAAACGGGCTGTGCCGAGGGTACGAGCGTTATCGTTGAGGAGCTTTTCGGAAACGTCCCCGCAAGGCGGAAGTTTTTGAAAAAGGATTCGACGGAAGCCTCAGCCGTTATGTCGGTTTGTGAAAAAACGGCACTGTCGCACCCCGAAATATCGGTGACGTTCATTTCGGACAACGTGCTGAAATTCAGAACGGCGGCAGACGGCAAGCTGAAAAACGCAATTTATTCCGTTTTCGGACGTGAATTTGCGAATAATCTTCTGGAAATTGACGGTCAGGCTGACGGAATCGACGTTTTCGGGTATATAGGAACGCCGTCAAACTCACGGCCGAATCGAAATATGCAGATATTTTTCGTCAACGGCAGATACGTAAAGAACAGAAGCATCCAAGCCGCACTTGAAGCGGCGGTGCAGTCGTACGTGCCGACGGAAAAATTCCCCACAGCCGTGCTGAATGTGACCATTCACCCCGGATTTGTTGACGTTAACGTGCATCCCGCCAAGACGGAAATAAAATTTTCAAATGAAAAATCGGTTTTTGATGCCGTTTACCTCATCGTCAAGGATGCCGTTGACAAAAGCACGCAGCGTCCGACTTTGAAAATCGAGGACGTATCAAAACCGCAGGTGCGCTTCACACCCGTTGAGGACGGACGCGCGGAGAGCCTTAAAAAAAGGCAGATAGCGCAGTCGGGGATATTCGACACCCCCGAAGTAAAGCGCGAAGCGGCATCATATGTAAAAACAGAAGAAAAAAAGACGGTTTTTCCCGAAAAAACCGAGGAAAAACCGACGGATATACCGAAAAAGGATTTCACTACGTTCAAAACCGAAACCGTGACACCGCCTGAAGACACGTACGTTCCGAACGATTTTGATATTCCCGTGTTCTCAAAGGCGGTAAGCTCACCCGATATAATACTTCCGGAGAAAAAAGAGGAAGTAAAGATATCATCACCCGCATCACCCGTGACATCGCAAATAACACCTCCCGAACCCGTCGAAACGAAGATGGCAGAGGACAAAGAGGAATACAAGCCGACGAAGCTCAAGGGTGAGTATAAATTCAAGGGTGAAATCTTCAATACGTATCTCATCGTCGAGTCGGGCGATGAAGCGTACATCATCGACAAGCACGCCGCGCACGAGCGCATAATTTTCGAAGAGCTGAAGCTCGGTGTCAAGATAAAAGCGGGTTATTCGCAGATGCTTATGATTCCGCTTGAAATACCGCTGTCGGACGAGGAAGCCTCCGCAGGCGAGGAATACCGCGATGAAATAACGAAAACGGGCTTTTCCTTTGAGCTTGATGCGGGAATGGCAAAGGTTTTTGAGATCCCGTCAAACCTCACCGAGGGCGCGGCGGTTGACCTTTTCATCACCATTCTGGGTGAGCTGTCGTCGGGCACGGGAAACGCATCCTTGTCGCGTGACCTTTTGTATGAAAAAGCGCTTTATCAGTCCTCCTGCAAGGCGGCGATAAAGGCAGGCGACATCAACACGACCGAGGAGCTTGAAGCGCTCGTTGACCGCCTTATGGCTTGCCCCGAAATCACGCATTGTCCGCACGGCCGCCCCGTCGCGTTCATTATGACAAAATCCTCCGTTGAAAGACGGTTCGGAAGAACGTAATAATTCGTAGGGGTCGGCGCCTCGACGACCCGAATGAAATAAACAAAAATGGGTTTGAAACGGGCGATGATTAAACGCCTTCTCCGACCGTAAGTGCGTTGAGTGTCGGCGGGAAGACAAGGGTGGGAAGTTTGAACCTTATACAAACACCTTATATTCTTGCTTCTGTTTTTCTTTTGTCGATATGTCAGCTTCGTTGACTCGATCGATATATTGCCGCTTCGCGTCAATTCGATATGAGATAAATCCCATTCGGGATTTATCTCTTTTTTTTATTTTGTTATTGCGTTTTTCAGATGCTCGATTTTACAAACGGTTTTGCCGTCTGTATATACCTCAACGACGTCGAGGCGGATGCACTTGCCGTTTGTGCCGAACTCGTTTATATACATCTCGGCAAAGGTAATGAGGTTTTGCCGTTTTTTATACCCGACCGCCAGCGACGGTCTGCCGTAGGCGGGGTTATATTTCCTCGTTTTCACCTCTGCAAAAACGAGAAATTCATCATTTTCGCATATCACATCGGTTTCAAGATGACCGTACCTTTTATTTCTGCAAATCACGTTGTAGCCGTTTTGGATAAGATACTCACAAGCCGCATCCTCGCCGAGCGTTCCCGTCATTTTTTTATTTGTCATCGTTTAAAAATTTCAAAAACGTCCGACGGTGCACAGGGCAGGGGCCGTACTTGAAAAGCGCTTCCATATGCGCTTTCGTGCCGTAGCCTTTATGCTTGGCAAAGCCGTATTCGGGGTATTTTTCGTCCAGCACGTAACATTCTCTGTCACGGCTGACCTTTGCTAAAATACTTGCCGCGGCAATGGACGGACTTTTTGCATCGCCCTTTATTACAGGCTCGCAGAGAATTGAAAATCCGCGTGCGATATTGCCGTCGATAAGCGCGTAATCAGCGCTCGGTGACAGCTTTTTTACAGCCTCGTTCATCGCGTACATAACGGCGTTGAGTATATTCATTTCATCTATCTGCTTCGGTGTCGCCGAGGCTATTCCGTAAGCTATGGCATTTTCGCATATCACGTCGAAAAGCGCCTCGCGCTTCTTTTCCGACAGCTTTTTGGAGTCGTCAAGCCCGTCTATCACAAGCCCCTTCGGCAAGATGACCGCGGCGGCATAAACGTCGCCCGCCAAGGGCCCGCGCCCTGCTTCATCGACTCCGCATATAAACCGAAAGCCCTTGTTTTCAAGGGTTTCTTCAATATCATATAAAAGTATCTTCCGGTCTTTCAAGTGTAATTCTCCCGATTTTTCCGTTTCTGAATTCTTCAAGGATAACTCCCGCGCCGCGCTCCGTATCAAGCACACCGCCGGGGAGCAAAAATCCGCGTTTGCGGCAGATAAGCTCCATTATCGCTTCACCGTCACGGCACTCGTCAAGCTTTTCTTTCGTCAGCTTGTAGCGCGCACAAAGCATTTCGGGGTATCTTGCCCTGAGCTTTTCGCAAAGGGATGCGGCAATTTGCTCGGGAATTACGACGTCGTCCTTGATGGCGCCCGTTGCGGCGAGGTTTTCGCCGACGGTCTTGCTGTCAAACTTCGGCCAGAGTACACCCGGCATATCAAGAAGGTCGATGCCGATGCTCGTTGTTACCCACTGCTTCGTCAGAGTCACACCGGGGCGGTTTTCAACCTTTGCCGATTTACCCTTTGACAGCTTATTTATAAGCGAGGACTTACCGACGTTCGGAATACCGACGATCATCGCTTTGATGTGCCGTCCGTTCATTCCTTTTTCCTCGTATCTTGCCAGCTTTTCGGCAAGAACCTTGGAAATTCCGTCCTTTAAAATGCCGAGTCCCGAACCGTTTATACAGTCGCAGACAATACAGCGTCTGCCTTTTTTGATATAGTAATCGCGCCACATAACGCTCGCCTTTTCATCTGCAAGCGTCGCTTTGTTAAGCACCGTAATGACGGGCTTTGAGCCGATAAGCTCGGCAAGCTGGGGATTTGCGGAGCTGTAGGGAATTCTCGCATCAAGCAGCTCGATAACGATGTCGACCGAGGCAAGATTTTCCCTGATAAGGCGCTTTGTTTTCGCCATATGCCCCGGAAACCATTGTATAATATCCGTAGGCATTAATATACACCGCCAAATTCCGACAGCGGGAACAAACGTACGACTACCTTACCCAAAAGATAGCTTTCATTTATCGGGCCGAACGTACGCGAGTCGCTTGACACCTGTCTGTTATCACCCATTACGAACAGCTCATCCTCGGCAAGCTTTACAGGGTACTGTCTGCCTGCAAACTGCATAACCTGGTCAGGCTCGTAAACGGGATTGTTTTCAATATAAAGCTCCTCAATGGGCTGTATTCCTGCCGCCTTGATGTCCTCAAGCGTCTTGTATTTGCCTTCGGGGTCTTCATAAACGTAGACGTCCCAGTTGGGGAAGTCTATATAAACGCTCTGTCCGCCCGTTGCGATAACACGCTTTATAAGAGGCTCATTGTGCATTACGTTTGAACCTGTGGGCGCGTGGAAAACGACGATGTCGCCCTGCTGAGGCTCATAGAAAAGGTCGGAGATAAACAGGGAATCTTCAGGCTCCAGCGTGCAGCGCATCGACGTCTGCTGTACTACGGCAAGTCTGCCGAAGTACGTGAAAAATATCATAACGAATGCAAGGGAAAGCACAACTATCTCAAGCCAGTCAAACGCTTCGATTATCGCCGTGCGCTTCGGCTCCTCGTGTCTTACGCTGTGCATTATGGGCGCAAACTCGTCGCGGTGGCGGCGATGGCGGTGGTGACGGTGATGACCGTCATCTCTTTCCGCGCTCAATATTTCGTCGTCGCTCGATTTTTTCTCAAGCTCTTTGTTTTCGTTATTTTCTGTATTCATAACCTTAATCCTTTATTTTTCGATGAAGTAGTCAAACAGATGCTCGCCTTTGTCAAGGTAAAATCCCATTTTCTTTGCGTTTTCTTCCGTGAACGTGTCAATTCCGTCCTGCTTCTTTTCGGAAGAATACATCATAAACGGAACGGGGTCGGATGAATGTGTGCGTATTTCAAGGGGTGTGGGGTGGTCGGGCAAAACGAGTATTTTGTAAGGCTCACCGCACGTTTTCAGGTATTCGTAAATGGGTGTAAGTATCTTTTCGTCGATAAGCTCGATAGACTTCACCTTATTTTCTATCTCTGCACGGTGGCCGCACTCGTCGGGTGCTTCAACGTGGAGGTAAACAAGGTCTGCGCCGTTTTTGAATTCCTCAATAGCAGCCTCGCCCTTGCCCTTGAAATTCGTGTGAACGTTGCCCGTTGCGCCCTCAACGTCGATACTGCGCATACCTGCGCAAAGTCCGATGCCCTTTATAAGGTCAACGGCGGAGATTACAGAGGCATTTATTCCCCATTTTTCCTTAAAATCGGGGAGCTGGGGCTTTGTTCCGGGACTCCACAGCCAGATGGAGTTTGCAGGCTTCAGCCCGCGTGCGCGGCGCGCTTCGTTCACGGGGTGGTGATTGAGCACGTCGTAGCTTTCACGGAAAAGGTCGATAAACTGTCCGCCTATTTCGCCTGTCGGCAAGTGAGAGCCTATTCTCTGACCGATTATATCGTGCGGACGGTCAAAGTTGTAAAGACCGGGCGCATTTTTCCAGATAAGACAATGGCGGTAGCTGATGCCCGTGTGGAATTTGCGAAGCTGTGTACCGAATTTTTCGTCGATTGCTTTTATAAGCTCGTCAGCCTCTGCTGTGGTGATTTCATCCGCGGAGTGGTCGAGCATAATTTTATCGTCGTAGTTTTCTTCATCCTCCGATATTGTTACTACGTTACATCTGTAGGCTGTATCATCGGGCTCCATTTCAAGGCCCATACTTACCGCCTCAAGAGGTGAACGGCCGTGGGAAAATTCCCTCGGATCGTACGACATAACGGCAAGGTTTGCCGTGTCGCTTTCGGGTACCATACCTGCGGGAACATTGAGAACCTCACCGCAGAATGAATCCTTTACAAGCTTATCCATACAAGGCTTGTTTGCCTTTTCCATTGGAGTTTTATCGCCGAGGGCAGGCACACGTCTGTCAGCCATACCGTCGCACAAAAGAACAAGATATTTCATTATATTTTCCCTTCCAAAAGGTCTTTGCAAAATTGTAAAAGCATATATTGCCTTTCATTTTATCATACAATAAAAATATAAGATATTATTGTATATTATGATAAATTTTCGGTAAATTTTATTCGGATAATGCGTTTTCATTATATTTCCGTAGGAAATATGTGCCATTGTCACGTTGAATTAAATGAAAACAAACCCAATAATTCGTAGGGGTCGTGCGCCCGGTAGTTCGTGGCTACCACGAACTACACGACCCGAATGAAATGAGCGAAAATGGGTTTGAACCGGGCGGTCGAGGACGTCCGCCCCTACGGCACCACCCCGAATGAAATGAAAATATATTTCCGCAGGAAATATGCACACCCTTTGCCCGGTGTAGTTGGCAAAGCCAACTACGGTAGTTCGCAACTCATTGCGAACTACAAGGGGGTTGCGGACGGGGCGCGCTATCACGTTGAATTTAATGAAAACAAACCCTATAATTTGTAGTAGGAAGTGAATGGAAATGGGATTGAAACGGGCGATCGATGATCGCCCCTACAACATCACCACCCCGAAGGGATTAAAAAATATTTCCGTTAGGAAATATGCGCATCCCCCGGTGGGGGGTCCGGGGATGCGCCGTTGTCACGTTGAATTAAACGCCTTCCCCGGTGGGGGAAGGGGGACCGCTTGCGGTGGATGAGGCGTTATGAAATGGGTTTAGTGTAAACACGAATATCATAAAAAAGGAAGGCGGGAGATAAACTCCCGCCGCATTATTTCTGCAATTTTCCGAATGCGCACCAGCCGTCAGCATTGAATGCAAGGAAAACACCGTCACAGCACTCGGTTATACGGTCGTATTCAAAGGGAACCACAACGTTTCCGTCGATGTCGATAACACCCTTTTTGCCGTCAAGGTCGCCGACAACGGCAAGTCCCTCGCAAAACGGTGTTGCGTAGGTATACTTCATTTCCGTCGTCCAGTCGTTTTTAAGAGCGTAAAATCCTAATTTGCCGTCCTTTTCGAGAAGCGCACGCTGGTTTGAATACGAAATCAGCTTCGTTCCCGCAGGCAGTGTAAATTCCTCGCCCTTGTAGTTCACAAGCGCGTTATAATCCTCGGTCACACCGTTTCGGTTGGAAACCATTTTACGCACCATAATATAACCGCTGTCGAAATAAATCGAGCCGGTACCGTATATATCCGTCATTCCGACGGGGTATGCGGTGAACGTTTCCTTGCCTTTTTCGGTACAGCAGTATATTTTTCCGCCGTCGAGCGTTATTCCGTAGCCCTCGGAGAAGTTGTACGCTCTGTCACAGTCGGGGTCAAACGCAATATCCCCGTCTGATGTTTTATACACCCAGCGTCCGTTTACCTTTTCAGCGTAAAGCGTTTGCTTTACGCCGAGCTTCACGGAATAATTGAAGTTGAAGCCGTTATTTTCAGCCGTGTTCAACTCAAACTGACCGTTTCTGATGACGTAATCGGCGCCCTTTATTCTGAACACGGGTTCGCCGTCAGCGTTTCTTTTGTAAACAAGCTCGGTTATAACGTCGGCATTTGTCGAAACAAGCACGTCACCTGCGGACGAATACACCGTCGAAACACCGTTTTCGGTTGCGATAACGTAACCCATATAAAGCTCTGCCGAATACAAATCACTTTCAGCATCGGAATATTCATAAACACGCTTTACACTGCCCGATTCGTACTTTACCGATACGCTCGGCTTCAGTACCGTGCCTGCCTTGTAAGCATCGGGCAACGAAATCGGAAGCTTTGCCACAATATGCTTTTCGCTGTTATACATTTCACCGCTGACAGTGTACCCCTCGGCGACGTATTCATCTCCGTCGGGCACCGTCACGGGTGCTTCCGTTTCTTCGTCGATGTGATTTTCGCCCTCGGTTTCAGCATCCGTTACGGGAGCGTTCGGCTTGGGCGGTTCTGTTTCGACCGTTTCGTTTTTTCTGTCGATAAAGGTAAAATCGTAATATCCCTCGGCGTACATTACGGCTGAAAGCACCGCAGTACACATAAGTATTATACAAAGTACCGTTATTATTATTCTTTTTCCTGTTTCAGCCATAATTTTGTTTGTTTAAAGTTTATTTTCAGCCTTCTCCTTGGGAGAAGGTGGCAGGTGAAGCCTGACGGATGAGGTTTAAACCCATTTTCGTTCACTTCATTCGGACGAGCAATGTTCGCCCCTACAAAAACATAGGTTTTTTTTGATGCGTTCAAGAC
>JAZKZC010000117.1:0-11896 GCA_045612465.1 Eubacteriales bacterium
AGAGTCAGAGTCTGCTGTGCTACCCTTACACAAATCCGCAATTTGTTCTGCTCTCTTTGAGCCTTGTGTATTATAGCAGAATTTTTAAGTCGGATCGTAGCCATGTCGTTCTGTGAGCCAAGGAGTTGATTTATGACATTGTCTTCCTAAGACCGCTTGGCCTCCGACTTAGAGTCAGAGTCTGCTGTGCTACCCTTACACAAATCCGCAATTTGTTCTGCTCTCTTTGAGCCTTGTGTATTATAGCAGAATTTTTGTCGTTTGTCAACACCTAAATGAAATTTTTTTTATTTTTTTATCTTTTTCTTTTCGTATCTGTCGGATAGTGTACCATCTTATGCGCTTCTATTTCCCCGCGGTACGGCATAGCATCCGCTGTTCCTCGTCTTTCGACACAAAGCGATGCGGCGGCATTTGCAAAATTCAGTGCATCTTCTATATCCATTCCTTCAGCTAAGCCGACACAGAATGCGCCGTTGAAGCTGTCGCCTGCGCCCGTTGTGTCAACTGCATCTGTTTTAACCGCTTTTGTGTATACATACCCGCAGTCACCGTAATAAAACGAACCAACATCGCCCATTGTAACAACGATGTTGTCACACCCACGGAACATAAGACGCTTGCAGGCAAGCTTTGCGCCGTCAACGGTATCCGTCTTCACTCCCGAATAAAACTCCGCTTCGCTTTGATTGGGCGTTATATAGTCGGAGCGTGTAAGAAAATCCGTCGGGATTTCTCTTGTCGGTGCAGGGTTAAAAACCGTTTTGATGCCGTATTGCTTTGCAAGTATAAGTCCTGCCATAATGCTTTCCTTGCTCGTTTCATTCTGAAAAAGCAAAATATCGCTGTTTGCGATTTCTTTTTCGGCACGGTATACATCCTCAGCGCCGAGGCAAAGATTTGCACCGGGAAACAGCACCATTCTGTTTTCGCCCGTTACTGTATTCACCGTTATCGACGTCATCCCCGTCGGCGCTTCGTCAGTCGTCCGGACGAAGCGTGTGTCAATTCCCTCACGTTTATAAAAATCAAGCGCATCAAGACCGAATTTATCATTTCCCAATTTGGCGATAAATATAACATCTGCCCCTGCTCTGTGTGCGGCTATCGCCTGATTTGAGCCTTTACCGCCGTGTGCGATATGAAAACGGCTTCCGTGTACCGCCTCGCCGTCGTTCGGAAAACGGTCTGCATACACCGTGAAATCCGTCATATAGCTTCCGATAACCGTAATTTTACAGTTCATTTTGACACCTCTGTATTGTTATTATAATAATTATACATTATATTTATGAAATTTTCACTCGGTAAATTAAAAAAACTTGACACTGTAATATACTTCTGCTATAATTATCCGTCGAAAGAGAAGAATCAATATGATAAAATTTATAAAAACAGAGTTAAAAGATATTACAGAATTTAAAAAATATCTGCCGAAAACAAACAGCGAAAGCTGTGACGGAACCGTGGGCGGTATATTTATGTGGTTTGATGAATTCAACACTCATCACGCCGTAATAAAAAACACGCTGATACAGAAAGTGACCGTATCGGGCGAGGATATGTTCGCAGTTCCATACGGTGAAAACGTATCGGATGCGGTTTTGGAAATTTACAACCACTGCTTGCAAAACGGGATTTTATGTAAATTCTACGGTGCAACCGACGGTTTTATAGAAATTCTCGACAGCCTTTTCGAAACTGAAAAGGAGTATGAGCGTGACATTTGCGATTACGTATATTTCACATGTGACCTTATGACGTTTTCGGGTAAAAAATACCACGGACAGAAAAACCATTTAAACGCATTTAAAAAGCTGTATTCAGAAGCTTATGCAAAAAAGACGGATTTCTCCGACATTGATGCGGTAAAAGTCTTTATGCAAAAATACAAGGCGGCAGCACACAAAAGCTCCGAGGCATTTTTAAAGGAGGTATCCTCCGTTGAACGTGTGCTTGACAATTTCAGTCTTTACGGCTTTGACGGCTTTGCAGTTTATCATAACGGTGAGATAATATCGTTCACCGCAGGCGAGGTCATCGGCGACACGATGTACGCACACATTGAAAAGGCGCTTCCCGAATACAGAGGACTTTATCAGTACACCGTCAGCGAATTTTCCTCATTTGCATCGCAAATGGGTGCAGTTTATATAAACCGTGAGGACGACACGGGCGATGAAGGTCTGCGCACCTCAAAGCTTGCGTACAAGCCCTGCAGATTAGTAGATAAATACACAGTTACAGTTAAGGGAGTTAAGGAAAAATGAAGCTTATAAAACATTTTGTCAAATATTACAAACCGCACAAAAAGCTGTTTATTTTCGATATGGTGTGTTCGTTTATGATTGCCGCAGCGGACTTGTTTTTCCCTATGGTGACGAAAAACATCATAAACGACTATGTACCGAATCAGAAGATTCGTCTTTTGGTAATCTGGTCGCTTGCGCTTCTTTGTATATACGCTGTCAAATGCGTGCTCAATTACTGCGTTGCATATTACGGCCACATGGTCGGCGCACGTATGCAGGCGGATATGCGCCGTGACCTTTTCGCACACCTCGAAAAGCTTCCGTTTTCGTACTTTGACGAAAACAAATCGGGTGTGATAATGTCAAGAATAGTCAACGACCTTTTCGACGTTGCAGAGCTTGCACACCACGGCCCCGAAAACCTTTTCCTTGCTTTGGTGCTGTTTATCGGCTCATTCGTCATACTTTCGATGATATGCATTCCCTTGACTCTTATCATTTTCATCGCCGTTCCGCTTATAATTTTCTTTGCTTTCAAGATGCGTTCATCTATGAATTCGGCTTTCAAAAAGAGCCGTGAGCAGATAGCAGAGGTCAACGCAAGCATCGAAACATCGATTTCGGGTATACGTGTAACAAGAGCATATACGGCTGAAAAAACCGAAATTGAGAAATTCAACGCAGAAAACGAAAAGTTCAAGTCTTGCCGAGGAGAGGCGTACAGAGCAATGGGTATGTTCCACTCGGGAATGACGTTCTTTTCCGATGTTCTGTACCTCACAGTCATTTTTGCGGGCGGATTATTTTTCTACAACGGTGTTATCGACATCGGTGAATTCACCGCATTTTTCCTTTATATTACGATGTTTCTTGACCCCATCAAGCGTTTTGTTTCCCTCTTTGAGCAGTTCCAGGAGGGTATGACGGGCTTTACCCGTTTTGCCGAAATTATGGCAACAGAGCCCGAAAATGAAGCAGAAAATGCTCTTGAGCTTACAAACCCCAAGGGTGAAATACGCTTCGAAAACGTAACCTTTGCTTACAATACAGACGGCGCGGCGGAAACAAGAAACGTCATAAATTCTCTCAATCTTACAGTGCCGCACGGAAAGACCGTGGCGCTTGTCGGCCCGTCGGGTGGAGGCAAAACGACGGTTTGCAACCTCATTCCGAGATTTTACGAAATCTCAGACGGAACTATCACATTTGACGGTGTTGATATAACGAAACTCTCACGCAAGAGTCTTCGTGAAGCTATCGGTGTTGTATCGCAGGACGTATTCCTTTTCAACGGTACAATACGTGAAAATATCGCCTACGGTATGCCCGATGCGACTGACGAGGAAATAATAAAAGCGGCTAAATGCGCAAATATTCACGACCACGTGATGACGCTCCCCGACGGGTATGATACAAACGTCGGCGAGCGCGGCATAAAGCTTTCAGGCGGACAAAAACAGCGTATTTCAATAGCACGTGTGTTCTTGCGCAATCCCCCCGTGCTTATACTCGACGAGGCAACGAGCGCACTTGACAACGAAACGGAAATGCTCGTGCAATCATCGCTCGACGAGCTGACCGAGGGACGCACCGTGCTTGTCGTTGCGCACAGACTTTCAACCGTCAAGAACGCAGATGAAATAATCGTGCTTGACAAAAACGGAATTTCGGAAACAGGTTCGCACGAGGATCTGATGAAAAACGAAAACGGAATTTACAAAAAGCTTTATTCATACCAATTCAGATAAAGGATAACAAATGATTTCTGTAAGCTGTGATAACATAAAACTGTCCTTCGGGGCGGAAGATATACTTTGCGGTGTCAGCTTTGCGCTGAACGACGGCGACAGGCTCGGGATTGTGGGCGTAAACGGTGCAGGCAAATCCTCGCTTTTGAAAATTATAACGGGGCAATACGATGCGACCGACGGCGGTGTATACATATCCAAGGATAAAAGTGTCGGTATGCTCAGTCAGAACGCCGTTTTAGAGTCATCTCTGACCGTATACGAGGAAATGCTTTCATCATACGATGAGCTTATAAAAACAGAAAAAGAAATAGCCGAGCTTCAATTGCGTATCGAAAGCGGCGACGAAAGTGTAATTTCAGCTTTCACCCAGCTTAATGAAAAATTCGCAAAGAACGGCGGATTTGAATACAAAAACCGCGCAATGTCATTTCTTTACAAGCTCGGATTTGAAGAAGGCGACATAAACAAGCCCGTAAATGTACTGTCGGGCGGACAAAAAACACGTCTTGCTCTCGGCAAGCTGATACTCAATCCCCCCGACATTTTACTGCTTGACGAGCCTACAAACCACCTTGACACACAAACGCTTTTCTGGCTTGAGGATATACTTTCCCAAATGTCGCAGACAATAATCACCGTATCCCACGACAGATATTTTCTTGATAAAATATGCACGAAAATTCTTGACATTGAATACGGCAAGGGTAAAATGTACGGCGGTAATTATTCGACCTTTGTAGCCGCCAAGGAAAAAGACCGTGAAATACAGAAGCGCCACTACGACAACCAACAGCGTAAAATAGCGCAGATGGAGGCATTCATCGAACAGCAGAAGCGCTGGAACAGAGAAAAGAACATAATTGCCGCAGAAAGCCGTCAAAAAGCTATTGACAGAATGGTGAAGCTTGATGCTCCCGAAAAGCTCCCCGATAACGTGCGTATGCGCTTTGATTCGGGAAGTGAGTCGGGACAGGACGTTTTAAAGCTTGATAAAATGTCAAAGTCATTCGGCGAAAAGCATCTTTTTTCAAACATTTCGTTTCTCATCAAAAAGGGCGATTTCGCCTTTATCACGGGTAAAAACGGAAGCGGAAAGAGTACGCTTTTAAAAATTCTCAACGGCCGTATGTACCCCGATTCGGGAACTTATGAATTCGGGTATAATATCCGCATAGGCTATTACGACCAGGAAAACCAACAGTTAAGCGACTCAAAAACCGTGCTTGAGGAGCTTTGGGACGAGTTTCCGAACGCAACGCAGACGGAGATACGCTCAGCTCTTGCCCTGTTTTTATTCAAGGGTGACGACATCAAAAAGACCGTCGGCAATCTTTCCGGCGGTGAAAAGGCTCGCCTTACATTGTCAAAGCTCATAATGAGAAAGAACAATGTTCTTTTGCTTGACGAGCCGACAAACCACCTTGACATTCCGACAAGAGAAGCGCTTGAAAATGCACTTGTGGATTTTGAAGGTACTGTTATTTCTGTGTCGCACGACAGATATTTTATCAAAAAGCTTGCAAGCAGGGTGATAGATATAGGCCGCAGTCCTATGCTTGACCATCACGGTGATTACGAATCGTACGTTGCACGCATCTCACAGCTTGACGGAAACGTGCAGACGTCACAAAAAAACGATACCGTCAGCGACAGCAAGGCGCAGTATCTTGAAAACAAAAAAAATCAAGCCGAAAAAAGAAAGCTTGAAAATTATATCAAGAAAACAAAAGACTTCATAGAGAAAGCCGAAAAGAAGCTTGAAGCGCTTGAAAAAGAAATTGAGGCTTCGGGATGCGACTATATGAAGCTGATGGAGCTTGACCGTGAAAAAACGGAGCTTGAAGAACAGCTTCTTGAAGCTTATGAGGGCATAGAGGAAGCAGAAGAAAAGCTTTCTGCCTTTTAACGACATTCTTCGTCACATTTGCCGTATCTGAACATATCCTATAAGTGGGCATAAGCCCGAAATAAGATATTGTAGGAGATAATATGGCACAATTTACAAACCAGGCGCAGTTGACGTACAACAACTCCGTCATCAGCTCAAACGTGGCTGTCGGCGAGATACTTGAGGTACTGTCGGGCGCAAAAACAGCTCTTTCGACCGACTATACGCTCGGCGAAGACGTAACGTACGTTATAAGCGCAGTCAACTCAGGTACTGCTGCTGTTACCGACCTTTCCGTAACAGATGACCTCGGTGCATACACAAACGGCACCGAAACACTCTATCCGCTTACGTACACAGCAGGCTCCGTACGTATGTATATAAACGGCGTTCTTCAGCCCGCGCCCGTAGTCACAGCAGGTCCGCCTCTCGTTTTCAGCGGTATCACTCTGCCCGCAAACAGCAACCTCATTATTGCTTACGAGGCGCAGGTAAACCAGTTTGCACCGCTTGACGTAACGGGAAGCATCACAAACACGGCAACGCTTGACGGTAACGGAATTCCCTCTCCCATCACGGTGACAGAGGAAGTGACACCCGAAGCAGCGCCCGACCTCACAATAACAAAGAGCATTCAGCCTATCCCCGTTACTGAAAACGGCGTCGTAACGTACACGTTCCTTTTGCAGAACTACGGCAATACCCCCGCTGAAGCCGATGCAAACGCTGTAATTACCGATACGTTTGAACCCGTGCTTTCCAATATCACGGTAACATTCAACGGCGCAACGTGGGCGGAAGGTACTGAATATACTTACGATGAAGCAACGGGACTTTTTGCAACAGCAGCAGGTGAAATAACAGTTCCCGCCGCAACATATACGACAAACCCCGAAACAGGAGCTGTCGTTGTTGTTCCCGGTGTAAGCACACTCACCGTCACGGGAACGATTTAATAACCGCTTAAGCATATACACCAAAACAGACTCACCGAATTTTCGGCGAGTCTGTTTTTGTATATTCTCATTTGAAACTTAACGCATTTCCGTCATAATCTTCCCAAATAAACCACCAACGCCCGTCAAGCTTTTCGGCTCTGCGAATATTATTGCCTTCGGGTTCTTCGTACAAATACGTTTCGCTCTGTCCGCAATAACAGCCGTCTTTTGTATAAATCAGCCCCCAATACTGACCGCCGAGCATTCCTTGTGCGTCGATTTCAAATTCAGTACAGTCATTTTTCTCGTCGTAAAAATAAGATAAATCTTTATAATGTCCCGAATTTTCAATTTCATCATCGGATAAGCTGACTGCGATTTTTTCCATCTCTTCTCGATTTTGTATAAGAAACTCCTCTGTCGCTTCCTTTGCCGTGCTGTATGTTTCGGCGGCGCAAGCATTTAACATAGCACATACACAAAGAAAAAGCGCAAGACACAAATACTTTGTCATATATCATTACTCCTTGCCGAGCATTTTGGCATATTTATCGGATAACACCTTTGAAAGCACGCAGAATATCACCGTCAAGAGCACACCGAGTCCGTTAAGCAAAACAAGAGAATATATTATCTCAAGCACCTCGTCCGCACTGCATCCTGAAAACAAATTTGCAATGTCCACACCGTAATGAAACATTGCCCATCCGTACGCACACAGAGTTATAATTAATGTAGTGATGAATGAATATCTCGAAAAATCTTTTTTGCTTTTAAATACTTTTACAAAATACCAAATCGGGAGCGACAGCATAAAACCCGTCGCGGGTATTACAAGATTTGATGCCCAGAATCCGTTCATAAGTCCCACGGGGGTTTTGGCTTCCAGCGCAACACCGATCGTTATAAGCGCAAACGATATAAAAAGCAATAACGATTGAATAATTGATGCCTTCCACTCATTAAGCTTGCTGAATTTCGTCACACTCTGTGTGTGCGGAACCTCATTTGGCGCACTCATCCCATCAAATATACGCTTGCACTCACCGCATTTTTCAATATGCTCGGTAACAAGTTTTTCGCTTTCCTTGCTGCAGCATCCGTCAACATACAGCGGAAGCAGGTCTTTTACAACGTTACAGTTCATTTTCTACCTCATTCTTTCAATCAGTTTTTGTTTTGCACGGTAAAACGTGACACGCGCCCAGCTTTCGCTTTTTCCAAAAAGCTCGCTTATATCTTTCAGAGAAAAATCGCCGAGCACAGAAAGCATAAACACTTCCTTGTACGGTTCTTCAAGCTCGTGAAGGCACGCAAGCGCTTTGGCAGAAAGCTCTTTTTTTATAAACGCTTCCTCGACGTCTTCTCCGCCGCTCATATTTTCAAGCACGTCGGAGGATTCCGTTTTCTTACGCTCGTTACAGTATGCAAAATACGTATTTTTTGCAATACTGCAAAGCCACATCCTTGCCTTTTCTTTGTCCTTTAAAGAGGAAAAATTCATATACGCACGAAAAAAGGTTTCCTGTGTCAGCTCCTCGGCTAACGAATAATCCCGTGAAAGCTTCATTAAATACCTGAAGATAAACTCCCGTTTTTCGGAAAACAGCTTTTCAAATTCAGTCACATCATCACCGTCCTTTCAACTATAAGATTGCAAAAACACCTGAACGTTACAAATATTTTCAAATTTATTTTATCACACACCATCTTTTATGTCAACCGACAAAAAACGCCCGCACATGGCGCGATACATCGTTAAGAGTATCACGCCAAACGCAGGCGGTCTAATTTTATTCTTCGGTATCAACGCAGATACGACAGCAATCTGCTTCTGAACTCGCTCATCTTAATTATCTCTTTTGCGCGGAGCTCTATCGGAAGCTTGCCCTTGTCGGATGCAATATCATCCGATAACAGCAACAGAAGCACGCCGTCCTTGCGCCCCTCGGTCACCTCATTATCGAACGTATCCCATTCTTTTTTCACCCATTTTGTTTTAAGGTAATCGGGATTCGAGCTTATCACTACCATATGCTTTGAACGGTCGAGTGCCTCAAATATAGCAGGTCTGTATTCTCCCTCACCGAGCTGCGGCAGCGTTTCTTTTGAGAAGAAAACTTCTTTTCCGCTTTGTGTGAGATAATCATAGACCTTTTTTGCCCTGACCTCGTCCTCGGACTTATACGATAAGAACACGTCGTAATGTCCCGATTTTGGAGTTGCTTGTCCCAAATATATTTTAAGTGCTTCGGATGCCGTGGTATTTTCTGTCGGTTCATCCGATTCTTCAAGCGAACTGAGCTCTGCAATTCTGCTTATACATTTATCCGCTACCTCGCCCTTTAAGCCCATATGCTTACAGTAATTCAAAACACGCTCATAGCCGAGAATCAGATCGCGTCTGCTGAGTCCGCGCGATTCTTCCTTGATTATCGACTCAAACAAAGCAATTGCAAATTCTCCGTATTCCGCAATTTTGTTTTCGTCGTTTTCTTGCTTTTCAAGATCACTTACCTCGGACTTTTTGTTAGCCTCAATCGTATATAACGCGTCATTGAATCTGTCGATTATGTCATCAAGATGACTGCGCATATACTCTTGCATTCCGTCGTTTCCTTTATAATCAGACTCAAACATTCTGAATTCAGCCAAGCGTTCAAGCGCAAGACTGCGTACGGAATCGCTGTTCATACCGAGATAAGCGCAACACAGCACAAGCTGATCTGCAAGCACGTCATACGTATCACCGTCGTCAAGCTGATTAAGCGCGTTTATCGAATGTTCAAGTGCCTCATCATACAGCTTCATATCAAGCAATATGCTTATAAGCTTGATTTCCGAAAGCAAACACGCTTCAAAATCTATAAACGCGCCGCCGGATGCCGAAAAAACATTGTAACACAGTTCAAGGTGAGCCTTTTGCAGACTCTTCGCCTGATCGTACATTTTCAGATAAAGATAGTTCTCAACCTGCTTTGAATATGATTTCAAATCAGCTTCCGCTGACAAAAGTGTGTGTATCTTCCCGATAAGCTGACACGATGCTTCACCCACACAGCCGTCTTCTATGACTACTCCGTTCAAATGCTCTATTCTTGCTTTGAGCAAAGGCGCCTTTTCAAAATCTGTCGAAAGATCGATAAACGGAATTATCAAAGTACCGTTTTTCTCTGCGTTTTCAAGCGCAAACATCGTTTCCTGCATTACCCACTTACTGCATGTAGCATTGTTTGTAATTATCGGAATTACGATTTTAGCATTTTGTATGGCGTTTGAAACCGTGTCCGCCCAGTCACCGCCATTTAACTGTTCCGCATCGAAAACCGATATTCCTTTTTTTGTAAGCGCGGAACGAATCTCCGATTCGATCGCATTGTCTTTTCTTGCACATGATATGAAAACATCGGCATATTGAGTTTTCTTGTCGGATTCAAATTTTTCGGAATCTATTATGGCATCAAACTGCCTGTATAAGCTGTTGATGTCAAATATGGACCCCTCTCCGCCGTACATAACGACACGGTCGAATATATGTCGGTATTTAAGATAACTCTGCTTGATGTCACATCCCGTTTCGTAGCGCACACGCGCTTCTTCCTCGGTAATGTTTTCAAGCTTTGAAATAATATCCTTCAGCGTAAGATCGTCAATATACGCATAAACAAGACACACCTTGTCCGCATACACACGCTTTATCTCATCAAGAAACGAAATATCCTTCGTTGACAGTGTAAGCAAGCTGTTTGTGTTATCGCACACAGCATCGGAAATCTGCCGATGGTTGAAGCCTACGTGTATACCGCCGACTTCATAACGGAAAAGCGAATCCGTATTTTCCAAAAATTCCTCCTTGGAAACGTAACTTCTCGTTCCGTATTTTGTCGTAAGGACGGGAGATACAGTATAGTTGTATTTTTCAACGATCTGGAAACCCTTTTTCTGCAAATACTCACGGCTTTTGAAGCCCATTTCCGCAATCGTTCCGTAAATTATCAGTAGCATACATTAACCTTCCTTTATAAAATAGAAGCTTTGTTAAAATATTCACTCATCATCGACAAGTTTTATCAGTCTGATGATGATAATATCTCTTTCGCCTTTGCGATGTGATAATCCTCCACCCCTCGCCCTATACGCGGATCGGTTTTTACAACTTTTTCATCAAGCTCTCCCCAGCCGAGCTTTATATCATCAAAAATAACAAAACTTTCAACTTCTGGGTGCTCTTCTATCCACGCCATTATTTCTTTTGCTCGGTCATTACCGAGATACGGTGTTTTGCCGTACAGCGTCATACCGTACTTAACAAAAATTTCTTCCAATCCTTTTCCGATATCATCTGTGTTTATACCGTCAGGATCCCAATGAGATCTCCATGTGCTGGTAAGTACAATTTCCGCGTAGGTCACATCTGTAAGAGATTTAAGCATTTCAAGGCGCGTGACGTCAATGTTTCCGTCATTTTCGCTCCTGCAAAGATCATACTGCCGTGAATTAAGCACACCGTCTATGTCGAGAAAAATTATTTTCACGCTAATCCTTTCTTTTCAGCATACTCAAAATGCTCCATACCATCTTTAAAAACGGTGAAAAGGAGCATTTTGCGCGCAGCATGTTTATTAATGCCAAAGATTTTTCAATTTGTCCTTAAGCTCTTTATCGCTTAAATTCTGAACACCGTCAATAGGCTTGATACCCATATCCGTAGCACGCTGCCATATATATTTTCCTTTATCTCCAAGCTTTGAAAGAGCTGTTGTTACAAGAACTTTTTTGGAATACTGTCCGCCGAATCTCTCAGCTACCGTATTGAGCTTGTACAACTCATCTTCGGAAACATCTCCGTTTTTGCAGGAAATAAATACAGGGACCACATCGTGCATCAACAGCACGTCTATCTCATTCTTTGTATCGTATGTTTTCACATCGCTGTCTTCATGCATTTCTCCGTCCCAGTCAATCAAAACACCGTTAAGAACATCATCATACACAGGAACTCCGTCTTTGTCTAAAATATCCTTAGCCGCAGTATATATTTTCATTTCCAGTGCTTGACCCGCTTTC
>JAZKZC010000118.1:0-2272 GCA_045612465.1 Eubacteriales bacterium
AGCTTACGTACTTCTGAATGCTAAAAGCGAGCTTGAAAACGGCAAATACGCTTACGTCGTTCACAGATACATTCGTCACGGAGGTATGCAAGGATTCAAAGATCTTATTTATACGGATAAATCATTTGCGGTAGAACGTACGAGCAACCACGCGCTTGTCGTATATTCCTCATATGACGAATATAACGGCAATTTGAAATTCTTATATTACACAACTCCCACAAGAGTGGCGGAAACACGCGACGTTATTTCCATGTCCGAGCTCAAGAACGGAGGCGTGGCATCTGACGACATACACGTTTATTTTTGTGCGGAAGTAACCGAGATCAAGAGCAACAGCCTGATAGTCGTCTCGCCGCTCGACGGCGCGATCGAAAACAGTATTGCCGATAAGCTTTCCGTGAAGATTCCCGCGAACAGCCTTGGAATCAAGGCAAGCGACCTTTCCGTCGGCGATAGAATCAGAATATATTATGACGGCGGTATCTGGAAAAATGGCGTCAATATAACAGGAACGCAGCGAATCGAGCTGTTACAGACCAAGAATTCGGGATATTCGGTCAGCTTTCTCGGACTTATTACTGAAGAGTCCACGATCTTTGACACACTGCCGATCTGCGAAGGCGCAGACAACGGCACGGAGTTCACCGACGGCACTGTCCCGGGGGATCTGCCGACACACATTGTTAAAGGTGCGGAGGAGCTTGACTCATTCGACATGAAAAATACCAATTTCCAATATATTCAACACAATTATGACGAAAAATATTTTGAAGAAAACTCGCTGATATTGGTTTTTCTCAAGTCTCCGAGCATATCCTACACTTACAGCATCGACGAGCTTGAAATCAGCGGCGGAAAGCTTGCGCTCAAAATTTCAGAAACCAATGAACCGCAAGTGCCCATTGATATACAATACATATACGCTATATGTGTCGAGGTCGGTATTGATGAAGCCGATTCGATCAACGATTTCGACGTTGAACTCATCAACTGAAAGGAGCAAATAAAATGAATAAGCTGATATCCTTTATCCTCGCAGTTATGATGCTTATTCCTCTCTGCTCCTGCTCCTCCGAGACAGATATAAAGGCATCCGACGAAAAGGAGACTCTTTTATCCGGCAAGCTTGATAACGGCGGAAGATGGTTTTATGCAGAAACCGGCTACGTGGGAAACGTAAAACCTATTGAAGGCACGTATGAACGTACACAAACAAGCTCCATATACATAAACGATACTCTGACGGACGGCACAAAGTATGACAGCTTCTCCCCGGGAACGATCGTCAAAATCGAATATGACGGTGAGCTGCACATTCCTTCGGGATTTGAACGACCGATAATATCCAACGTTTACAGTATCTCATACGGAGTTTATCCGCTGCAAAGCGAAGCAGGAAAGTTCACGGTTGCATGCACACAAACCAGCATAGACTCAGAGATTACCTCTAAAATGTATACAGAAGAGTCAAGCGGCGTTATCAAAGTTGAAAGCGCGGAAGAACTTTGGGACGTGTATATTCAAACCCTTTCGCAATATGAGCTGATCGATAAAGACTTAGAGCTTGTAAAAGCAAAATTTCTTAACGATTTCTCATTTTATTCAAAAGAATTTTTCGCTGACAACATCCTGCTTTTCTGTATAGTATTCGGCGGTTCGGGCGGCGACAGATTCAAAGCTGACAGCGTCACGGTTGACGGCAATACCCTGAGTGTCAACTTTATTCAGACCGATAGCGGTCAAACCTGCGAAGGCAGTGAGTGGATGTTTCTTGTGTCCGTTGACCGCAAAACCGCAAAAAAGATCGAGAAATATACCCGAGTTGTAAACTGAAGCATTCTTGATATTTTAATAAATTCTTAACAAGGCGTGACTTTTATGTACAACTCTTGACAAATTCCCATTTTGGGTGTATAATCAACTTACGACTTTTCTTAAGCTATGAAAGGAGTTCCACTATGGCTGTTTCTGTTATGAATACACGATTTTATTATTATTTTAGCCATACGGGCTGCCTTGCAAGAGCTTTTGCGGCATAACCTTTATGGTTTTGTTGCCGTGTAAATATTTAGCTTAAATGCATAACAGCCCGCAATCGTTTCGCTTATCGGCGACTTGTTGCGGGCTTGATTTTTTGAGGTAGAAAAAATGTCGATCAACGAAAAGACTTTGCTTGACGAAGCGAGAGAAACGATAAACAAAGTTGACCGCGAGATGGCTCGCCTTTTTGAGGAAAGAATGAATGCCGTCCGCAAGGTTGCCGAATACA
>JAZKZC010000119.1:0-6289 GCA_045612465.1 Eubacteriales bacterium
CACTTTACGATGTAACGCTTGCCGTTGACGGTGTATATATAGCGGACGCAAACACGAATACCATTCTCATAGGAAGCGCGGCATACGGTGTCGCATTCGGTGCCATTTGCTTGTTTTCCTGTCTGCGTTTTGTGTATTATATCTGCAAAAAACACATCTTTTCGACGATTATTATCTTTCTTATCCTTCTTGCAGCGCTTTCAAATGAAGATATGGGACAGAATTATGTGTATTATTTGATAGTTTTCTACGGTATTTTCGTTTCGTTCAAGGACATTGAAACGGACGAAACGGCAGAAAAAGAAACGGACGGTGAGTATGCGGAAAATATTATCGGTCAATCTCGGTAATTTCGGAAGCACCGGACGTATCGCAAAGGGTATTATAAAGCTTGCCAAAGAAAACGGATGCGATACGTATTTTGCATATCCCGATAATGCGCACAACGTTCCGCGCCAAAGCGGTGATATAAGGATATCGTCTGACATCGTCAGAAGGATAAACGAAAGAGTATCTTTTTATACGGGATACATAGGATGTTTTTCTTACTTCACAACGTTGAAGTTCATCAAGAAGTTGAAAAAAATAAATCCCGATATACTGCATTTGCATAACATACACAATTCTTATATAAATCACGGACTTTTGTTCAGGTACATAAAGAAAAACAACGTGAAAGTTGTGTGGACTTTTCACGATTGCTGGCCTTTTACGGGGCAGTGTCCGTATTCAACGATTGAGAGCTGTTCTAAATGGATGAACGGTTGTTATGGCTGTCGCCTTTACAAACAGTACCCCGCGACTTGTTATGACAACACTAAAAGAATGTGGAAACTCAAAAAGAAATGGTTTACGGGTGTTTCAGACATGACGATAGTAACTCCGTCGAAATGGCTTGCGGGACTTGTAAAGCAGTCGTTTCTGAAGGAGTATCCCGTTTGTGTTATAAACAACGGCATCGACTTGTCGGTGTTCAAGCCTACACAAAGCAATTTCCGTAAAAAATACGGAATTGAAGAAAAGTTCGTCATCCTCGGCGTTGCCTTCGATTGGGGTGTAAGAAAAGGACTTGACGTGTTTGTGAAGCTTGCGGGAATGCTTGATGATGAATATGCAATAGTCCTCGTAGGAACGACGGACGCCATTGATAAAGAGCTTCCCGAAAATATAATTTCAATACACAGAACCGCTGACAAAAGTGAGCTTGCGGAAATATATTCCGCCGCTGACGTGTTCGCGAATCCCACAAGGGAAGACAATTTTCCGACGGTCAATATCGAATCTCTCGCCTGCGGAACTCCCGTTATTACGTTCAATACCGGGGGAAGTGTTGAGATACCTGACGAAACTTGCGGTGCTATCGTGGAATGTGACGACATCGAAGGCTTGGTTGATAAAATACGGGAATTCAAGGCTGTTCCGAAGCCTGTGGAAAACTGCCTTAAAAGGGCACAGATGTTTGATGAAAATCTTAATTATGAAAAATATGTGGCATTATACAAAGAATTATAAAATTTCAAAAGGAGACGGGCTTAATGGGTAATAACCGATTTGTCAAAAACACTTCGTGGCTTATGGCAGGCCAGGTGTTAAGACTTATTCTGTCATTCTTCGTCGGCATAATAACTGCCCGTTATCTCGGGAAAACAAACCTCGGTACGATAGAATACGTTGCATCGTACATCGCTTTTTTCACAGCGCTGATCGGTTTTGGGCTTAACGGTATTGTCGTTCACGAGTTTGTAAATCACAGCGATTCCGAAGGAAAAATTCTCGGAACGGCAATATTTATGCGGTTTGCCGTGGGACTTATATCTATTCCCGCTTTTCTTGCATTGGTCTTTGCTATAGACGGGTATGATAAAACGATAATGGCTGTTGCGCTTATGCAGTCGTTACAGCTTCCGTTTCTTTGCTTTGACACCATCAATTATTGGTATCAGTATAAATCAAAATCGAAATACGTAGTCATTATCCAGACAATTGCATATATTGCAAGCGCTTTATATAAAATCGTTCTGCTTATCACGGAAAAAAGTGTTGGCTGGTTTGCTGTGGCTGTATCTATCGACTATATCGTGCTCGGTATGCTTTATATGTTTATTTACAATAAGCACAAGGAGCAGAAGCTCGGACTGTCGATGGACGTGGCAAAGAGAATTCTGAAAAACTGCATACCGTTCGTGCTTTCGGAACTTATGGTCGTTATCTGCTCGCAAAGCGACAGAATAATGATAAAGCATCTTATGGATAATACGACCGATAACGTGGGACTTTATTCCTCGGCGATGACGATATGCACAATGGTATCGTTCATTCCGCTTGCGATATTGGACTCTGCGCGCCCGTTTATAGCGCGCGCGAAAGCTGAAAACGAACAGCTTTATCGGGTGCGTTTTTCACAGCTTCTCTGCGCACTTATGTGGCTTTTGTTTGCGTATTCGGCATTTGTAAGCATTTTCGCAAAGCTTATAGTTTACATAATGTACGGCGCGGAGTTTATGGGAGCTGTCAACTGCTTGCGTATTGCCGTGTGGTATGGTGCATTCTCGTATCTCGGAGGTGCGCTCAGCTTCTGGTTTATATGTGAAAACAAGAAAAAATACGTTTTCCTTTTCTCGGTGCTCGGTGCTGTATTCAGTATCGCGCTCAATTTCATATTCATTCCCTTGTGGGGAATAAACGGCGCGGCATTTACGATGGTTATGACACAGATATTCAAAAATGCCGTTCTCCCGATGCTGTTCAAGGAAACGAGAGGATTTACAAAATGCACACTTGACGGACTTTTGTTCAGACACGTTACTGTCAAGGATATACTCAGCTTGGTTCCCAAAAAAAGCAAAGACGATAATAAAGAATAATTTATATATAAATACAAAGGCAGGAAATATTAATGAGCGATTTTACAGGAAAAACATTGCTTATTACAGGAGGAACGGGTTCATTCGGAAACGCCGTTCTCAACCGTTTTTTGAAGACTGACATAAAAGAAATACGCGTTTTTTCCCGTGACGAAAAGAAACAGGATGATATGCGCCACGAATTTCAGGCGGCTATGCCCGAAATTGCGGAGAAAATAAAATTCTATATAGGTGACGTAAGAGATCTGCAGAGCATCAAAAATGCAATGTACGGTGTTGATTACGTCTTCCACGCGGCAGCTTTGAAGCAAGTGCCATCGTGCGAATTTTTCCCAGTTGAAGCGGTAAAAACAAACGTTTTGGGAACCGATAACGTGCTCACAGCGGCAATCGAAGCGGGTGTAAAATCGGTAATATGCCTTTCAACCGACAAGGCGGCATATCCCGTAAATGCTATGGGAACGAGCAAGGCGATGATGGAAAAGGTCGTTGTTGCAAAATCCCGTACTGTATCATCCGATAAAATGAAGATTTGCTGTACGAGATACGGAAATGTTATGTGTAGCAGAGGTTCTGTAATTCCTCTGTGGATAGAACAGATAAAGGCAGGCAAACCCATAACAATAACCGAACCGGCGATGACGCGTTTCGTAATGTCGCTTGACGAAGCGGTTGACCTTGTGCTTTTCGCGTTCAATAACGGCGAAAACGGCGACATTTTCGTTCAGAAAGCACCCGCTTGCACGATAGAAGTGCTGGCTGAAGCCGTAAAAGACCTGTTTGCTCCCGAAACGGAGATAAAGGTCATCGGTATAAGACACGGTGAAAAAATGTACGAAACTCTGCTTACGAACGAAGAATGCGCGCATGCGATCGATCTCGGTGATTTCTACCGCGTACCTGCCGATAAGCGTGACCTCAACTACGATAAATATATAAGCAACGGAAATGCTGACAGAAACACATTGACGGAGTTTAACTCAAACAACACCGAACTGCTTGATAAGGAGCAGGTAAAAGCAAAGCTTCTCTCACTTTCATATATCAGAGATGAATTGGAAAAGAGAAAGGAAAACGAATGAACGTACAGTATGACGGTATACTGAAGCTTGTAAAGTCAGCGCTTATAAACGAGCGCTGTATGCCCGACGAGGGATTTGTACTTGCGGATGCTTTTGACGTTATAAAATCACATCACTTGACGAGTCTTGTATATAACGGCGCGCTTTTGTGCGGATATAATGACAAGTCGCCCGAAATGGCGAAGCTTATGTCGTGGTACATAAAACGCCTTATGCAAAGCGAAAATCAAATGTATGAAGTGACGTGCATACTCGATGCGTTTGAAAAAGAGGGCATTGACTGTATGCCCCTGAAAGGAACGCTTCTGAAAGAGCTGTATCCTAAGCAGGATATGCGTGAAATGAGCGATTCCGACATACTTGTGAAAAAATCCCAATATGAAGCAATCAAACGTGTAATGGCTGACCTCGGATTTGATTTTATCGAGGAAAGCGATCACGAATATATCTTCAAAAAGGGAACAGTAAGCATAGAATTTCATAAAATGCTTGTCCCGTCGTATAATAAGGACTTGTATGCTTATTACGAAAACGTGTGGCATGTGTCGCATAAGAAAAAAGGCAAGGAGCATATTTATGAAATGTCAGATGAAGACAATTATATCTATAATTTCGCCCATATGGCAAAGCACTACCGCGACGGCGGTGTCGGCATAAAGCATTTTACGGACTTGTGGCTCGTCAGAAGAAACGCAAAGGCGCTTGATGAAAGCTATATAATAAATGAACTTAAAAAGATGTGTCTGGATGATTTTTATAAAAACATCCTGCGCGTCGTCGGTGTCTGGTTCGACGGCGAAAGTGCCGATGAAAAGACGGATTATATAACGGAAAACGTATTTTCGGGCGGTGCTTACGGATCGTGGCAAAATGTGCAGATCGCACTTCAGGCGCAAGCAGGTGAAACAGCTTCGGGCGGTTATTTCTCGCGTCTGTGGGCGAAGCTGTTTCCCGATTATAAGAGTATGTGCTACTCTTACCCCGTGCTTGAAAAATACCCGATACTTCTTCCTGTTATGTGGCTTAAAAGAGCATTTTCGTTTGTTTTCGTTCCGTCAAAGAGAAAGCAGATGAAAGAAACGATGGAGATTATTTCTCCTGACACGATAAACTCATATGAAAAGTCACTTCAATACGTCGGACTTGATGCACGAAATAAAAATAAAAGCGGTGATTTAAAATGAAAATACTTGTAACGGGTTCAGGCGGTTTTGTCGGAAAAAATCTTGTGTGTGCGCTTCGCAATATTAAAGACGGAAAAGACAGAACGCATCCCGAATTGAAAATAGATGAGATATTCGAATACGATATTTCATCAAGTGATGAAGAACTCTGCGAATACTGCAAAAATGCCGATTTCGTATTCCATTTTGCAGGTGTAAACAGACCGAAAGACACAGAGGAGTTTATGCAGGGCAACTGCAAATTTGCAGAGGTTGTGCTTGATAAACTCGCAGAATACGGAAATAAATGCCCTGTTGTCTACGCAAGTTCGATTCAGGCAACGCTTGTCGGACGGTACGCGGACGGCGAATACGGAAAAAGTAAAAAAGCAGGGGAGGACCTTTTGTTTTCCTATTCGGAAAAAACGAATGCTCCCGTGTACGTTTACAGATTCCCGAATCTTTTCGGAAAGTGGTGCCGTCCCAATTACAATTCAGCAGTCGCAACGTTCTGCTATAACACCGCAAACGACCTGCCGATAACCGTAAACGACAGACAAACGGTGCTTGAGCTTTTGTATGTCGATGACCTGGTTGCATCGATGTTATCTGCGCTTGAAGGCAAGGTTGAAAGATGTGAATTTGACGGTATAAACACCGTTTTTACACCGAGAGGCAAATTCTGCATGGTGCCTTCCTCGCACAAGGTGACTCTCGGAGAAATTGAAGATTTGCTTGTAAAGTTCAAAGAACAGTCCCAAACGCTTGTAATTCCCGAAATTCCCGACGGGAGCTTTGAAAAGAAGCTTTATTCAACGTATCTTTCGTATCTTCCGAAGGAAAAAGCAAGCTTTGAGCTTAAAATGAACAAAGATGCAAGAGGAAGCTTTACAGAGCTTCTGAAGACCGAAAAATGCGGACAGTTCAGCGTAAATATATCGAATCCGGGTATAACAAAAGGTGAACATTGGCATAATACGAAGTGGGAATTTTTCATCGTGGTTTCAGGTCACGGTCTTATAAGACAAAGACGCGTGGGCGACGGTGAGATACTTGATTTTGAGGTCAGCGGCGAGAAGATAGAGGCAATACATATGCTTCCCGGCTATACGCACAATATCATAAATCTTTCACAGACGGAGCCTTTGATAACGCTTATGTGGGCGAACGAGCAGTTTGA
>JAZKZC010000120.1:0-16534 GCA_045612465.1 Eubacteriales bacterium
CGCCTTCGCCTTCGCCTTCGCCTTCACCTGCATCAGGTGTTTCGCCTGTGCCTGTGTAAGTGTAAGTGATTGTTGTCTTCTTGTAGTTGTCGCGACCTGCAACTGCATCTTCAGCACCGAATTCAACTGTTGTATCAGCGCCGCCTACGATAGCATCAGCAACTGCCTTTGTGTAGTCGTTACGAACCATGATTGTGTTGTTTTCGAATGTGATTGCACCGTTAAGTGTAACCTTGGGGCCGTTAGCACCACTGGATCTGAGCTCGATAGCGCAGTTTCTGTCGCCGGGGTTTGCGTAAGAAGCAAACTTACCGCCGTTAACTGTGATGATAGCGGGAACGCCTGCAGCTTCGCTGCCGTTAGCAGCGTCGATACCAGCCTTACCAGCAGAAAGTGTGCAGTTTGTGATAGTTACGTTACCACCTGCTACGAAAACAGCGTCCATACCGTCGTCGCCACCTGTAACAGCGATGTCCTTAAGGGAAAGCTCACCGTTGGAGATGGATACAGCGTCGTTACTTGTAGAAACGATAGCGCCTGTCTTAGCTGCGGAAGAGTCGTAAACTGTAGCTACGCAAGAACCGCCGATAACGTCGAGAACAACGTTAGCGGACTTCCATGTGAAGCCGTTGAGGTCAACGATAAGGTTTTCACCGTCGTTGAGCTGAACAACTTCGGAACCTGCGTCGATGTCAGCTGTAAGCTTGTTAACAGTTACGCCGTCCTTAATGAATGCTGCTATGGATGTTACATCGTTAGCGCTGACTGTGAATGTCATGCAAGCAACAACCATTGTCACAATAACAAATAATGAGATAAGTTTTTTCATTGTAAAATCCTCCTTTAAATATTCTTTGTCTTGGACACCCTAATAATACACTAACTAAACGAATTTGTCAATACCTTATAATGGAAATTTACAAATTCGAAGGCGGTTTTATCTTCATATAGCGGTAAATTTTGTTAAATAACTGTTAATTTGCAGAAAAAGTCTTGACTTTTTATAATACCGTGATACAATGGTATTGTTTGTTAGCACTCACACAGCAAGAGTGCCAAAAGCAGACAATATCTAACAAAATTCGGAGGAATATAAAATGACTATTAAACCGCTTGCAGACCGTGTTGTAGTTAAAATGGTCGAAGCTGAAGAAACAACGAAAAGCGGAATCATACTTACAGCATCCGCAAAGGAAAAGCCCCAGGTAGCAGAGGTCATCGCAGTAGGCCCCGGCGGCATGGTTGACGGTAAGGAAGTCAAAATGACCGTTTGTGTCGGCGCAAAGGTAATACTCAGCAAGTATGCGGGTACAGAAGTCAAGTGCGACGGCGAAGAATATATAATCGTAAGAGAAAGCGATATACTCGCTTGTGTCGAAGACTGATCAGAACGCAAGTCCAATCATAAGAAAGGAATAAATAATAATGGCTAAGGAAATCATTTACGGCGCAGAAGCAAGAGCAGCTCTCCAGAGAGGCGTTGACAAGCTTGCCGATACAGTTAAAATCACACTCGGCCCCAAGGGCAGAAACGTAGTTCTTGACAAGAAGTACGGCGCACCCCTCATCACAAACGACGGTGTAACCATCGCAAAGGACGTTGAGCTTGACGATCCGTTTGAAAATATGGGCGCACAGCTCGTTAAGGAAGTTGCCACAAAGACAAACGACGCGGCAGGCGACGGTACAACAACGGCAACACTTCTCGCTCAGGCTCTCATCAGAGAGGGTATGAAGAACGTTACCGCAGGCGCTAACCCCATGGTTCTCCGTAAGGGTATCGCAAAGGCAACTGAGGCGGCTGTTGCGGCTCTTATCGCACAGTCCAAGAGGGTAAACGGCACGTCCGATATTGCAAGAGTAGGTACTATCTCCGCAGGAGATGAAGTAATCGGTAATCTTATTGCCGATGCTATGGAAAAGGTAACATCCGACGGCGTTATCACGGTTGAGGAATCAAAATCCGCAGAAACATACTCCGAGGTCGTTGAGGGTATGCAGTTCGACCGCGGTTACATCTCCCCCTATATGGTAACAGACACAGACAAGATGGAAGCTGTCATCGACGACGCTCTCATTCTTATCACAGACAAGAAGATCTCAAACGTTCAGGAAATTCTCCCCCTGCTCGAACAGATCGTTCAGGCAGGTCAGAAGCTCGTTATAATCGCTGAGGACGTTGAGGGCGAAGCGCTCACAACTCTTATCCTCAACAAGATCCGCGGCACATTCACATGCGTTGCTGTAAAAGCTCCCGGCTTCGGCGACAGACGTAAGGAAATGCTCAAGGATATTGCCATCCTTACAGGCGGTGAAGTAATTTCTTCCGACCTCGGTCTTGAACTCAAGGATGCATCCGTAGCACAGCTCGGACGTGCAAGACAGGTCAAGATAAACAAGGATAACACCATCATCGTTGACGGTATGGGTGACAAGGACGAGATCCGTGCAAGAGTAAGCCAGATCAAGACAGGTATCGAAACAACGACGAGCGACTTCGACCGTGAAAAGCTTCAGGAAAGACTTGCAAAGCTCGCAGGCGGCGTTGCGGTAATCAAGGTTGGTGCGGCAACAGAAGTTGAGATGAAGGAAAAGAAGCTCCGCATTGAGGACGCTCTCAACGCTACGAAAGCGGCTGTTGAAGAAGGCATCATCGCAGGCGGCGGTACGGCATTCCTTAACGTAATTCCCGCCGTTGAAGCGCTTCTTAACGATGTTGAGGGTGACGAAAAGATCGGTGTCAAGATCGTTCTCAAGGCACTTGAAGAACCGATCAGACAGATCGCATTCAACGCAGGCTTCGAAGGCTCCGTTATCGTTGACAAGATCAAGAACAGCGGAAAGATCGCATACGGCTTTGACGCTTACAACGAAGAATACGTTGATATGCTCGAAAAGGGCATCGTAGACCCGACAAAGGTTACACGCTCCGCGCTTCAGAACGCTGCTTCCATCGCTTCAACGGTTCTCACGACAGAATCTCTCATCGCGGATAAGAAGGAAGAAAATCCCGCACCCGCAGCTGCTCCCGGCGGCATGGGCGGTATGTATTAATAAAACTGCGATGCGCAGTTATACTGCGCACGCAATACCACTTTGCGTCGCAAAATATCACTCGCCGACGGCGAATATCACTTGCCGAAGGCAAATATCACTTAAATAAAAAGAACGGGTGTAGTTCGTCAATCGAACGACACCCGTTCAAAATAGAATGAGTAAAATCGGGATTCAAGCTACAACGGTATCGCCCCGAATTAAACAAAACAAACCCGATAATTTGTAGGGGTCGTGCGCCCGGTAGTTCGTGGCTACCACGAACTACACGACCCGAATGAAGTAAACGAAAATGGGTTTGAAACGGGCGATTAATAATCGCCCCTACAACGGTACCACCACGAATCAAACAAAACAAACCCGATAATTCGTAGGGGCGAGCATTGCTCGTCCGAATGAAATGAACGGAAATGGGTTTAAACCTCATCCACCGCAAGCGGCAGTTGACCTCGTCAACTACAAGTCCCACCTATCTCCCCGCCGACACGCTTCGCGTTTACGGCCGGAGAAGGCTGAAAATAATCCCGATATGTACGGCGGAGGGCCGCCGTGATGCTTATTCTACGCTTGCGTTGGCTTCCTTGAGTATTGCGAGGTACTCCGACGGATCGACAGTTTTGCCGTCGCATCTCACCTCAAAATGCAGATGTGAGGCATCGGAAAGCTCAACAAGTGTCGTTTCACCGACACAGCCGAGCGCATCTCCTGCGTCAACCTCGGCACCCGCCTTGATGCCGTCGGCAAGCTGTTCGTTAAGATTGCAGTAATACGACACAAGTCCGTCGCCGTGGTCAACTGATACCGTCATTCCCATCATCGGGTCGCTGTAAACTTCTTTTACAACGCCGTCAGTGAAGCTGTAAACGGGCATACCGGGTTCGGCATATATGTCAACGCCCGTATGCGCGCGGTAGTCGTTCATCGTTGCCGAATATATGGGCAGGTCAACGGAATAGCTTTTGATGACTTCGCCGTTCGTCGGCATAACGTAGACGCGGGGAACGGACACGGGTTCATCCTCGACGGGCAATTCAACGTCCGCAGGCTTTTCCGTGAGTATCACCGTTTCGGGAGTTTTCGTTTCCTCGGGAATGATAACGGGCACCTTCGTGGTTACGGGCGCTTTCGTTTCTTTCGCCGTATCGCTTGACTGCGCGGTATCCGTCACTACGGGCGGTGTTTGCTTGTCGCGTCTTTTGTTCACGGCGGTAATTACGGAAAACACCATAATTATGACAAGCATCGCGGCAAGTACAACATACAGTATTCTTGCCTGCTTTTCAAGATTTCTTTTTTCTTCCATACGCATTTCTCCGTTTTGTGTATTTGCCCTTGCGGGCTGTATGAGATATTTTCACCACTTGACGGAGTTTTATACAATCAAACGCAATTTTTACCTATAAGCTGTAAGAAAGGATAATCAAAAATGAGTGAAGAAGTAAAAAAAGGCGGTATATCCGTCGATATAGAACACATTTTTCCCATCATTAAAAAATGGCTGTACTCCGAAAAGGAAATATTCCTGCGCGAGATAGTTTCAAACGCATCCGATGCCGTGACGAAGCTGAAAAGGCTTTCATCTCTCGGCAAGACCGATATTTCCGAGGACGATTACAGAATAACCGTAACGCTTGACAAGGGCGAGGGTACGCTCACGGTGTCCGATAACGGTATCGGTATGACGAAAGACGAGCTTGAAAGATACCTCTGCCAGATAGCTTTATCGGGCGCTGTCGAATTCATACAGAAGTATGAGGGCGAAAACAGCGAATCCTCAAAAGAAGGCATAATCGGTCACTTCGGTCTTGGATTTTATTCCTCTTTTATGGTCAGCGACACGGTAACGGTACAGACCAGATCTTACACGGATACCCCTGCGGTCAAGTGGGTATGCACCTCCGACGGCGATTACGAGCTTTACGACGGCGAGCGCGAAGAAAGAGGTACCGACGTCATAATGAAAATATCCTCCGAGGAAGCGGAGTATCTTACCGAGGGTAAAATACGCGAGATACTTTCAAAGTATTGCTCATTTATGCCCGTACCCGTTTATTTCACAGTCGTGGGCGAGGAAAAGGAAGAAAATGAGCCTGTCAACGACACACATCCCCTTTGGCAGAGAAGCGCTTCGGAGTGCACCGAAGAAGATTACAAGTCGTTTTACACAAAGGTGTTCAACGATTACAGAGAGCCTCTTTTCCACATTCACATCAATGCCGATTATCCGCTTAACTTCAAGGGAATTTTGTATTTTCCCAGACTCAATCACGAGTATGACTCACTTGAAGGTCAGGTAAAGCTCTATTACAACCAGGTGTTTGTCGCAGACAACATCAAAGAGGTAATTCCCGAATATATGCTGATGCTCAAGGGTGTCCTTGACTGCCCCGAGCTTCCGCTTAACGTATCGAGAAGCTATTTGCAGAACAGCGGTTACGTGTCGAAGATCTCGGCTCATATCGTCAAAAAGGTTGCGGACAAGCTTAATTCGATGTTCAACAACGAACGCGAGCAATACGAAAAGCTGTGGGACGACCTCAAAATGTTCGTTGAATACAGCTCAATACGCGACAAAAAATTCAACGACAGAGTGAAAAAGTGCGTTATCTACAAGTCGGCAACGGAAGACGGAAAGTATTACACGCTTGAAGAATATCTCGAAGAAGCAAAAGAAAAGCACGAAAACACGGTTTACTATGCAACCGACGTGACGGCGCAGGCGCAGTACATTTCGATGTTTGACAAGGAAGGCATCAAGATAGTTCTGCTTGACCGTATGCTTGATACGCAGTACATTCACACGGTTGAAAGCGGTAACGAAAGCGTTAAATTCGTAAGAATCGATGCTGACGTTGCGGGCGCTCTCAAGGGCGAGGGCGAAGCGCTTGAAGACGAGAAGGTAACGGCGATATTCAAGAAGATAAGCGGACGTGAAGACCTCAAGGTGTCCTACGAATGTCTTAAAGACGAAAAAACTCCCGCGCTTATCAACATTAACGAGCAGTCGCGCCGTTTCGAGGATATGATGAAAATGTATAAGCAGGACGGTATGCCCGAAATGCCCTCTGATATGACGCTCATCGTAAACACCAACAGCGCTCTTATAAAGAAGCTGTCCGAGCTTGCAAGCAGCGACGAAGCAAAAGCCGAAAAACTTGCAAAGCAGATATATACGCTGTCGCTTATCGCGCAAAGACAGCTCACCGCAGAGGAATTAAAAACTTTCCTTGACGAAAGCTTCGATATGCTCCTTGGCATTTAACGATATAAAAAATACGGTATATTTCGAAAGAGATATGCCGTGTTTTTATTATGCTCCAAACCGCAAACGGAAAGTCCGACACTGCTTCTTCGGGAAAGCGGATATAAAACGATAACCTCGGCGCACATTCATTTTTGTCGGGTTGCACCGTATAAAATAGGTAAAATATAACCGTACGAATTAATAATTATAAATATTTATGGTGCGGTGTAACAATAAATTCATATTTTTTTGGTACAATTTAACGGAGTTTAATTATGAAAATCGGAAATGTAACTTTAAAACACGGAATTTTTCTTGCCCCTATGGCAGGTGTTACCGATATTGCATCGCGCGAAATATACAAAAAATACGGTGTCGAGTATATGACGACGGAAATGGTATCCGCGGCGGCAATGCACTACGGTGACAAAAAAACACTTGAAATTGCACAAATATCACAAAGCGAGGGCCCGTGCGCGATACAGATATTCGGACACGACCCCGATATGATGGCGAATGCGGCAAAAACGCTTGCCGAGCTTTCGCCCGCGCCCGTTGCCATTGACATCAATATGGGGTGCCCCGTTAAAAAAATAGTCGGCGGCGGTGACGGCTCCGCTTTGATGAAAAATCCCGTTCTGGCGGGAAAAATAGTTGAAAAAACAGTTTCATCGTGCCCGTTGCCCGTAACGGTCAAAATACGCGCGGGCTTTGACAAAGCTCATAAAAATGCCGTTGAAGTCGCAAAAGCCGCGCAGGAATCCGGCGCTGTTTGCGTTTGCGTTCACGGACGCACGCGTGAGGATATGTATATCGACGGAACGGTTGACAGGGATATTATCGCAGAGGTAAAGCAAGCGCTTAAAATCCCCGTCGTTGCCAACGGCGACATAACGGACGCTGACAGCTTTATCGAAATGCTCAGTTACACGCGCTGCGACGGCGGCGCGGTCGGACGCGCCGCACTCGGCAATCCTTTCGTTTTTGAAGAAATAAACGCGCGTCTTGAGGGGAAAGCTTACACTCCCCCGACGCCCGAAGAAAGGCTGATTGCCGCGCGCGCGCATATGCGCGCGCTCGTCGCGCTCAAAGGACAGCTCGGCGTTTTCGAATCGCGGAAGCACGTCGGCTGGTACACAAAGGGCATAAGAGGCGGCGCTTCCTTACGTCAGAGGATAAACCTCGCGTCAAGTGCCGAGGAAACAGAAGCCATTTTACAAGAAGCCCTGCTTACTTTAAAAGGAGAAATATGAACAGGACAGAATTTACGAAAAACAATAAGCTTTTAAAGCGATGCCAAACGGTGTTCGATGCCGTTTCAAATTCGCCGAAGCTGTACCTTTTAGCTTGCTTTTTGGTTCCGCTTCTTATGATGTGGATAATCTTCATCATAAGAGGTGTTTACCCGTTCGGCGACAAATCGGTGCTGGTGCTTGACTTGAACGGTCAGTACGTCTACTTCTTCGAGGCGATGCGTGACGTCTTTGAGGGCGCTTCATCCCCGTTTTACACGTGGTACCGTGCCTTGTCGGGTGAATTTTCGGGCATTTACGCATATTACCTTGCCAGTCCCTTTTCGCTTCTGACCGTATTTTTCCCCGAAGACGGCATAACCGAGGCGCTACTTGCAATAACGCTTCTGAAATGCGGAAGCATGGGACTTACATTCGGTTATTATCTGCATAAGAGAAGACCGTCGAAGCCCGTGAGCGTGATTATGTTCTCGACGATGTATGCGCTGTCAAGCTACGCGTTCGTGCAGGCGATGAACACGATGTGGATGGATGCGCTCATCTATCTGCCTCTTATCGTGCTCGGCCTTGAAGTGCTCGTTGACCGCGGTAAATTCGTTTTATACACGGTAATGCTTGCGCTTTGCTTTATTGCGAACTTCTACATCGGATTTATGGTCGCCATTTTCGTGGTGGTGTACTTCCTTTACTACTACGTTTCAACGTACAAAATGGGAGAGTTTTCCCGTTTCTTCTTTTCATTCTATAAGTGGGCCTTGTTTTCGGTCATCGCCGCGGCAATAGCCGCCATTATAATCCTGCCGACGTTCTATTCTCTTGAATTCGGCAAAAATGACTTTTCAAACCCCACATTTACGTTCAAGGCGAAGTTCGATTTTCTTGAAATTTTAACGCAAATGATGCCGAACTCCTATGATACGGTGCGCCCCGAGGGCTTGCCGTTCATATACTGCGGTCTTCTTTCTCTGCTTCTTTTGCCCGCGTACTTCCTTACGGACAAGATAAAGGGCAGAAGAAAAATAATGAGCGGTGTCATTCTCGGCTTCATGGTGCTGTCATTTACAGGCTCCACCATTGACCTTTTGTGGCACGGAATGCAGAAGCCGAACTGGCTGAACTACCGTTACAGCTTTATGTTCTGCTTCCTTGTGCTTGTATTTGCATACGATGCTTACAGATTTCTGAAGCCGCATATGTACCGTATTATACTCGGCACGGGCGCCTCGCTCATCGCATTCAGTGTTCTGGTGCAGAAGATGGTCGAAACGGACGGCGAGTTTGATTGGCTTTACCTCAAGGCTGAAACAAACGGCGGATTCGAAGCGGGAATGCTCGTCACGGTCTGGTTCTGGATAATAATGATAGGCGTTCTGACGGCGATTTTGTGGAGCGTTACGAAGCGCAACAGCCGTGTTGCACCCGTTTTGCTCTGCTGTGTCGTATGTTTTGAGCTGTTCGTCAACGGCATATACGATATGTTCAAGCTTCACGACGATGTTTATTATTCCACGCGTACGAGCTACGTTGAATTTTTTGACAGATGGCAGGGACTTACCGAGGAAGTGCAGAGCCGTGATTTATCCCTTTACAGAATGGAAAAAACGGCATTCCGTAAGGTAAATGACAATATGACGCTCCGCATAAGAGGTATTTCGGGTTCGACATCAACCCTCAATGCATCGGTCATAACGCTCCTGAATAAAATGGGTTACGCTTCCAAATCCCACTGGTCGAAATACGTGGGAACAAACCCCGTGGGCGACTCGCTTTTAGGCATCAAGTATATCCTGACGGACGACCCCTCGGATATGCCCCCCGAATACGGACAGATGATAGAAACGCCCGACCCCACGAACAAAAATCCCGAAAACGCAAAGAATATATACGCTTACATCAACAGAAACGCTTTGCCGATGCTCTACGGTGTTTCCGATAAAATAAAGGAATACGACTGGAACGCAAAGGACGAGGAGGGCAACACAATCGACCTTTCCGCCCCCGACATCCTCAACAGCATCGTGTCTGCGATGATAGGCTACGATATACAGATATATAAACCCGTTCAGATAACTGGCACGAACACAAGCGGCGTCAGAGAAGCTTATGCCGACGGCTACACGCATAAAAAGTACGCCGTGCTGACATCGGGCGAAAAGGGTACGGTCGAATTTACGTTCATAGCCGAAAAAACGGGTGATATATACATTCACTTCCCGTCGAAATACCCCCGCGACACGACACTCCGCATCAAGGATGATGACCTTACCGACAATAAGGAAGCGTCGTTCGTATCCAAAGGCTCTTATATGACAAATGAAACGCATACGGTGCTTTACATCGGTGAGTATGACGAGGGACACGAAATAACGGTACAGCTCAATATGAAAGCTGACGACCTTTACTTCTATCACGACCAGGATTATATATTCTACTTCGATACGGAAGCCTTCGAGGAGGCTATGGCTGAGCTTTCAAAGAGCAAGATAAAAGTAACCGACTTTGACGACTCGCACATCGAAGGCACGATAAATATTTCAAACGGCGACACGACCGTGTTCACGTCTATCCCCTACGACGAGGGCTGGACGGTCAAGGTTGACGGAGAAAAGATAAAGCTTGAAAAATCGCTTGATTCACTTCTTTGCTTCACCGTTTCCGAGGGTGAACATACGGTTGAAATGTCGTATATCCCGCAGGGCTTCCTGATCGGCGCCGCGGCGTGCGCGGGCGGTATTGCGGTGATAATCGGGCTCGGAGTGCTTGACTTCAAAAAGCGCAAAAAGAGAAAAGACGAAATAATGGCTCTTTTGCACAGTCCCGAATCAACGTACAGCAAATATCTTGAAAAGCTCAAGCAGCAGGAGCTTTCGGAAGAAAGCATCCCGAATGATGCCGAAGATTCCGACGGCGATACCGAAACGGCGGGAGATGAAGAAAAGTGAAAAACTGCCTGATATTCGGTGACAGTATTTCCACCACGAATTTTTCACGCGGCGGATACGAGGAGCAGTTAAGGCTTCTGCTCGGCGCGGAAAAAATGATAAACCACGCACAGAATGCCGCAGCACTCACATCGGGCTATCCGTTTTCGATGTGTGACGAGGTGACGGACTCACCGCAGTACGATGACGTTGATGTTGTCATCGTCTGGGCAGGAACGAATGACTGGTTTTACGGTGTTCCGCTTGGTGAGCCTGACGGACGGCTTTGCGATAATTTCTGCGGAAGTCTTCGCAAAACGATGCTGACCGTGTCAGAGCGTTACCCCAAAGCACTTGCATTTTACGTAACACCCGTTTACAGATATTCCGAATATGACGGCGAAACGGTAAAATTTGAAGCGTTCGATACCAAAAACGCCGTCGGCTGTACGCTTTACGATTATTACAAACGTATAAAAGAGGTAAGCGAGCGTGTAGGATTTGCCGTGTGCGATATGCGCACAGCATCGGGAATAAACAAATCAAATCACACGACTTATCTGCGTGACGGAGTCCACCCCACGGAATTCGGATATAAAAGAATTGCGAATATCCTTTGTGATTTTATATCGGGATATTTCAAATAAATAAAAATGAAAAATATATTTCCGCAGGAAATATGCGCCCCTATGTCCGCAGGCGGTCGGTGGCGTACTACCGTAACGCCTTCCGACCGTGGGGGGTGCGGACGGGGCGCTGTCACGTTGAATTTAATGAAAGCGAATCCAATAATTTGTAGGGGCAATTCACGAATCGCCCGTATAAAATGAGTGAAAATGGGATTGAAACGGGTGGTGTAGTTCGTGCGAGTCACGAACTACTTGGCGCCATCCCCTACGGTACCACCACGAATTAAACGCCTTCTCCGGCGGGAGAAGGGGGACCGCTTGCGGTGGATGAGGCGTTATGAAATGGGTTTAAACGGACAGTCGAGGACGTCTGTCCCTACAACAACACCGCCCCGAATGAAACGCACGGGAACGTGATACATTCCACAAATTATTAATTTAACATTAATAATATTTTATTGAATGACAGGGGTGTTTTGTGATAAAATACCATAATGGAGAGTTTTGGGTGTATAGCAGTTAATTTTGCACACAAACTGCGGTTTTGTGTGTGAAATTAAGTGTTATGCACAGAAGCTACTTCAAATATTATTTCAAAAGGAGCATAAAATGTTCGAAAATTTCAAGGTTTTTAATTATGAGCTTGCAGGCCGTCCTCTCGTTATCGAAACGGGCAAAATGGCAGGTCTTGCAAACGGTTCTTGCTTGGTAAGATACGGTGATACATCTATCCTTGCTTGTGCAACGGCATCGGCAAAGCCCCGTGACGGTATCGATTTTCTTCCCCTTTCCGTTGATTTTGAGGAAAGACTGTATTCTGTAGGAAGAATCCCCGGCGGTTATTTCAGACGTGAAGGCAAGCCCACGGAAAAGGCAATACTTACTTCCCGTGTTATCGACAGACCTATCCGTCCCCTTTTTCCGAAGGATCTCCGCAACGACGTAAACCTTTCGTTGACGGTTCTCAGCGTTGACCGCGACTGCTCGCCCGAAATCGCCGCAATGATCGGCGCATCCATCGCGCTTTCCATCTCCGATATTCCGTGGAACGGACCTATCGGCGGTGTGTTTGTAGGTATGGTAGGCAACGAATTCATCATCAACCCCACAGCAGAGCAGAGAGAAAAGAGCACGCTTGAGCTTACGGTTGCAGGCAGCGCAAAGAAGGTCGTTATGATCGAAGCGGGCGCTAAGGAAATATCCGATGAGGATATGTTCGCCGCTATCCTTCTTGCTCACGAAGAAATCAAGGGCATCTGCGCATTTATCGATTCTATCGTTGCTGAAATAGGCAAGCCCAAGTTCGAATACGAGCAGCACGACGTTGACCACGACCTTTACGACGCTATCGAAGCATTCTGCATCGAGGACGTTAAGAAGGCTCTTGATACAGATGACAAGAAAGTACGCGATGCGGCTCTCAATGTTATCACAAACGCAGTTTACGAAAAGTTTGACGAGCAGTACCCCGATTCACACGCAATGATGGACGAATGTCTTTACAAGCTTCAGAAATTCATCGTACGCCGTTGGCTCCTCGATGAGGGCAAGCGTGTTGACGGCCGCCGTCTTGACCAGATCCGTCCTCTTGATGCTGAAGTTAAGCTCATCCCCCGCGTACACGGAAGCGGTATGTTCACAAGAGGTCAGACACAGGTTCTTACAATCGCAACACTCGGTTCTATCAGCGATATGCAGATTCTTGACGGTATCGACGATGAAGAATCAAAGAGATATATGCACCACTACAATATGCCCGGCTACTCTGTAGGCGATGCAAAGGCATCAAGAAGCCCCGGCAGACGTGAGATCGGCCACGGCGCGCTTGCTGAGCGCTCGCTCGTTCCCGTTCTTCCCTCTGTTGAAGAGTTCCCCTACTCCATAAGACTTGTTTCTGAGGTTATTTCCTCCAACGGTTCAACATCACAGGCTTCTGTCTGCGGTTCAACTCTTGCGCTTATGGACGCAGGTGTTCCGATCAAGGCTCCCGTTGCAGGTATCTCCTGCGGTCTTATCACAGAAGGCGACAGATGGATGACTATGATAGACATTCAGGGACTCGAAGACTTCTTCGGCGATATGGACTTCAAGGTTGCAGGTACGCACAAGGGCATCACATCCATTCAGATGGACCTCAAGATAGACGGTCTTACACCCGAAATCATCAGAGAAGCTCTCGCTACGACTCACAAGGGCAGAGATTATATCATCGATGACATCATTCTCAAGGCTATAGACAAGCCCCGTGATGAAGTTTCCGAATATGCCCCCAAGATGATCTCAATGCAGATCAACCCCGACAAGATCCGCGAAGTAATCGGTTCAGGCGGTAAGACTATCCAGAAGATAACAGGCGAAACAGGCGCGAAGATCGACATCGAGGACGACGGTTCCATCTTCATTCTTGCTGTTAACAAGGCAAGCTGTGATGCGGCTAAGGCTATGATCGACGCTATCGTATTTGAACCCGAAGTAGGCTGCTGCTACACAGGTAAGGTTACAAGAATCATTCCTATCGGCGCATTCGTTGAAATTGCACCCGGTAAGGAAGGACTTGTCCACATCTCCAAGCTTGACACGAAGCGCACGGAAAAGGTTGAAGACGTTGTCGCTGTAGGCGACGTTGTAACTGTCAAGTTCCTCGGAACAGACGACAGAGGCAGACTTAACCTTTCCAGAAAAGACGCTCTGACAAAGGTCAGCCTTAACTGACAGGTAAAAAATATTGAAAAAAGGTTTTGACAGACGGCGTGCCGTAATGGCTAAAAAGGCATACCGCAAGGCTTACGGCACGTCTGTTTTGACCGTCTCCATCATTGTGATGCTCGTTGTTGTCATCATAACTCTTTCGGTGATAATTGCGAAAAATCACAAGGAAAGCGGAGATATACCCGACGTGGGCAACGCGACGGGGCAGGTAACGGAATGGCAGACGGATGCACCCGAAACGGATGAGCCGTTCGATTATTCGGCATATCAGACGGTGGAATGTACCGAGAGCGAGCTTGCGCGCGGTACGCTTATACTCGTCAACCGCAGTAATGCTTACGATTTTTCGGACAGTATACCCCTGATAAACCTCTTTAACAATAAGGACCGCCGTTATACGGTGGCATCTGCCGATATTTCGCTGGCGACGGAGGCTTTTACGGCGCTCGGTAAAATGACAAGCGCGTTTTATGCCGAAACGGGCAAGGATATTCTGCAGGTGACGGCAGGGCACAGAACGAAAGAACAGCAGGAAAAATTTTATTCCTCTATGGTGTCATCACCCGAGGATGCGGATTATTACGAGCTTGCGGGATATTCCGACCATCATACGGGATATTCGTTTGACGTGAAGCTGTATCTCGGTGACGGTACGTCGCTGTCCTATTCGAAAAGTGCATCGGAATACGCCCCGTGGATAGTGGAAAACCACTATAAATACGGATTTATTATGCGTTACCCCGGTGACAAGACCGACCATACGGGAATAATTGCCGAGGGCAATCATTTCAGATATGTCGGTATCCCTCATTCGGCTTATATGCACGAGAATAATCTCTGCCTTGAGGAGTACGTTTCGTATCTGAAAAACTTTTCCGTTGAAAAGCCGTTGCAGATAATGACGGGCGGTAAAACGTATTTCGTATATTATACGCAGAAAACTGCCGATACGACCGAGGTCTATGTTCCCGCCGATTCGGAATATACGCTTTCGGGCAATAATACAGACGGCTTTATCGTAACGTACAGTCAAAAATAAAATATTTTTCTTGATTAATGAGCATTGCTTTTGCGATGCTCATTTTTTTGTTCGTTCATTCGGGTCGTGTAGTTCGTGGTAGGCACGAACTACCCGGCGCAGGACCCCTACAAATTAATGGGTTTGTTTTTATTTAATTCAACGTGACAACGGCGCCCCCCGCCAACCCCCATGTAGTTCGCAACGAGTCGCGAACTACCGTAGTTGGCTTTGCCAACTACATGGCTTTGCCAACTACATGGCTTTGCCAACTACATCGGACAAAGGGGCGCATATTTCCTTACGGAAATATAATTCCGTTTCTTGGGCGACCTCACGGCGCAGGGCGAAGACACACGGCACGTTTACGAATATCAGAGCGCAGGTGAAAAAGTCGGTAAGATCCCACATAAATTCGGGTGCTGTAACAGAACCGATGACGATGAAAATGCAGTATAAAACGAGGTATAAAACGGAATATTTTTTGTCGTGTGTCAAAAAATCAACACAGCATATGCCGTAATACGACCAGCAAATGAGCGTTGCAAATGCGAAAAAAAGAACACAAACTGAGATGATGTGATAAGCTGTATTCCCGAAGAAAAAGCCGTATGCGCGGGCGGCGGCTGATATGCCGTCGTAGGGGTTCAAGGACGGAAGACGAGGCAGTGCGATAAGTATGACAAGCGCTGTCACGGTACACATAACAACGGTGTCGGCAAATACCTCGAATATCCCCAAAAAGCCTTGCTCTGCAGGGCTTTTTGTGTTTGAGGCGGCATGGGAAATAGGTGAGGTGCCTGCGCCTGCCTCGTGAGAAAGAGAGCCCTTTGCCATCCCCTGCTTTATGCTGTTCATAACGGAAAGCCCCGTCACCCCCGCACCGATGCTTTTGACAGAAAAGGCGCAGGCGAAAATATCAAAAAAGGACACAAGCGCATCTTTTGCGTTCGATACGATGATAACAACGGAGAGCGCAAGAAAAACCATAGACATAAGCGGTACAAAGCGGAGCGTGAAGCGGCTGATGCTTTTAACTCCGCCAAGCACGATAAGAGCGCATAAAACGGCAAGAACGCACCCTGTAACAATGGGCGATATACCGTACTGAAGCTGAATGGCGGCGCTTGCCGAATTTGACTGTATGATGCACCCCGAACCGAGAGATGAGCAGATGCACAGCACGCAAAACACCCTTGCTATGCGCTTTTTGCCAAGCCCGTTATAGATATAGTACATAGGTCCGCCGACGCTTTTGCCGTTTTCGATGTGTCTGTAACGCAGAGCAAGCACCGTTTCGGCATATTTCAAAGACATCGAAAAAAACGCGCCTGCCCACATCCAGAAGACAGCTCCCGCACCGCCGAGCATTATGGCGACGGCAACGCCTGCGATGTTGCCGACACCGAGCGTTCCCGCAAGTGCGACCGTCAGGGCGGCAAGCGGCGAAACTCCGCCGTCACCGCCTTTTTTTAACAGCGAACGAACACCTCGCCTGAGCCTTTTCGGCATAAACAGCCGTGTTTTTATCAGAAAATAAGCCCCCGAAAAAATTATCACAAGGGGCAACAGCGGAAGCATAACGTATTCATTTAAAAAAGAAATCAAAATAATCACCCATTAATTTATATTCGGTGTGACGTTACAATATTTACGTTTTATTTTGAAAATTATTGTGGGTTTGTTTTCATTAAATTCAACGTGAC
>JAZKZC010000121.1:0-18694 GCA_045612465.1 Eubacteriales bacterium
CGGCGGCGGTGTCGTCGGTGACATAACGGGCTTTGCCGCCGCAGTTTATATGCGTGGCATAAGCTATATACAAGTACCCACAACGCTTCTTGCAATGGTTGACAGCAGCGTGGGCGGTAAATGCGCCGTTGACTTACAGCACGGCAAAAACCTTGCAGGCGCATTCCATCAGCCGAAGCGTGTTATATGCGACACAGACGCCCTTGCGACACTTCCTGATGAAATGTACAAGGCGGGAATGGCAGAGGTCATAAAATACGGTGTTTTATCGGGAATAAACCTTGATTCGGACATCGAAACGCTTGTTTTTGACTGCGTAAGCGTCAAGGCTGACATAGTCAGAGCGGATGAATTTGACAACGGCGCACGACAGCTTCTGAATCTGGGCCACACACCTGCGCACGGTATCGAGGCGCTTTCCTCCTACACCGTACCGCACGGCTTTGCCGTTGCCGCAGGTATGGGTATGATCGCACGTGCGAGTGCCAAAAACGGCTTTTGTTCGGCGCAGACAGCTGAAAAAATCATTAAAATACTTGAAGAAAACAGTCTTCCGACAGATACCGAATACAGTTATGACGAAATTGCAGAGGTTGCAATGCGTGACAAAAAGGCAAAGGGCGACAAGCTGACGCTTGTCCTTATCGAGGACTGCGGCAAGTGCATACTTCACGAAATAAACAAAAAGGATTTTGCGGAATTCATTTCCGTCAAATGATATGAATACGGTTATAGTTCCATCAAAATTAGAAGGTTCGGTCAATGCAATACCGTCAAAATCGCACGCACACAGGGCGCTTATCTGCGCCGCGCTGTGCCAGAGCGGTGATAAAACGGTAATTGACATAACCTCTTGCGGTGAGGATATTGATGCAACGGTGTCCGTTTTAAAGACTATCGGCGTCAACTTCACCCAAAACGGCGGTCTTTTGACAGTAGAACCGCCGAAAAAATATACAGACGGCGGTCTTATAAACTGCCGTGAAAGCGGCTCAACGCTCCGCTTTATGCTTCCCGTGCTGTCAGCGCTCGGTGTTTTCGGCACGGTGACGGGCTCAGGCAGGCTTCCCGACCGTCCGATAGGCGAGCTTTTGGGACAGCTCACAAGCCACGGCGCAAAATTTTCAAATCCGAAGCTCCCGACGGAAATATCGGGCACGCTGTCAGGCGGTGAATTTCACTTTGACGGCGGTGTAAGCTCACAGTATATAACAGGTGTACTGCTTGCCGCACCCGTAACGGGTGATGAATGTAAAATACACATACACGGTGCGCTTCAGTCAAAGCCTTACGTTGATTTAACCGTCAAGGTAATGCGTGATTTCGGCGTTGACGTTTGTGAGCAAGACGGTACGTACACGGTCAAAAAAGGCAGTAAATACGTTTCTCCCGACACCTATACGGTCGAGGGTGACTACTCAAATGCCGCATTCTGGCTTTGCGCAGGTGTGGGTGTTTCGGGTCTTTGCGGGGACTCTTTTCAGGGCGACAGCAAAATTATTGATATACTGACAGCAGCAGGCGCATCGTTCAAACGTGAAAACGGTATTTTATACCCCGATGTATCAAATCTTCACGGCTTTGAAATGGATGCAAAGGACACACCCGACATCGTTCCGCCCTTGGCTGTCGTTGCCGCAACGGCAAGCGGAAAAACCGTAATTTACGGTGCTGAAAGATTGCGGATAAAGGAAAGCGACCGTCTGCAGACAGTCTACGAAATGCTGAAAAACCTCGGCGCTGACGCAACGATGACCTCCGACGGCTTCGTTATAAACGGAAAAGAAACGCTTTCGGGCGGTACAGTCGACAGCTGTAACGACCACAGAATTGCAATGTCGGCGGCTATCGCATCGCTTAAATGCCGTGACAGTGTAACGGTGACGGGCGCTGATGCCGTCAATAAATCCTACCGCAATTTCTGGGAGGATTTCAAAAAGCTCGGAGGTATTGTAAAATGAAATTCGGTGAAAATCTGAAGCTTGAAATATACGGCGCATCGCACTCCGAAAGGCTTGACGTAATACTTAAAAATATCCCCGCAGGGCATAAAATAGACCGTGATGCATTACTTGCATTTATGGCACGGCGTGCTCCGGGTAACGATCCTTACTCAACTCCCCGAAAGGAAAAAGACGAGCCGACAGTAACGTCGGGCATCGAAAACGGTGTGACCACGGGCGAAGATATAACGGCATACATCAAAAATACAAACCGTCATTCGAGCGATTACAGCTCAATACGGTACACCCCCCGTCCCGGCCACGCAGACTATGCGGCATACTTGAAGTACGGGGCAGACTACGACCCCACGGGCGGCGGTGCGTTTTCGGGCAGAATGACAGCCCCCTTATGCTTTGCAGGCGCTGTGTGCTTGCAATTACTCGCCAAGCTTGGCGTGAGCATTTCCGCAAAGCCTGTAATGATAGGCGGCGTGTGGAATGACGAAGTGAAGATGAAGGAAAAGATACTCAAGGCAAAAGCCGAGGGCGACAGCGTGGGCGGCATCATTGAATGTACCGTAAAGAATTTCCCCTGCGGCATCGGCGGCCCTATGTGGGACGGCATTGAGGGCAAAATTTCCGCCTGCATCTTCGGAATACCCGCTGTTAAGGGTATAGAGTTCGGCAGAGGCTTTGAAAGCGCTGAGCTGAACGGCTCCGAAAACAACGACGCTTTCGTTTACGACGGCGGCATAAAAACAGAAACGAACAACTGCGGAGGTATTCTCGGCGGTATAAGCAACGGCTGTGATATCGTTTTCCGTGCGGCATTCAAGCCGACACCGTCAATTGCAAAAATGCAGAAAACGGTTGACCTGCGCACGAATGAAGAAGTGGAAATAAGCGTCCCCGGACGGCACGACCCTTGCGTTGTACTTCGTGCAGTTCCCTGCGTTGAAGCAGCGGCGGCTGTCGCGCTTTACGATATGTTATTATAATTTTTCCTATTTATATATGTGCATTTCGCCATATAACAGCCGTTTTTTGTACATTTGAAAACAAATTTCAGAAAAAGTGCATAAAAAACAAAAAATATTCAAAAAGCTATTGACATTATACAAAAAAGGTGTATAATATCGGTATAATTATTCACGGCGATGAATATTCGCCGTAGAACTTAAATTTCATAAATATTTTTCAGAAATAAAAGGAGAAACTCATCATGGCAAAGAAAGAAGTTAAAAAAATTGCACTCGCTTATTCAGGCGGTCTTGACACATCGATCATCATTCCGTGGCTCAAGGAAACATATCCCGGTTGCGAAGTAATCGCTATTTCCGCTGACGTAGGTCAGGGTACAGAGCTTGACGGACTTGAAGAAAAAGCAATAAAGACAGGCGCATCCAAGCTTTACATCGAAGACCTCAAAGAAGAATTCATTACAGATTACATCTACCCCACACTCAAGGCAGGCGCTGTATACGAGGGTGAATACCTCCTCGGCACATCCTTTGCACGTCCCATCATCGCAAAGAGAATCGTTGAGATCGCAAAGGCTGAGGGTTGTGACTCCATCTGCCACGGCTGTACAGGTAAGGGTAACGACCAGGTTCGTTTCGAACTTACGATAAAGGCATTCGCTCCCGAAATGAACATCATCGCTCCCTGGCGTGTATGGGATATCAAATCCCGTGACGAGGAGATCGACTACGCTGAAGCGCACAACGTTCCCCTCAAGATAAACCGTGAAACAAACTACTCCAAGGATAAGAACCTCTGGCACTTGTCACACGAAGGTCTTGACCTTGAAGATCCCGCAAACGAGCCTCAGTACAACAAGCCCGGCTTCCTTGAGCTCGGCATCTCCCCCGAACAGGCTCCCGACACACCCACATATATCACACTTGATTTTGAAAAGGGTATCCCCACAGCGCTCAACGGCGAAAAGCTTTCACCCGTTGCGCTCATTGAAAAGCTCAACAAGCTCGGCGGCGATAACGGTATCGGTCTTGTTGACATCGTTGAAAACCGTCTTGTAGGTATGAAGAGCCGCGGCGTGTACGAAACACCCGGCGGTACTATCCTCTACCGTGCGCACAAGGTTCTCGAAACACTCACACTTGACCGTGAAACAACACACTACAAGGAGCTTATCGCTTCCAAGTACGCTGAGATCGTTTACTACGGTCAGTGGTTCACACCCCTTCGTGAAGCACTCGACGCTTTCGTTGACGAAACACAGAAGAACGTTACGGGTACAGTTAAGCTCAAGCTTTACAAGGGTAACCTCATCAACGCAGGTGTTACATCACCCTACTCCCTCTACGACGAAGAGATCGCAACGTTCGACGAAGACGAGGTTTACAACCAGTACGATGCTGAGGGCTTCATAAATCTGTTCGGTTTGCCCTTAAAAGTTAAAGCAATGGTTGACAAAAAGAACAAGTAAGATGTATAATATATTCATAGACGGTTCAGTAGGCACGACGGGATTGCGTATCGCTTCCCGTCTTGCCGACAGAAATGACATAAATCTTATTTCTATCCCCGAGGAGCTCCGCAAGGACAACGATGCGATCGCCGAAAGAATAAACGCATCAGATGTTACGTTTCTGTGTCTGCCCGATGCGGCGGCAAAGGAAGCGGTAACGCTTTGCACAAATCCCGACACGGTCATCATCGATGCGTCAACGGCGCACAGAACGGCTGACGGCTGGGCATACGGATTTCCCGAGCTTGGCGAAGAATTCAGAAATAAGATAATAAACAGCAAGCGCATTGCAAACCCCGGCTGTCACGCTTCAGGCTTCAACAGCATCGTTTACCCCTTGGTAAAGGGCGGATTCATTGCTCCCGATTACCCTGTTGTGAGCCATTCGATAACAGGCTACAGCGGCGGCGGCAAGGGAATGATAGCATCTTATGAAAATGCTGAACGTGAGGAGAAATACGAATCTCCCGCACAGTACGGTCTTACGGCAAAGCACAAGCACCTGCCTGAGATGAAAGCTGTGTGCGGTCTTTCCTATGAGCCTGCGTTCAATCCCATAGTAAGCGCATTTTACAGCGGTATGGCGGTAACAGTTCCGCTTTTCGACCGCTTGATGGCTAAAAAAGCAACCGTGAAGGAGCTTCACGAATATTTCACCGAATACTACAAAAATTCACGTCTGATCTCGGTTAAGCCCCTTTGTGAAAAGGGTACGGAGGACGGATTTTTGTACGCAAACACACTTTCGGGTAAAGACAGTATGCAGATAATCGTCTGCGGAAACGATGAACGTCCGCAGATATGCGCACTTTTCTGCAACCTCGGCAAGGGTGCATCGGGTGCGGCAATTCAAAATATGAATCTTGTTCTGGGCGCTGACGAGTGTGCCGGCTTGATTTTATAAGAAAGAGAGAATCCACATGAAATACATATCCGGCGGCGTATGTGCCGCCACCGGCTTCAAAGCTGCCGGAATTCACTGCGGAATCAGAAAGAATAAAACGAAAAAGGACCTGGCGCTTATCGTAAGTGATGTGCCCGCATCGTCCGCCGCAGTATATACGACGAACCTTGTAAAAGGCGCACCTATCACGGTGACAAAGAAAAATCTTGAAAACGGCATCGCACGTGCCGTTATCTGCAACAGCGGCAATGCAAACACATGTAATGCCGACGGTATCGAAATTGCAGAAAAAATGTGCGCTATGACAGAGAAATTCACGGGAATTTCCGCCTCTGACGTTATCGTTGCTTCAACCGGCGTTATCGGACAGCCTCTGTCAACGGAGCCCATGGAAAAAGCGATGCCCGACCTCGTTTCCCTGCTTTCTTATGAGGGAAGCACAGATGCGGCGCACGCAATAATGACAACTGACGTGGCTCTTAAAGAAATCGCCGTTGAGTTTGAGCTTGACGGTAAGACCTGCCGCCTCGGCGGTATTGCCAAGGGTTCGGGTATGATTCACCCGAATATGGCGACAATGCTCGTGTTTGTAACAACAGATGCGGCAATTTCCCCCGAAATGATAAAAACAGCCCTTACAGAAGATGTTGCCGACAGCTTCAATATGATAAGCGTTGACGGAGATACATCCACAAACGATATGCTGTCGATTATGGCAAACGGTCTTGCGGGCAATAAAGAAATAACAGAGAAAAACGCTGACTATTTCGAATTCAAGAAAGCTCTTGCGGCTGTTACAAAGAAGCTCTGCCGTGCTATTGCAAAAGACGGCGAGGGCGCAACGAAGCTTATCGAATGTGTCGTTGCAACCGCTCCCGATAAGAGCTGCGCAAGAAACGTCGCAAAGTCGGTCATCTGCTCCTCACTCGTTAAGGCGGCAATGTTCGGCGCTGATGCAAACTGGGGCCGTGTGCTTTGCGCTATCGGCTACAGCGGAGAGGCTGTTGACGTCACAAAGACAGACGTTTACTTTGCTTCGGCAAAGGGCGAGCTTGCCGTTTGCCGTGACGGTTCGGGCGTTCCCTTCGACGAGGACAAGGCGAAGATTATACTTTCCGAAGACGAAATACAGATATATATATGCCTTAATATGGGCAAGGACACAGCAACCGCCTGGGGCTGTGACCTGACATACGATTATGTCAAAATAAACGGAGATTACAGAACATAATGGAATTTAACAACGCTCAAAGGGCAGAGGTGCTTATAACAGCTCTGCCGTACATAAAGGAATACTGCGGTAAAACGGTTGTCGTTAAATACGGCGGCAACGCAATGATAAACGAGGAACTGAAAAGCGCCGTTATGGGTGACATCGTGCTTTTGTCGCTTATCGGTGTAAAGGTCGTGCTCGTTCACGGCGGCGGCCCCGAGATCACGGAAACGCTTGCAAAAATGAACATCGAAAGCCGTTTTATAAACGGTTTACGCGTAACAGATGCGGAAACGGCGCAGGTCGTTCAGATGGTGCTTGCGGGCAAGATCAACAAGAACCTTGTGAACCTGCTTGAAAACACAGGCGGCAAGGCGCTCGGTCTTTCGGGTATTGACGGTCACATGCTTGAAGCAACACCCATTTCCGAGGAGCTTGGATTTGCGGGTGAAATAATCAATGTAAATACTGCTCCCATCGAGGACGTGCTTGACAAGGGATATATCCCCGTCATTTCAACTGTCGGATGCGACAACGACGGAAATGTTTACAACATTAACGCAGACACGGCGGCTTCCAAAATTGCCTCCTCCCTCGGTGCGGAATGTCTTATTTCCATGACGAACATCAGCGGAATACTCCGTGATAAGGACGATCCCTCCTCCCTCATTCAGGTCATCAAGGCAAAGGATGCCGACAAGCTTTATGAGGAAGGCATCGTATCGGGCGGTATGATACCGAAGGTTCAGTGCTGTGTTGATGCGATCAACAGCGGAGTTAAAAAGGTATTTATCATCGACGGAAGAATTCCTCACTCTATCATCATTGAAATGCTCACCGATGAGGGTGCAGGCACTATGTTCGTTTAAAAGAGGTTTATTATGAGCATTAAGGAAAACGATAAAAAATATATTGCTCCCACGTACGGCAGATTCCCTGTGGAATTTGCCCGTGCGGAGGGCTCGACCGTCTATGATACCGACGGTAAAAAATACATAGATATGGGCGCAGGAATTGCCACTACCGCTTTCGGTCATTGCGACAGCGAGTACGTAAAGGCTGTTACAGAACAGCTTAACAAATATGCGCACTCATCAAATCTTTATTATACGGAACCGCAGGTAAAGCTTGCGGGGCTTCTTTGCGAAAAGACGGGAATGAAAAAAGTCTTTTTTGCAAACTCGGGCGCTGAAGCAAACGAGGGTATGATAAAGGCGGCAAGAAAATACTCATTCGACAAATACGGCGAGGGCAGAAACAAGATAATCACACTGAAAAACTCCTTTCACGGCAGAACAGTGACAACGCTTTCCGCAACGGGACAGGACGTTTTCCACAACTATTTCTTCCCCTTTACCGAGGGCTTTGACTATGCGCCCGCAAACGATATCGACGGCACAAAAGCGCTTATCACCGACGACGTTTGCGCTGTTATGGTTGAGCTTGTTCAGGGCGAGGGCGGCGTTTTGCCCCTTGAAGCTGATTATGTAAACGAAATATACAGTCTTTGCAGAGAAAAAGACATACTTTTCTGCGTGGACGAGGTTCAGACGGGCAACGGCAGATGCGGTGCCCTTTACGCATATATGCGGTATAATATAATGCCCGATATTATTTCGACCGCAAAGGGACTCGGCGGCGGTCTTCCCATCGGCGCTGTACTTTTAGGCGAAAAGGTGGAAAACACACTCGGTCCGTCAATGCACGGCTCAACATTCGGCGGCAACCCCGTATGTGCGGCAGGCGCTTACAACGTAATTTCAAGAATTGACGATGCGCTTCTTGCGGACGTCATAAAAAAGAGCGACTACATCGTATCACGTCTGAAGGCTTGTAAAAACACGGTATCGGTAAGCGGTATGGGACTTCTGCTCGGCATCAAGACAACGAAGGATTCCAAAGAAGTTGTCAACGCTTGTATTGCCGACGGTGTACTTCCCTTGACCGCAAAGGACAAGATACGTCTTACTCCCCCCTTGAATATTTCATTTGAGGATCTTGAAAAGGCGCTTGACGTTATCTGCGCTAACATTGACAAATAAATTCATTTATATAAAGGTAAAATAATATGAAACACTTACTTAAACTTTCCGATTTGACCGAGGCGGATTTTTCGGAAATTCTTGACCTTGCGGACAAGCTGAAATATGAACGTAAAAACGGTATTTCGCACAAGCTTCTGCAGGACAAGACACTCGGTATGATATTCCGCAAATCCTCAACACGTACACGTGTTTCCTTTGAGGTCGGTATTCACGAGCTTGGCGGTTCGGGACTGTTCCTTTCCTCAAACGACCTTCAGATAGGCAGAGGCGAGGATGCGGCTGACACAGTCAGAGTTCTTTCAAGATACCTCGACGGAATCATGATAAGAACATTCGACCAGCAAGAGGTTGAAGATATGGCAAAATACGGTACTATACCGATAATAAACGGTCTTACGGACTATGCTCACCCCTGTCAGGTGCTTGCAGACCTTATGACGATAAGAGAATACAAAAAGGACCTCAAGGGTAAGAAGATGACGTTTATCGGCGACGGTAACAATATGGCAAACTCCCTCATCGTCGGCGGTATCAAGTGCGGAATGGAAGTTGCAATCGCTTGTCCCGATGAATACAAGCCCGATGCTGACATCATCAAATGGGCAGAAGCAAACGGCAAATTCACCTGCACACCCGACATTATGAAAGCGGCTGACGGCGCTGACGTGCTTTATACAGACGTATGGGCATCGATGGGTCAGGAGGGCGAAGCGGCAAAACGCCGTGTGGCTTTCGAGGGCTACCAGATAAATTCCAAGGTTTACGGTGCGGCAAACGAGGGCGCTATGGTGCTCCACTGCCTGCCTGCGCACAAGGGTGAGGAGATAACGGCAGACGTTTTCGAGGCTCACGCAAATGAAATATTTGATGAAGCGGAAAACCGCTTGCACGCTCAGAAAGCGGTTATGGTATTACTGATGAAATAATATGCCGAAAGGATATTAAGTATATGAAAAAAGGTTATCTTGCTCTTGAAAACGGAAAAATTTTTGAAGGATATTTTGCAACTGACACTCAAAAGGCTGTCGGTGAAGCAGTATTCACAACAGGCGTCGTCGGTTACAACAATATACTGTGCGATGCGTGCAATGTAGGACAGATAGTTATACAGACATTCCCGCTTATCGGTGTATGCGGCATCATTCCGGGAATGAAAGAGAAAAAAGCTTATCCGTCCGCTTATATAGTGACGGAAATGGTAGATACTCCGTCAAACCATAACTGTCAGGGAAATCTCACAGATTATTTAAACGAACAAGGTGTGTGCTGCCTTTGCGGAGTTGACACACGTGAAATCACAAGAACACTGCGTGACGAGGGCGCAATGAATGCGGCGGTTGCCGAAACAGCCGATGAGGCTTTAGCTCTTGCAAAAGCATTCGTGCCCGAATCAAAGGCAGGTCTTGCAGGAGTTGAGGCTGCCGTATCTTTCAAAGCAAAAGCGCCGCAGTACAACGTGGCGGTAATAAACTACGGCTCGGTACGTGATATTCCCGAAAGGCTTGTTGACAGACGCTGTAACGTAACGGTATTCCCAATAGGTACAAAGGCTGAGGAAATTTTAAACGGCGGCTTTGACGGCGTACTGCTTGCAGACGGCCCCGGCGATCCTATGGATTACACCGAACAGACAGAAGAAATAAAGAAGATTATGGGCAAGCTTCCCGTATTTGCGTGCGGTCTCGGCCATCAGCTTTTGGCGCTTGCAAACGGATTCAAGACAGCCAAAATAAAAACAGGGCACCGTGGGGCTAACCTCCCTGTGCGTGATCTTGACGGTGAAAAAACATACATCACATCTCAGAATCACGGTTATACGGTAAAGGCTGATTCGGTTTGCTCCGACACAGCCGTAATATCCTTCACAAACGCAAACGATAAAGACGTCGAGGGTCTGCGTTATACAGCGCATCCTTCGTTCTCGGTTCAGTTTATACCGCAAGATAATTCAGCTCCTGCTGATACAGCTTTCGTATACGACAGATTCGTTTCAATGCTCGGAAACAACTAAGGGGGAATAGGTCATGCCAAAAGATTTAAGCATTAAAAAAGTTCTTGTAATAGGTTCAGGTCCTATTGTCATCGGTCAGGCTGCGGAATTTGACTATGCGGGCGCGCAGGCGTGCCGTGTGTTGAAGTCCGAAGGCGTTGAGGCAGTGCTTGTAAACTGCAACCCCGCAACGATAATGACAGATTTTTCAATGGCAAACGAGATATATCTCGAACCCCTTAACACAGAAACAATAAAAAGAATAATTCTCAAAGAAAAGCCCGACAGTCTGCTTGCAGGTCTCGGCGGTCAGACAGGTCTTACAATTGCGATGCAGCTTTACAAGGAAGGATTTTTGCAAAAGCACAATATCCGCCTTATCGGTACAAATGCCGAAGCTATCATCCGCGCAGAGGACAGACAGCGCTTCAAGGACACAATGGATGAGATAAATCAGCCTTGCATCCCCTCTGACACAACACACGATGTTGAGGAAGCTGTTGAAATCGCAAACAGAATCGGTTATCCCGTTATCATCCGTCCTGCGTTCACGCTCGGCGGTGCGGGCGGCGGCGTTGCTTACAATGAGGAACAGCTCAGAACAACGGCAGGCACGGGACTCAGTATGTCCCCTATTCATCAGATACTTGTTGAAAAATACATATTCGGCTATAAAGAGGTCGAATTTGAGGTTATGCGTGACGGCGCAGGCAACGTAATCACGGTTTGTTCCATGGAAAACGTGGACCCCGTAGGTGTTCACACAGGTGACAGCATCGTTGTTGCACCTGCTGCAACACTTTCTGATAAAGAGTATTCAATGCTCCGAAAAGCGGCTCTTGATATTATTACAGAGCTTAAGATTGAGGGTGGCTGTAACTGTCAGTTTGCGCTTGACCCGTACAGCGACGATTACTTCGTAATCGAGGTTAACCCCAGAGTTTCACGTTCATCAGCTCTTGCAAGTAAAGCAACGGGTTATCCCATTGCAAAGGTAACATCAAAAATCGCTCTCGGATATACGCTTGACGAAATCCAGAACGACGTTACGGGTATCACCTGCGCTTGCTTTGAACCGACTGTTGACTACGTCGTTCTTAAAATGCCCAAGTGGCCCTTTGACAAGTTCCCGTATGCATCCCGCAAGCTCGGAACACAGATGAAGGCAACGGGCGAGGTTATGGCTATCGGCGACAGCTTCGAAGCGGCTTTGATGAAAGCTGTAAGAGGCGCTGAGCTTTCTCTCGATACACTCCACGCACCCATGCTTGATGACTGCGAGGATATAAAGAAAAAGCTCGCCGACATCGACGACGTCAGAATCTTCGCCGTATATGAGGCGCTTCGCCGCGGTGTTTCCGTTGACGAAATAAATGAAATCACAAGAATCGACAAATTCTTTATAAACAAGATAAAGAAGCTTGCCGAATATGAAAATAAGATATCAAACAATGCGCTTGATGCGGAATCCTACAAGGAAGGTAAGCGTCTTGGCTATACGGATAAGGCTATTGAAAGAATTTCGGGCGGAAAATGCCCCGACAAGCTGTTCCCCGTATACAAGACGGTTGACACCTGCGCAGGTGAGTTTGATGCTAAAACACCTTACTTCTACTCCGTTTACGGCAAGGCTTGCGAAGCACGCCCCAAGGCTGAAACGGGCAGAGAAAAAATCATCGTACTCGGTTCCGGTCCTATCAGAATCGGTCAGGGTATCGAATTTGACTATTCCTCCGTTCACTGCGCAAAGACATTGCGTGAGCTTGGATACGAGGTCATCATCATAAACAACAACCCCGAAACGGTTTCCACCGACTTTGACGTTTCCGACAGACTTTACTTTGAACCCCTTTCACCCGAAGACGTTATGGGTGTAATCGAGGTCGAAAAGCCTATCGGTGTCGTTGTGGCATTCGGCGGTCAGACGGCTATAAAGCTCGTTAAATTCTTAAATGATTCGGGAATACGTATTCTCGGCACATCCGCTGAGGGTATTGACTTGGCAGAGGACCGTGAAAAGTTCGACGCACTTCTCAACTCCCTCGACATCAAGCGTCCCCGTGGTCTCGGCATTATGACGATGGAAGAAGCGCTTGACGCGGCTCACACGCTGAAATACCCCGTACTGCTCCGTCCGTCTTACGTTATCGGCGGTCAGAATATGACCATCGCTTACACAGACGAGGATGTTAAGCAGTATATGGAGCTTATCCTTTCGCACGATATTGAAAACCCCGTTCTCGTTGACAAATATATGTCAGGTACAGAGCTTGAGGTTGACGTTATCTCCGACGGTGAGGACGTGCTTATCCCCGGTATTATGGAACACATTGAACGTGCGGGCGTTCACAGCGGTGACTCCATCGCAATTTATCCCCCGCAGAACATTTCCGATAAGCTCATTCACAGAATTATCGAATGTTCAACGCTCCTTTCAAAATCACTCGGCACAAAGGGCCTTGTAAATATTCAGTATCTCACGTATGAAGGTGAGCTTTACGTAATCGAGGTTAACCCCAGAGCATCACGTACAATTCCCTATATCAGTAAGGTAACGGGAATTCCGATGGTCGATATTGCTTCACGTGTAATGCTCGGCGCAAAGCTCAAGGACCTCGGATATGAAAGCGGTCTTTACAAGATTCCTCCGTACGTTGCCGTTAAGGTTCCCGTATTCTCGTTTGAAAAGCTGTCCGACGTCAACTCGTCGCTCGGCCCGGAAATGAAGTCAACGGGTGAGGTTCTCGGCGTAGGTAAGAACCTTACGGAAGCTCTGTTCAAGGGTATGGTTTCCGCAGGCTTCAGAATGGACCTCGGCAAGGGCGACGGTGTGTATATCACAGTCGGCGACAACGATAAATTTGAAATAGTCAAGCTTGCAAAGAAATTTGCAGACCTCGGTCTTAACATCTACGCAACGAAGGGTACGGCAAAAGCAATTTCCGCGCTCGGCGGTATTGAGGTAGGTGTAGTTCAGGAGGGTGACGGAAAAACACTTCTCGAATCCGCAACAAGTCTTGTAGACAACGAAAAGATAAAGCTTATCGTTTACACGGGCGCAAAAACGAAGCAGGCACAGGAGGACTACATTTCTCTCCACAGAACGGCGCTTCTTGCAGGTGTTGCTTGTATCACATCGCTTGATACGGCAAACGCACTTGCGGACATCGTTGCATCACGCTTCAATCTCCATAATACGGAGCTTGTTGACATCAACCATATGAGAACAGAGCGCAAGAAGCTTTCGTTCACAAAGATGCAGGCTTGCGGAAACGACTATCTGTTCTTCGACAACTCAAAGGGCGAGATAACCTGCCCCGAATCACTTGCACTTTCCGTATGTGACAGAAACTACGGTGTCGGCGCTGACGGTATCGTGCTTATCGAAAAGTCACGTATTGCAGATGCAAAGATACGCATCTTCAACAAGGACGGAAGCGAAGGAAAGATGGCAGGTAACAGCGTACGCTGTGTTACTAAGTATCTTTACGACAACGGAATCACCGATAAAGAGGAGCTTGACATTGAAACCGCAAGCGGTATAAAGCACCAGAAGCTTTACATTTACAGCGGTCTTGTACGCTCGGTAAGCGGTGACATGGGTGAGGTATCATTGAACCCCGCAGACCTTCCCACAACGCTTGAGGGCGATGAAATAATCAACAAATCCGTCAAGGTCGGCGGTGAGGAATACAACATCACGTGCGTTTCCGTCGGAAACCCGCACTGCGTAATATTCTGCGACAGCGTTGACAAGATGGATGTTGAAGCAGTCGGTACGATGTTCGAAAACTGTGAATTCTTCCCCGAGAGAGTAAATACGGAATTTGTACGTGTGGTCAATAAGAACACACTCAAGATGCGTGTCTGGGAAAGAGGAAACGGCGAAACACTTTCCTGCGGTACAGGTGCTTGCGCGGCGGCTGTTGCGGCTGTTGTAAACGGCTACTGCGAGGAGGGCGCTGACATCACCGTTAAGCTCCGCGGCGGCGACCTTATTGTAAACTACAAGGATGGCAAGGTAACGCTTACAGGCTCGGTTGAATCAGTATTCGACGGCACTATAATGATGTAATAAAAACAAAGATATGTAGGGACAGGCGTCCTCGACTGTCCCTTATAAAAAATCCACGGTTCATACAAACCGTGGATTTTCATTTACCATTTTTAATTGTTATGTATCTTTTTGAATATATATATTGTTGCCATTAATGTCAAAATACACAGAATAATGCCAAAGACTTTTCCTGTTACCATAGGACTTCTGACAACACATGAAATTCCTACGCATAAAACAAATAAACCAATAATGGTTATAATAGCATATCGTATAACCTTGGGTATTTTAGGATTGTTTAAAAAGTCTGCTAAAAACGGTTCCATAGTATACCTCCATCAACCAAATTTCACAATCAAATCCAATCAAGCAATCTTAAAGCCATTTTTTTTATTTCATCGCCTGCATAAAAAGCACCGACAATACCTATTGCCACCATTCCGATTCCAATATAAAACAGAATATAGTTATCAATCATACTGATCGTCGCTCCGATAATACATATACCTATCAATTCTATTATAACCGATAATATACCAACTATTTTTTTCATATATCCTCCGATTAAATTATAGACAGAACAAATACAAATAATATTAAAATAAGCACCGCGGAAAAGAAACACAAAAACGCTTTAGATATTCGTTTAATAACTGTATTTTCGGCAATTTTCACGTTAACAAGCGAGCATATAAATCCGACGGATGCAACCCCGCCGCCTAAAAAAAAGAATCCGATCAACAAACTAAGCGAGGTAACAGCCGCACCGATTATAGCAAACACACCCGACACCTCACCGTTTGACTTATCGATTGCGTAATTCAAGTCATAAAATGAGTGGTAAAGTATCACCGTGGTAAATGCAAACAAAGCAATAATCACGCACAAAAGAATTATTGACCATATCTTTTTATTCACCAAATAACCTCCTTTAAAAGTTGGAATTTGTTTAATTCTTATTATATGATATCGAAATTTCCTTATCTTCCATTTCTGCGCCTCGGAGAATAACAGCTACTGCATCATTATTCCAAGAAATAGCTTTAATATTCCATTCACTTGCACTCGCACCGTCGTTACTAACGTATGTTGATATGCGCTTTATAGTTTTGCCATCGTGATTTTTGAGTGTCAGTCTGACATCAGCCGAACCAAAGGGCCAGTCAGGGGCACCCAATTGCTCAAAGAGAAGCGAATACTCTCCGTCCGGACTATTGTAGGTTGCTATTTCCTCCGGAAACAAAAAGTTAAAAGCACCGCTCCAAAGGGCGCCAACGAACAGGTATGCGCCAATCATTAAAGCAACTGCAATAGATAATATTATCAATATAATTTTTCCTGCTTTACGCATATTGTTCCCTTTTCAATATCAGTTTTATAACCGATTTATTCTCCGCAGTCACAGCCGTCATCGTCGTGGTCTTCGTCACCGTCGTCCATAAACTCACGCGCGGTTATGCGCTTGGCATCACGCTGTGCTTCAACAAGATCGGAGATGAGATTCTTGACATCCTTCGGCTTTTTAACGCTGAGAATATCAAACTCGGGCGTTGACTTATCAGCCGTACAGCAATGCACCGTGCCGACACCGAGCAAACGCTGACCGAATGTACGGCGCAAGGTCAAATCCATAATTCTGTAAAGACGTATTTCCTCTTCTTTTTTGGAGAAAAATCCCGTTTCGATAAGTAACTTTTCCTCTGTCAGCTTATAAACGGTAAAGCTCCACGGCAAACCCAAAAACGTGCGTTTTCTGTCGCGCCATACGTATGTTTCTTTGTTTTTCATATCATTGTCCTCACTTTATTTCCGTTTCTGTAAACGAAACTGTTTTTGCATCTTTTTTGTCAAATACAAGGTCGTATAATTTTCCGTCCTTGGAAAATGTGGAAAGGCTTCCGCTGATGCACGCCGACTTTTTGTTCTCGATATTGAACATCATACCGTAAAAATCTTCGTGCGATACAACGTCGTCGTTTTCCTTTGCAAGCTGTATGCTGAACGTGAGCAGGTCGCCGTCAAGGAATATCGTTTCGCGATTGACGTATTCACCCTCGGAAAGTGTGTAAAGCGGTGTTATCTCAGAATCGTTGACGCCGATATAGCCGACGATGTCAGAGTCAAATTTGCCCTCATTGTCAACGGTCTGATAGAAAAGTCCTATCGTACCGTCATCACTGTAAGCAACCGAATAAACGACACCGACGTTTATCGGAAGCAGTTTTTTCTTGTTTGCTTCACCCGTTTTAAGGTCGTAAATGGAAATGTGCGTATCATATCCCGTAACAGTCGCCGCCACAAGCTTGTCACCAAACACGTCCATACACGTTATGGAGTGGTTATACGTAAACTCATTTTCCGTCATGGGAACCGTGGCAAACTCCGTCGGTTCATCATCTCCGACAGTGTATTTCATGATTCTCGTTTCTTCAAGCGCAAACGACGACGTTATATAATAAACGTCGCGTCCGACAACCTCGATAAATCTTGACTGCACATCGTACGTTTCAAAAATGATTACCTTTGAGAAAGGTGTATATATTTCTCCGTTTTCGGTGTCAATTACCCTTAAAATACATCTTTCGTCACGGTTTTCGTATATCTGACGTTCAAAAAAAGCAATAATTCCGTCGTTTGCATAAAGCTCATACGCATAGCTGTTTTCGGGAAGCGTATACAAAAGCTTGCTGTCCGTGCCGCTTTTTGTAGTGATATAATATTCATCCTCATCGGCATAAAGACACGCAGCATCGCCACTGTCGTTATAAAACGTGACGTGTGTCAGGAATTTTTCATCCTCATTTTTAAACAAAACCGTTTTTTCACCGAGCTTTGCACCCGAGCAGGAGCATAAAAGCACCGTTATAAGTATCAAACACAAAAATCTTTTCATATATACCTCTTTCAGTTTATATGATTATTTTAACAGATATATATGTAATTGTCAACCTATGAAAAATAAAAATAAAATCATATTAAAAATTTCGATATTTTCAAATCAAAACAAGCGCCCCTGCCTGCCCCCCCACAGTTCGCCGGCGCAGCGTCGCCATGCGAACTGCCCACAGGCAATGGGGCGCACACCGCAAAGCGGTGTAACAGTAAACAAAGCAAATTAAAAAACAGACTCAAAGTAAAGCCTTGAGTCTGTTTATGCATTTTATTACTTGTTCATTTCGTTAACAAGTCTTTCTGTATCGGATGCGATAACCTTTTCTTCGTTTGTGGGAATGAGGTAAACGAGAACCTTGGAATCATCTGCTGAAAGCTTGATAACATCGGACTGGTGGTGAGCCGCCGCATTTGCTTCTTCGTTCATCTTTATGCCGAAGTAGGAAAGTTCCTTACATACTCTTGAACGGAGTCCGGGGTTGTTTTCACCAAGACCTGCCGTGAATACAACAGCATCAAGACCGTCCATTGCAGCTGCATAAGAACCGATGAACTTTCTGATCTGGTATGCAAGTATCTTTGTTGTAAGTATTGCGCGTGCGTTGCCTTCTTCTGCTGCCTTTTCAATGTCACGGCTGTCAGAGGAAATACCCGAAACACCGAGGAATCCGCACTTCTTGTTCATATATTCGTTCATCTGTGCAGGTGTGAAGCCTTCCTTTTCCATAATGAACGGAACGATTGCAGGGTCGATAGCGCCGCAGCGTGTACCCATCATAAGACCGTCGAGGGGTGTGAAGCCCATGCTCGTGTCAAGAACCTTACCGTCCTTAACAGCTGTGATGGAAGAACCGTTGCCGAGGTGGCAAGTTACGATCTTTGTGCCCTCTGTCTTGCCCATGATCTTGAGCATTTCGCCTGCAACATATCTGTGAGATGTACCGTGAGCGCCGTAGCGGCGGATCTGATACTTTTCGTACATATCGTAAGAAAGCGGGAAGAAGTATGATTCTTCGGGCATTGACTGGTGGAATGCTGTGTCAAATACGAGAACTTGGGGTGTGCCGGGCATAACTGCCGTACAGCCTGCGATACCCATAAGGTGAGGAACTGTGTGAAGGGGTGCGAGGTCCTTACAAAGCTCAAGCTTTGCAATAAC
>JAZKZC010000122.1:0-1935 GCA_045612465.1 Eubacteriales bacterium
GGAAGCTGTCCGTCAGCTTACCGACATGGGACACTACATATCATTTTCGGGAAGTGTAACATTCAAAAATGCAAAAAATACGGTGCTTGCGGCAGAGGCTTGCCCCATTGGGCAGATGCTTATAGAAACTGACTGTCCGTATCTTGCGCCGACACCGCACAGAGGCAAGCTGAATCACAGCGGACTTGTCCGCCACACAGCGGAAAAATTGGCTGAAATAAAGGGTATTTCATACGATGAAATATGCCGTATAACATATGAAAACGCGCTCAGATTTTTCAACATAAGCGATAAAGGAGTTTAAAATGAGAAAACTTACAATGCTCATTGCCGCACTTTTGTGCGCATCAATGCTGTTCTCCTGCGCGCAGGACACAGCGACGGGCACGGACACTGCCCAAAACACCGATACAGTAACGGATGAAGTAACAAACTCCGCGGAAAACGAAACGACAGCAGACGTCACTGACGATGTAACAGACGCCGTTACGGATGCCGAAACGGAAGCCGAAACAGAGCCTGAAATGACAGATGAGGAATATAAGCAGATGCTTATGGACAAGGGATTCCCCGAATCCTACGCGGTGCTTCTTTGCGACCTTCACAAGAGATTCCCGACGTGGGAATTCAACCCTATTATGATAACCGAACTGTCGGGCGGTAAATACACGTGGGATTACGTCATCGCAAAGGAAATTGAAGATGACGAAAACAACACTGTCTACCACACGCTTGAGGGCGTTCTTGACTACGCTATCGACACAAAACCCGTCGAATCGGGTATATGGTTCCGTGCAAAACCCGAAAGCGTAAGGTTCTTTATGGACCCGAGAAACTTCTTAACGGAAAAGAATATGTTTATGTTCGAGCGTCTTAACTCGGACACGGTAACGTATTCAGCAACGGTCGTTGAAAGCTTGCTTGAAGGTACGTTTATGTTCAGAAAGAGCATGGGCGATGAGGGAAGCAATATGAAATATGCCGAATGCTTCGTTGAGGTTGCAAAAAACCTCGGAATCAGTCCCCTTGTTATTGCGGCGCGTCTGCGTCAGGAGCAGGGTGTAAACGGCACAAGCCCCCTTATTTCGGGCACTTGCGGCGACACACTCTGGCAGTATTACAGCGAAAAATCAAACAATGCTCCCGCATCGGGTTACAGCGAAGCACAGCTTAAATCATATAACGGATATTACAATTTCTTCAACATTCAGGCAACGGGTAACGGATATTTTGAAGTATTCCTGGCTGGTATGAATGAAGCTCGCCAGGGCGGCTGGACAAGCAAATATAAGGCTATCGCAGGCGGTGCGGCAAAGCTCAAATCCCGTTACATAGACGATTATCAGCAGACACTTTACTTCCAGAAATTCAACGTTGACCCCCGTTCGGGCAGAAACTTCTGGGGACAGTATATGCAGGCGGTACACGCGGCTTACGATGAAGCACGCTCAACGTACAACGCATACAGACGTGTAAATATGCTCGGTTCGAATTTCGTGTTCGACATTCCCGTATACGCAGGTATGCCCGACGAGCCGTGTCCCAACCCCGGAACAAGATACACATAATAAAAGAGGTCAGAAATGGACAGATGTAAATATGCCGCAGAGCTTTTTGTCGGCGGCTGTAACTGTGCGCAGGCGGTGTTTGCCGCATTTGCGGACGTGATGAATATGGATCGTGATACCGCGCTCCGCCTTTCCTCGTCATTCGGCGGCGGAATGGGCAGAATGCGTGAGGTATGCGGCGCGGTGTCGGGTATGTTTATGGTCGCAGGCTATCTTTACGGCACGACTGATAAAGACGGCGAGGCTGAAAAAGCGGCTCATTATGCGCTCATTCAGGAAATGGCGCGCCGTTTCAAGGAGAAAAACAACGGTACGATAATCTGCCGTGAGCTTTTAGGAAATCTTGCGGCGGCAAAATCCACCTCCC
>JAZKZC010000123.1:0-7973 GCA_045612465.1 Eubacteriales bacterium
CAAATCTGTTTTTTATTGATGATTTTAAAGAAAAAGTATGGACTTTTATAATTGTATGTGATATAATATTAGTTTGGACAATGAAATTAATTAATCCGAATTTAAACTATCATTAACAAAGAGGTGTTATTATCATGACACAAACAGCAAGTATTTTGCTGAGTTTGTCAATCGCTTTACTTGCGGGACTTTTGCTTTCAAGAGTAGTAAAAAAGGTACAGCTTCCCGCTGTTACGGCATATCTTATTGCAGGCGTGCTTATCGGTCCGTTTATGCTCGGCGCGCTCAACATTCACGGAATAGGAATCACAAAAGAACAGCTTGAAGGATTCGGTATCATATCCGACCTTGCGCTCGGTTTTATTGCCTTTGCGATGGGTAACGAATTCCGTTTGGCACAGCTCAAAAAAATCGGCAAGCAAGCTACTGTCATCGGTATTTTCCAGGCAATTTTTACAACGATCATCGTCGATGCGGTGCTTATCGGTCTGCACTATTTAATGCCCGACATTCTTCCTTTGCCTGCTGCAATCGTCCTTGCGTCCGTTGCAACGGCAACAGCGCCGGCGGCGACACTTATGGTCGTAAAGCAGTATAAAGCAAAAGGTCCTGTTACTGACATTTTGCTCCCCGTCGTTGCTATCGACGACGCTGTAGGTCTTGTTGTGTTCGCAATATCATTCGGAATTGCAAAGTCGATCAGCTTGGGAGAGGTTGACATCATTTCCGTAATTTTTGAGCCTATCGTTGAAGTTGTCGCTTCCCTCTTACTCGGATTCATTATGGGACTTTTGTTCACGCTTTGCGAAAGATATTTCCATTCACGTTCAAAGCGTATGGCTGTATCCGTTACGTTTGTTATGATGACGGTTGCAATATCCTGCCTTAAATTCGACCTCGGCCCAATTCACATCGGATTTTCTTCCCTGCTCGCTTGTATGATGCTCGGTACGGTATTCTGCAACTTCTGCGATGTTTCCGAGGAGCTTATGGAAAGAGCCGACAGATGGACGACACCCATACTTATTCTTTTCTTCGTTATAAGCGGTGCAGAGCTTGAGCTTTCCGTTTTTGCTGATATTGCGGTGGTAATTGCAGGTATCGTTTACATAATCTCCCGTTCTGTCGGTAAATACTACGGCGCAAGAATAAGCGCTGTTATGACAAAATGCGACAAGAACATCGTTAAATACCTCGGCATCACTCTTTTGCCGCAGGCAGGCGTCGCGCTCGGTATGGCGATAAAGGCTATTGAGCTTGGCCCTGACGGCGCAATAGTGCGCAATATCACTTTATTTGCTGTGCTCATTTATGAAATCGTCGGTCCGTTCCTCACGAAAGTTGCACTCACAAAAGCAGGCGACATCAAAAAAGAGGGCCGTGTCAGCGCACGTGACGAGCATATCGCAAGCAAGAAAGTGTAAATACACTGCTTTATACAATTAATTGATACAGTACAATAAAGGCTTACTCAAACCGAGTAAGCCTTTATTAGTTATCTGTATGTATACTTGATGAGAAGCGACTGTCTTTTGTTTGGGATAGTGAGCTTCATACCGTTTTTGATAAGCTCCTTACCCGTGATGACTGTCACATCGTCGGTATCAACATTTGTAAATTCGTACGTTTTATCCTCTATAACACCGCCGATTGTGACGTCAGCCGTCGCAAACGGGCATTCCTCTCTGCGGAAAGCAAGGATTATACCGCTTTGGCTTTCGGGTTCATCGTACTGCGATGCAGCCCACGAAACAGTTTCCTTCGAGTTCCTTATAAGCGGGTAAAAATCACACGTCAGATAATGCTGAATTGACAAATATTCGTTGAAATATTTTCTTGCCCAGTCAAACGGCTCATTCATAGCACCGACATCCCATTCATCGTCAACGTGTTCCCACGTGCGCACGGTCATTCCGGGTGCATACGCACTTCTGAAGCTGTACGTATCGCCAAGTGTCGGGCCGTATCCAACACCCGAATACGGATACCACCAGGCGTTTCCTATCGTCTGAAGCTGATAACCCTCGGGCGCATTGTCCCATATACTGCAGTAGTCACTGCGCCAAAGCGTAATTGATCTTGCGAGGGACTCAATATCAACTCTGTGACCGCCTCCTGCGCAGTTATCGATAAGCAGATACGGAAATCTTTCAAGGAGCGTATCCCAGAAACGGTAAAGATTATTGATGTATTTTATCTCGTTGATTCCCTCTCGGTTTTCTTCATCGTTCAATCTCCAGAACGGTATCGGGCCGATGTTATAATCCTGACGGTACAGAGTAATTCCGATTTCTTCAATCTTTTTACTTATCATTTCGATAAGCTGATTTGCGACCTCGTCCTTACCGAGTGAAATTATTACGTTTTTATCCTCCAAGTTGTGTGCGGGCTTCATATATTCTGTCCACGGCTCAACATCGAGGTGAATATGCTCGGGCTCCATCCAGAGCTGGAATTTTATATCTCTTTCGCGAAGCCAATCGACAACGTCACGCAAACCGCCGGGGTGATATTTTTTGTTTACTTCCCACGTACCGACCTTGCCCCACTCGGCAGACTGTTCGGCGCAGGTCATACCCGAAAGAGGCTCATACCAGCCTGCATCCATCCAGCAGTAATTGAACGGGAGCTTTTCTTTGAATATTCCCTCCCAACGCTTGCGCACAACATCCGACGGCACGCCGCCCCAGAATATTGCCGAAAACGGACATTCTTTATCTCTTTGCTGTTTACCGACGGGTGATACGTATTCTTTTATGTATCTTCTCCACGCATTATGCGCATTATCCTGACCGTTTTCATATTCAAGAATTGTAACAGATGACGTTCTGAACTTTTCGCCCGGCTTCATATAGAATTTTACGCCCTCTATCCTTGACATCAGACGGACATCTTTATCACCGCGCTCAAACTGTGCGTTCCACTGTCCCGTCCAGCCGACGGCCATCAAAACGCCTTTTTCCTGTCTGTTGAGGTCAAAAAACGGAGATGTGCCCATTCCGCTTCTGCCCGAATGGTTTGAGGCTTTCAGAGTTTCATTGGGCCAGAAACGTGTGGGGTATGCCATATTGTCATAGTCGGTGATGTTTGCGCCGTCGGTTATGTAGAGCTTCAGCGTGTCGGTCACCCACACGGAATGTTTGTTTCTTCTGTTTTTTGCAGGGTCGGCACCAAAGACCGCCACAGTGTCACAGTCCCAGAGATCTGTAACGATACCGCTCTCACGGTCGGTATTATTGTACCAATAGTTTGTCCATTTGACTACGTTGTATTTCGGAAATCTCTCGATACGGCATTCTATCTGAAGTCCGTCATCAAGTGTATAAAGTATTCCGTTTTCCGTTTCGGTAACTGTCTTCTGAAGTTCATCAAAAGGTACACCGTTATATTTAAAAGAAAAAGCAGGTGTTATCATTTTTCCTCCATTCAATCACGTTAAACGCATCATTTTTTCGCCGAGCGCCAAAATTCCCAAAGGCTTTGCTCGGTATTCACACCCTCGACGGGCGCGGGAAGTTCGTGCGATGTTCCGTACGTGAATTTGTTATCAAACAAAAATTTGCGAATAATGTTTATGCCTCTGTTTTTAGGGGCATATTGAAAACCAAAGTTTTTAGTACGTCTGCTGTCAAACGTACATATTTTCATTTGAAGATCAACAACGCATGTAAGAAGCGCCGTATCTTTTTTGCTGTCCGTGCTTTTGCAAACCGTGTTAAAAAGGTCCTTACGTAAAGGCTCATCAACTCTGCCTGCAAAAATGACCGCAACTGAAACGAGGGGGCAAGGTGATGTTTTTTTTGCCTTACCAAACAAACAGCGCTTGTTTTTCCTTTTGATTGACGAGGTATTTACTTTTGCGGAATTAAATATCTGCTCATACTTCTCTTTATCAAGAAAATCTGTATAATACGTAAGAATCACCGTTTCAGCCCCGCAAGTACAGCCCATAAACAACCGCGGATTTTTATGTCTGAAAAGCTCCGGAAGCGGTAAAACAGGCAACGGCTCATAGCTCAAACCGAAATCGTATATCTTATCTTCTGCTGTCTGGTCATCAAAAGAACTGCGGAGTGTAAAATACTTTCTCGCCTCGTTGTTGTACTGTACCGTCGAAAGGACCGTATCCATTTTTAACAGCAAAGCACGGTTTTTGATAAGATATACCGAAAGGCATACAAGAAGTACGACACAGACGGTAACCTTTACTGTGTTTGGAATAAACGGTACATTTAATACGATAACCGCAGGAATGATAAATGCCCCGAAAATCACAACATATATAAGAACTCTGCACAGCAGTGCATTTTTAAGTTTAGGAAATTTCAACGCTTCTCCCCCTAAGTCAAAAAAATCAAATGTTTTACGTTACTTTCTTATTATAAACTCATAGTATCACAAAATTAAAATTTTGTCAACAAATCAAGATCTGATTGCAAAATGTCAATAACAAACTCGGATTCTTCTCTGTATTTTGGGGTATGGGTTGAAAAATTCACAAAGCCGTGATATAATTGCGCTGTCAGAAAGTGCTGAAAGGAGGAGTATCCGTGATACTGACCATAGACGTCGGTAATTCAAATATAGCTCTCGGCGGATTTGTCAGTGACAAGCTTTCCTTTGTAGTCCGCATTTCAACCGAAATAAGAAAGACTGCAGATGAATATGCAAGTAAAATACTTGGTGTTTTAGCCGTTCACGGCATTGAAAGGCAAGGCATTGACGGCGCTGTTGTTTCATCGGTAGTTCCCCCTTTGAATTCCGTTATAAAAGAAGCTGTCAAGACCGTTTGGGGCATTGAGCCGTTATTTGTAGGTCCCGGCATTAAGACAGGTATCAACATCCACTGTGATACACCGTCTTCAGTCGGTGCGGATATTATTTGCGCATGCGTAGCTTCCCACAGCTTATACGGAAGTCCTTCGCTTATTGTTGATATGGGCACTGCTACAAAAATGACGGTGATGAATGAAAAAGGCGCTTTCATAGGCGTATCAATTATCCCCGGTGTGTTGATGGGGCTTGATGCTCTTTCGGAAAACACAGCCCAGCTTCCCAAGGTTGAGCTTGAAGCACCGAAATCTGTTATAGGAAAAAATACGTCTGACAGTATGCGTTCAGGTGTTATTTTCGGCAATGCCGCAATGATAGACGGAATGATCGAGCGAATAAAGGGAGAAATCGGCATAGAGCTTCCCGTGTACGCAACAGGCGGAATTGCAAATCTTATAATCCCGCATTGTAAGCACAGCATAACCATTGACGAAAATCTCGTTTTAAAAGGACTTAATATTATTTACAGCAAAAACAAATAGCTTTATTTGTGTATTAACCCTCAAACGAGGGATAATATAAATTTATATGCGTTGTACCGCAAAAGCGGACGACAGCAAGGAGGAAATTTTTATGAAAACGGCAGACAAACAAAGCGCACACACAAAAAGGCTCGTTCTGCTTGCGTTGCTCTCGGCAATAACGGCAGTGCTTGCTTATTACGGAGGATTTATCAAAATCGGCGGTTTGGCATCAATATCGCTTACGCTGGTTCCCGTTGTAATCGGCGCGACTTTATGCGGTCCCTTCGCCGGGGCTTGGCTCGGCGGTATAGCAGGTGCAATATTCTTTCTGACACCCGATGCAATATTCTGGCTCGGACTCAGCATTCCCGGAACAGTCATCACTGTAATGGTCAAGGGTATCCTTTCGGGACTTTGCGCAGGACTTGTGTATACTCTGCTTGAAAAATTCAACCGTTATCTTGCGGTTATCATAAGCGCGATCGTATGTCCCGTAGTCAACACGGGTATATTTCTTCTCGGCTCACTTGTATTCTTTAAGGACACAGTCAGCGCGGGCGCGCAAGCAGAGGGTATCTCTGTCGGAATGTACCTTATCGTCTTCTTCGTCGGACTGAATTTTATATTCGAGCTTATCGCAAACATCGCAATAAGCCCCGGTATTGTCAGAATTCTTGACATAACAAGGAAGAAAAGATTTTAATTTCATACATTTGAATTGTCATTATTGCAAAAATCATATTGTAGTTAAAACAGTCGTTTGGGGTGATATCAAGACCAATAAACGAGATTGTAATACAACTCTAAACATTCATGCATAAACTTATACGGCAAATAAAAGGAATACTTTCCTGTGCGCAAAAACGAAAGGATAATCTGCAATGGAAAAAAAACGTAACATTTTAATATCATTTTCGCTGTTCATACTCTTTATTGCCCTTATGCTGTCAGGATGCAGCTCAAACAAAAATCTCGAAAGCAACAATGCGACAGATGAAACAGAAGTGTCTGATGTTCAGCAAACAGAAATCGCAGATACAACACCTTTGCAAAATGACACCTCACACACGGAAAATGAAAATACAAATATTCTCGAAACCGAAACCCCTGATGAGATAACAAACTCGGATGATACTCTTTCAGCAGATCACACGCACGAATACACAGGCACAACAGTACCGTCATCTTGCACAGAAGCAGGATATACTGAATACAAATGCTTACAATGCGGTGATACATATACAGACAATTATACTGAGGAAAAAGGACACGATTTTACCGTTTTGGAATCATCTGCACCCACGTGTAACGAGGATGGACAAACGGTATACAAATGCAACAGCTGTGAATATACAAAAGAAGAATATTCCCCGTCATTGACTCATTCTTACATCTCCTCTGTAACCGCCGCAACATGCACAAGTGACGTATACACGACACACACATGTAAAAATTGCCTTCATTCCTTTATCGACAGCATAACGAAATCAACGGGGCACACTTACAAAAAATCCGTTTTCGAAGCTACGTGCACAGAAGGCGGCACAGGGTAATCCGACCTCTTATCTCGGTCACACATTGACTTGGGAAAAAGGACGTCAGCTTAAGTCGTTTGACAGTAACACATATACCTACAACGCAAACGGTATTCGTACAAGTAAAACGGTTGATGGTATAAAACATACTTATACACTTGATGGAACAAAGATTCTTCGTGAAACTTGGGACGGAAATACTCTTGTTCCACTCTACGATAACGAGGACAGTGTTTGCGGTATTCTCTACAATACTGTTCCCTACTACTTCATAAAGAATCTGCAGGGTGATGTAATCGCTATCGTTGACAAAGATGCAAAAACTGTTGCAAGATACTCTTACGACGCTTGGGGCTCTATAACAAATGCGGTAACCTACACTGAGCTTACCGAGAATGTGGATATTGCAGCCATCAACCCCTTCAGATACCGCGGTTACTACTACGATGAAGAGATTAAGTTGTATTATCTACAGAGTAGGTACTATGATGCCAATACCGGAAGATTTGTAAATACAGATAGTACTGATGTCATTTCTCAATCTTCTGACATTTTTGATTTCAACATTTATATCTACTGTCATAACAACCCAGTAAATAATATAGATATTAGCGGAGCTTTTATTGCTCAAAAAATTGCCGAAGTAATTTTAAGTGCCGTTTTTGGAATTATATTCCAACTGTTTACGGATTTTGCTATTTTCTTGGTTGCAAAATTAATCAGCAAAAAATCTGCAAACTTCAATCCAGACCCAGGGGATTATGTGGATTCGGCATTGGACTGGGCATTTGATTCGATCCGACTTTTTCCAAAAAAGAAAAAGTATATAGTTAATTTTATTACCGCAATGATTCGAGCTGTAGTGTCGCAAATTGCAAGTTATATTTCAGGATATGGTTTTGATTTAGCCTCTATGTTCAAAAGCGTAACAATTTCTACTTTGGTGTGTGCCATACATGCTCTTATGAATAAAACCGCATACAAAGAAATCAAGAAATTGAACAAGGGAATTTTAAAAGGCAAAAAACTGAAAAATGAAAAAATCAAAATCAAGGCAAAATATAAAATTCTCGGTCAAAAGATTGAACAATGCTTTGACATTCCAACAGATATTTTGGGCTTTGTTACAGAAGTTATTGCT
>JAZKZC010000124.1:0-4777 GCA_045612465.1 Eubacteriales bacterium
CCGATGAATATACACGTGATAAGCGCAACTATCGGCATTATAACGCTGTTACTGATGAAGTCGAAGAACGTCAAAAAGTCCATTCCGATTATCTTTATAAAGTCGGATCGTAGCCATGTCGTTCTGTGAGCCAAGGAGTTGATTTATGACATTGTCTTCCTAAGACCGCTTGGCCTCCGACTTCCGATGAATATACACGTGATAAGCGCAACTATCGGCATTATAACGCTGTTACTGATGAAGTCGAAGAACGTCAAAAAGTCCATTCCGATTATCTTTATACCGCCCCAGATGCCGTTGCCGAGCGATGAGGGGATACCGAGCAGGATGCTGAAGCCGAGAACGATGAAGCACGCAGGCTTTCTGCCTATTTTAAACTTGTCTGTGAATATCGAAACGACCGTTTCCATAAGCGAAATTGACGAGGTAAGCGCCGCGAACAGCACCAGAAGGAAGAACAAAAGACCGATAGCCGTACCGCCTGCCATATAGTCAAATACCTTGGGAAGCGTTACGAACATAAGACCGGGGCCTGCACTGAGTGATTCGGGTGTACCGCCCGAAAAAGCGAATACCGCGGGAATGACCATAAGACCTGCAAAAAACGCAATACCCGTGTCGAATATCTCAATCTGTCTTACCGACGTTTCAATGGAAACGTCCTTTTTCATATAGGAGCCGTATGTTATCATAATACCCATTGCAAGCGACATCGAGTAGAAAAGCTGACCCATTGCCGCAAGCACGGTCTTTATCGAAAAGTGTGAAAAGTCGGGCTTTATGTAGTAGATAACGCCTTCCCATGCGCCGTCGATAGTCATTGTGTAGATCGCAATAAACAATGTCAGAACGACAAGCACGGGCATCATTATTTTGCTTACCTTTTCAATACCCTTTTCAACACCGCAAAGAACGACGACCGCCGTAAGACCTATGAAAAGCGCAAACCAGCCGATAGGCTCCCAGACTCCGCCTATAAACGACCCGAAATATCCGTCTGCCGCTGCCGCACCTGCGTTTCCGCTTATGTAAACGGTGAGATATTTTATTACCCAGCCGCCGATAACGCAGTAGTAAGGTAAAATTATTATCGGAACGGCAGATGCCAAATATCCGATAAATGAAAATCTCTTGTCAAGCGCTTTGAATGCGCCGATGGCGCTGAGTCCCGTTTTTCGTCCGAGAGCAATCTCCGCCGTCATCAGTGCAAAGCCGAATGTAACAGCGAGAATTATGTAAGTCAGCAGGAAAATACCGCCGCCGTACTGTGCGGCAAGATACGGAAAACGCCATATATTGCCAAGTCCGACAGCAGAGCCTGCCGCGGCAAGAACAAAGCCTATCTTGCCTGTGAAACTGCTTCTGTTAGACACAAAATTTCTCCTTTAAAATCAAATTCCTCTTATTATTACATATTTTTTTGAAAAAGGCAATAGTTATCACGAAAAAAATTCAGAAAAAATCCGTGATACCTCTTGACAAATGATACTATGCGTGATATAGTATAACACAACAGGAGGTAATGTGATGGATATACAACTCAAACGCGGATATATTGAAATTTGCGTGCTTGCTTCAATGCTGAAGGAAGAAACGTACGGATATAAGCTGATTAAGGACGTTGAACCGATAATGGATATTTCCGAATCCACTCTTTATCCGATACTCAAACGGTTGCAGTCATCGGGCTGTATCGTTTCGAGAAGTGCTGAGTATAACGGAAGACTCCGTAAATACTATGCGATAACAGACGAGGGACGGAAAAAAATAAAGGAATTTTTATCGGATTGGAACGATGTCGAAAAGGTATATAACTATATAAAGGAGGAATCTGAAAATGAATAAAAAAGAGTTTTTAAAGGCTCTTGACTCAGCTTTACAGCCGATAGATAAAAACGAAAGAGAGCAAACGCTTGCGTATTACGAGGAGATCATCGCCGACAGATGCGACAGCGGAATGAGTGAGGATGAGGCGACGGCTTCCCTCGGAAGCATCGAAGAAATAACGAATCCCATTCTTGAGGATGCCAACATTGAACAGTCCGAACAGGCATCTGATAAAAAAGTAACGGTCGCAACGGTTATAAAAATGCTTTTTGTCGGATTTTGCATCGTGTGTCTGAATTTCTGGGCTTGGGCGCTTGATGTGACGCTTTGGTCAAGCGGAATTATATACATTTTATCGGGATTGTTCGGATCAACATCATCGGTTATGGCATTTGTCGGCTTGGGACTTACGTCGTGTGCAGGTGCGCTTGCGCTTTGTGTGCCGTTTGTAAAGCTTACAAAATGGTCTTATGCACGTATTAAAGCGTATATTTCGGATATTTCATCATTTTTTAAAGGATTTGGAGGCGCAAATAAATGAAAAAGTCAACAATCGTTTTATTAATTGCCCTTGTTATGTTTTTGTGCGGTGTCGGATGCACCGTCTACGGTGTTACGACACAAATGGATAATGTTGCGGACGGCTCTGAAAGTCTGGTGGATTCAGCTGATATAAAGAAGATCGAAATCGATGCGCTTGCTTCATCGGTTGAAATAAAACCGTCGCCCGATGACAAAATACATATTTCATATAAAGATGCGCTGTTTTGTAAATTCAGCCACACGGTTAAAGGCGGCGAGCTTAAAATCGAATGTACGGACGTTATTCCCCATATATCATTCGGTATTGCATTCGGTACACAAACATCAAGCAGGGTCGTGGTTCTCATACCCGATTATACAACTGCCAAAGTTGACGTTGAGCTTGATGCAGGCACATTTTCAATGAAAGATATAACTGTCGCAGGTAGCATATCTGTCGAAAGCGATGCGGGTGAAATCAAGCTTGAAAACGTAAACGGCGTTACTGCTTCGCTTGGAAATGATGTCGGCGAAGTCATTGTCAATAAATGTAATTTCGATACGCTTGACGTTTCATCCGATGTCGGAAACATAGAGCTTGAAAAGCTTGACTGTAAGGACATAAGCCTTACAAACGACGTCGGTGATATAAAAGGTACGCTTTGCGGTAATGACAGTGATTATACGATAAACTGCGAAAGCAATATAGGCGACTGCAACATAGGCGACAGAGTCGGCGGAGAACGTAAGCTGAAAATAAAATCATCCATCGGTGACATAAACATCAAGTTTGAAAACACGTAATTGTAAACTTTTTAAAAGAACTATTGACAAATCACGTCTTTCGGGTATAATGGTCGTAAGTTAATAAAATGCGTTGATGAGAAGGAGTACGAAAAAATCCTTTGCCACAGAGAGGGACGGGTAGGTGTAACGTTCCGCAAGGCTTTTCGGAAGGTAGTCTCGGAGCGGCGGCAAGAACGGGCAAAGCCTTATTAGATGCCGACGGGTGCACAGCCGTAAAGATGTGCGGCGGCTTTTTGGCTGATTAAGGCATTTCGGTAACACCGAGGTGTGAAATTAGGTGGTAACACGGGAATCCCTCGTCCTAATACGGACGGGGGACTTTTTTGTATAGCTGCAACAAAAGCGGTATTGTAGGGCGGGGACTTGCTCCCGCCGTATATAAAACTTCAAACGGCTTGAAATGATATTCGTGTACACGAATATCGTTATAAAGCGCCCTGCCCGTCCCCCCTCGGCAGGCGAGCCTGCCGCCCACGGGCGAAGGGCGCACACCGCAAGCGGTGTATGAGGTGATTAAACGCCTTCTCCAGCGGGAGAAGGGGGACCGCGTTAGCGGTGGATGAGGTGTTAATAATGATTCCCTACAACAAAAAACTCGTACCAAACGCACGAGAGCTTCGCAAAAATATGACACCTGAAGAAAAGCATTTATGGTATGATTTTTTAAAAAGACTTCCGTTTACTGTACGACGTCAGCACAATATTGAAAATTACATCGTGGATTTTTATATTGCAAATAAAAAAACAGTAATAGAAGTTGACGGATGTCAGCACACAGCCCCCGAACACAAAGAAGCAGATACAAAAAGAGATGAAGACCTTGCAAAATGGGGTATCACCGTTTTGAGGTATTCAAACGACAGCATAAGAAAAAATTTCCGTGCTGTTACGGACGATATTTTGAAAAATTTAGGATTGAGTTATGAGGATTTGAAGCCTGGTGTTAAATAGTTTTTAACTCCTCATCCACCGCTAACGCGGTCCCCCTTCCCCCACAGGGGAAGGCTATATACGATAATTAATTGAAAGGATATACAAAATGAAAGAGATCGAAAAGACTTATGACCCGAGTAAAGTCGAGGAAAGACTTTACAAGGCTTGGTGTGACGGCGGTTATTTCACACCCGATGTAAACGACGGCAAGCCCGCATTTACAATAGTTATTCCGCCCCCCAACGTAACAGGACAGCTTCACATGGGCCACGCCCTTGATGAAACACTTCAGGATATTCTTATCCGTTACAAGAGAATGAAAGGTTTTTCAACTCTCTGGCTTCCCGGTACTGACCACGCAGGTATCGCAACACAGATAAAGGTTGAAGAATATCTGAGAAAGAACGAAGGTCTTACACGTTATGACCTCGGACGTGAAAAATTCCTTGACAGAGTATGGGAATGGAAAGCGCAGTACGGCTCAACGATCATCCGTCAGCTTCAGAAGCTCGGCGCATCCTGCGACTGGACACGTCTTCGCTTCACAATGGACGAGGGACTTTCCCGTGCCGTGCGTGAGGTGTTCGTAAACCTTTACGACAAGGGACTCATTTACAGAGGCTACAGAATTATCAACTGGTGTCCTCACTGCCGTACGGCTTTGTCCGATGCCGAGGTTGAATATTCC
>JAZKZC010000125.1:0-3540 GCA_045612465.1 Eubacteriales bacterium
TTATGACCTTTACCTTTTGTTCTGCTTCATCAAGCATTTTATTGGAGTATTTTATAAGCCCTATTCCTTCTTCGAAAAGTGCAAGCGCTTCATCAAGCGGTGTATTTGAATTGCTTAAAAGCCTTATCAGCTCATTAAGACGGTTTTCAGCCGCTTCAAACGTCATTTTTTCCATTTTGCTCCCCTAAAACGACAGCATCTACCGTTCCGTCGGCAAATGTCACCGTTATTTTATCATTCTTATTAAGTTCTTTACTGCTTGTTATGACCGCTTCATCCTTGGAGATCTTTGCATATCCCCTTGATAAGACCGACAAAGGACTTTGCATATCGAGTGCCGCGGAAAGTACCGACAACGACGCACGTTTTTCCTTTATCAAAGACATATAACTCGTTTTAAGATTTACTCCAAGTGAATCGATATACAGCCTTTTGTCGTTTATTATCCTCTCGTATGAATGAAAAACAGAGGAATTTGAAATACTTTCCATACCGCTTCTCATCTGACGGAGCTTTGTATCCATAATACGGCAAAGCATATCACGCTTTAACCGCAGAGCTTCTTTACATTCTTTCATATCGGGAAAAGCAAGCTCTGCTGCCGCAGAGGGAGTAGGAGCTCGCATATCCGCAACCATATCGGATATGGAATAATCGTGCTCATGCCCTACAGCTGAGATTACAGGTATCGGACAGTTGTATATTGCCCGTGCGAGCTTTTCGGAATTGAACGCAAAAAGGTCTTCGCCCGAACCGCCTCCGCGTCCTATGATTATGACATCAACCACGGGATTGGCAGAAAAGTATTCTATTCCCGAAACAAGCGAGGATTCCGCTTCGGCACCCTGAACGATCGCAGGATATAAAAGTATTTCCGCAAGCGGATAGCGTCGCCCTGAAACGTTTACAATATCGTTTATTGCCGCACCGACAGGTGAGGTTATAACACCCACTCTGTTTGGGTATTCGGGCAACGGCTTTTTATGAGCGTCATCAAAAAGACCCTCAGCCGAAAGCTTTTCTTTTAACTGTTCAAGATAAAGCGCCGTTTCTCCGATTCCCTCGGGAACGATCTGCGAAACATATATCTGGTAAACACCGTCACGGATATATGATGATACTCTGCCGCAGAGGATGACTTTCATCCCGTCTTTCGGAACAAAAGCAAGCTTTTCCGCAGATGACTTGAACATCACAGCGCGTATCGATGAAAGCGTATCTTTCAAAGTAAAATATATATGTCCGCTTGCAATATGGAGTTTAAAATTTGAAATTTCACCCGATACATACACATTTGTAAGAACGGGAGAATTTTCAAGGAGCATTTTAACATACTCATTTAATTTTGATACGGTAAGTATCAATTTATCTTTTTTAGCGACCATTCAATTTTTCCATACACAAAAGTGCAATTCCTGCGGCATTGTCCTGCGAAAACTGCGGTTCAGCACAAAATGCACCGTATTTTTTCTTCATAAATCCGGACAAAGTCTTATTCGACGATACACCGCCGGAAAAAATAATATTATGTGACTTTGCATTCAAAAGCAGGTTATCCGTCATTTTTTCAAGCGTCAAACGGATAAACTCCGTAAGGAATGCCGCCACCATAGACGGTGTGGCATTTTCGTTTATCAGCTTTTCGCAAAGGTTTTCTGCACCTGACATATTACAAAACGTATCTTTAACAGATATTTTCGGATTCGGCAGTTTACCATCAAACGTGGCTGCGAGTTTTTCAAGCTCTGCACCGCACGGGAATTTAAGTCCCAATCTGACGCCTATTCTGTCAATGAGCTGACCTGCGGTAACATCACGGCTTCCACCGATTATCTGCACGTCGTAACCGCCGTCACGAGGTGTCACCTCAAGCAGTTCAAATGTGCCGCCCGACAGATGGTAAGCGTAAAACGTATCGGTAAAATCAACGCTTGCAGAATACATAGCGGCTTTTATGTGCCCCGATTGATGGGAAAACTCATAAAGCGGAACGTTAAGTGCTCGTGCAACAGATGCAGCAACGCTGACACCCGATAAAAAACACGGCATGTAAGAGCCTTCAGCATCACGCGGTTTACTGCTGACACCAATAGCATCAACGTCGGAAATATCACACTGCAGCCTCTGCATAAGCGTCGGAATATTTTTTATATGAGCAAAAACGGCATCGGACTGTCTTAATCCGACACCGCCTTTAGCAACCTCCAAACCGATTCGGACGTTTTCTTTAATTATTCCGTTTTCACAAACCGATGCTGAGGTCGTATAATTACTTGTATCTATACCAAGGGTTTTCACGTGAAATTCTCTGCCTTGGCAAGTGTGTTGAGAACTCCGTTGATGAACGCGGGCGCATCGTCGCTGTCGTATTTTTTCGCAAGCTCAACCGCCTCGTTTATCGAAACGCTCATAGGAACATCTTCAAGGTATTTCAGCTCAAATACAGACAGACGAAGTATCGCCAGCGATACCTTTGACATTCTGTCAGACGACCACCCCTTCGAATATTTGCCTATAAGCTCATCGAGGTCGGGTGAGCATGCGCTCACCCCCTCGAAAAGAGTTTCTGTAAATTTATTTTTTTGAAAGCCGTCGATACCTTCGGCATTTTCATACAATTCTCCGAATGTCAGTTCGGGATGAAACTGACTTTCGAAAATGAGCTTAAATGCCCATTCTCTCGCTTCGCTTCTTTTCATATATCAGTTCCTTTTTGTAACACCGAACGTTGCATCTTCGCCGTTGATATTCCAATCGGCTGTATATGAACCGCCAACTGAATAAACAACTTCTTCAGTCAAAGTATCATTCGATATTTTTTCCGCGTTACGCTTTATAACTTCCGTAACCTTTTCAGAGCCTGTTACGTTAACTGTTATCTTGTCCATAACCTCAAAACCTGCGTCCTTACGCATTGTCTGGATCTTGGAGATTATTTCACGAACAAAACCTTCTTCAACAAGCTCATCTGTAAGAGTCGTATTGAGTACAACAGTGATACCTCTGTCGGCAACGGACTCAAATCCGCTTACCTTGCCCGACTCGATGAGAAGATCATCGCGCTCAAGCTCATAAACCTCACCTGAAAGTGTAAGCTTCAACTTGCCTGTTGCTTCAAGCTCATCCATAGCAGCGTTGCCGTCGATTGCGGAAAGCGTCTCGCGGCACTCGTTTATAAGCTTACCGAGCTTTCTGCCGAGTGTCTTGAGCTGAGGCTTGAACGTAAACGTTGTAAATGCGCGCATATCGTCAACAAACGATGCGGCTTTAACGTTAAGCTCATCCTTGATTATATCTGTGTAGTATTCGTTAAGCTTGCTCGGCGCATTGATGAACATTTCGGAAAGGGGCTGTCTGTTCTTTATAACAGCCGCATTTCTGCACGCACGGCCGAGAGCGACGATTTCAGCCGCTTCGTCCATTTCAGCTTCAAGCTCTTTGTTAATAAGCGATTCATCAGCTACGGGATAGTCGCAAAGGTGTACGCTTTCCGGAGCGTTCTTATCATTAAGAGCAACGAGATTTCTGTAAATATCCTCT
>JAZKZC010000126.1:0-27073 GCA_045612465.1 Eubacteriales bacterium
AAGCTATAAGCGGGGGCTTAACAAGAACAACGGGAGGACAGTTAGCCTTGTAGAGCTGTGCGGAAATGTCAACGCACATATCGTTGAGGATCTTTGCGAATTTAGCCGCTTCATCAACCTTTGCAAAGCGGAGGCCTGCAAGGTGGCCGAAGCCGTCTGCTCTTACGATAAGACCGCTGTTTTCCTCTGCGATCTTTTCAAGGCCTGCATAGAAGTATTCGCCCGCATCCTTTATTTCTTCGCTGTTTGCCTTGGAGAATTCCATTGTTACGAGGTAGGAAAGCGATGCAAGCTCCTCCTGACCGTTTGTAACGAGTGCGCCGAAGAGGTTGAGCGCATCCATTTCAGCCGTTGTGATGAGCTTACTTGCGGGGTATTCACCGCCGGGAAAGCCCTTACCTACAACTGCGAAGTCGGGGTTGAGTCCCCATTTTCTGAACAGGAACATTCCGTCGTACCACATACACGACTGAATTTCGTCGCACATTGTGGGTGTGTCATACTCACGGCAAAGCTTATATGCGCCCTGCAAAAATTCCTTTGTGAGTCTGATCGCGCCGTAGTTCATAAGGATGATTTCGTGCGCAAAGCCTGCTGTCTTGTAGTTGCCGCTGTTGTACTGCTTTATCTTTGCTTCAAAGTCAGCAAGGTCGTTTATCATAACGGGAACTATCTTGTAAAGGCCTGCCTTTTCGGCTTCAGATGCAAAACCGCCCCAAAGACCTCTGAGCGTCTGCGCAAATATTGTTGTACCGTGATAGTTTGCTTCGTTTGTGCCTTTCATATCAGCCATTACGAAGAAAACAGGTGTTTTGCCGTAATATTTGGGATCTTCAAACGTGCCGTCGAGCTTGTAGAATCTTGAAAGCATCATCTTGAAGCCTGCTTCGCACGCAAGGCTTCCCGTTTCAAGGTTGATACAGCGGTTGAGCACGTGGGGTTCTCTTGATTTAAGAACCTTTTCAAGATCAGCATCGTCAACACCGCCGTTAGCCGCACGGATAAGCTCACGCTCTGCAAGTCTTGTTATGTAACCTCTTGTGTTGTTGTGCGTTGCATTGGGAACACCGAGCTTACGTGCGTTATCGATAAGCTTGTAACCGCCGAAGCCGTGGCCGAGAGATGCGTGGTAATGCTCGCTCTTACCGATGAAGTAAACCTTACCGTCTTCACCTATACGGCAAAGACCTCTTGCAGACAAGGGGGCCATACACTTGTGAAGCGCCTTTGCAAACGCATCTGTTGCCGCACCGTCATTCGTTGTTTCGAATGCGGGAACGACAGACGCACCGACATCGTCAAGCATCTTTTCGTTTGCCTTCTGTCTTTCTTCGGGCATAAAATCGATTTTTTCGGAAACTATCTTTTCAGCTTCCTCTTTTGTTACATAGCCGTTGTAAACGGCTGATGCGCAAAGCGCGGCAGCGTAATCCGCGCCGAGAATATCCTTAAGGGACATACAGGGAGATTTAAACATATCTTTCACCTATCGTTTATTTAATTACAAAATTATTTAACGTGGTTATTATATATAATATTTCCGCAAATGTCAATAGAATGACAGTTATATCAACGAAGCAGGCTGTTTTTGTTTATGTGTATTTCCGCAGGAAATATACGCATCCACAGCCCCCACCGGGGGGATGCGCCGTCTTGAAGTCATTTCTGCTTATTGCATTAACACCTCATCCACCGCAAGCAAGGTGTATCGTTTCTCCTGAGGAGGTTTATAATCTTTTTTTCACTCGGGTTGTGTAGTTCGTGGCTTGCCGCGAACTACTTGGGCGCCAACCCCTACAGAAGGCGTTTAGTCACCTCATACACCGTCATAAGCCCTCCTTGGCACGGGAGGATCTTTCAAGTTTGCCTTGGCAAACATTTCATTCTTTACGCAGTAGTATAATTCGGGTGTGATATTACGCCGAATCAAGCTCATCCTCGATGTCCTCGGGCGGTGAATCCGCATCCTCTGCGGGTTCATCGGTATCCTCGGGCGGTGAATCCGTATTCTCCGTCACCCCGTCCGTTTCGGGGATGAATATTTCTTCCGTATCCTCGACGGGTTCTTCTTCCTCTGCATCCGTTACGGGAGGCTTCGTTACTACTGGCTTTTTCGTTTCCGCATCCGTTACAGGTGCTTCCGTTTCATCGGGCAATTTCTCGCCGTTTTTATCAAGTCCGAAGCGGTGCGAAATGACACCCGCAACCGACGTTGCCGCATTTCTGCCCGCCGCACCGTTTTCTATAACGCAGGAAACGACTATTTCGGGGTTGTTGTAAGGCGCAAACGCTGTAAATACAGCGTTGTTGTTCTGCTTTGAAATCTGCGCCGTACCCGTTTTCGAACCGATTGAAAACTTGTAGTTTTTCATCGTTGACGTGCTTTCCTGCGAAAGCTTCATACCCTGCTTTATCAGCGTCGTATGCTCGTCGGAAAGCTCCGCCTGACCGAGCATTTCGGGTTCATTGTACCGAACGTCCGCACCCGAATACGTTTCGGACTTGTAAAGCACGGTCGCCCTATATCTCGTTCCGCTGTTTATCAGCGTTGACACGTACATGGAAAGCTGAAGCGGTGTCACGGCATTTCCACCCTGACCGATAGCCGCCTGAAGCGTGTCACCGGGCATCCACACACCGAGATTTTTTTCCGAATAATAGACGGGGCCCGCAAGCACTCCGTTTGATTCGGAAAGCTCAATTCCCGTGTACTGTCCGAGTCCGAGCGTTGTGCAATACTCATTCATCGCTTCGATGCCGAGCCTGCGCCCGACGTCGTAAAAATAGCAGTTGCAGGAAACACCGAGCGCGTTTTTCAGATTCACGTCGCCGTGACCTGCGCGGTACCAGCAGTCGGGTTTGTAATCCTTATAAAAATCGTATTCACCCGTACACTCCACTTTGCTTCCGCCCGTTATCTCACCGCACGTCAGCGCCGCGGCTGACACAGCCATTTTGAACGTTGAACCGGGGGCGTAATTACCGAACAGAGCGCGGTTGAAAAGCGGTTGTTTTTCATCGTTTGCAAGCACCGTGTAATTTTCGGTAAACGTTGACAAATCAAAGGTCGGATAAGAAGCAAGCGCGTAAACCTGCCCCGTGTTGGGGTCAACCGCGCTTATAGCGCCGCTGTCGGCAAGCTTTCCCGAAAGGTCATCCTTCGCCGTGCTTGATATTTGCTGAATGTTTGCCGCAAGCTGTTCTTCGGCAACTCTTTGCAGGTCTATGTCTATCGTAAGATACACGTTTCTGCCGGGGACGGATTCCGTAACGGTTTCCGTTGAAATGATACCGCCGTATTCATCCTCGGTTATTTTGACCTTGCCCTCCGTGCCCTTCAAAAGCTCCTCAAAAGCCTTTTCGGCGCCGTCAAGACCGACCGTAGCATCGTACTTGTAGCCTTTTTCAAGATATTCGTCTATCTTGTCAGCGGGTATCTTACCCACGCGTCCGAGTATATGCGAGGCAAGTCCGGGGTAGTTATACACCCTTTGCCATTCCTTTTCGATATATATGCCCGTCGATGCCCTTTCAAGTATCGCGGTGACGAGCTTGAGAGGCGCTTCCTCCTTTACGATGAAAGGATTGTCGGGGGCAAAGTTCATCGTATCGAACTCATACCTCACAGCGATTACATCGTACTGCGTGCGTCCCTCGTAAACGTACGTGCCGTTTTTATTTTTCACGCCGTAATATTCGAGAAGCCATTCAAAAAAGTCAACGCAGGAGATGTCCGCCTCAAGTCCGTTGTTTTTCAGAAAGTTATCAAATCTCTTTTTCGTTATCGTATTTTCAAACGCTTTGTCATCGTACGAAACGTGCGGATACGTTCCCGTCACGGGAAAATGCGTTGTGAATTCCCCGTCGTAGTCCTCAAGCACGAAGCTGAGCTGTGCGATGACGTTGTTTTTACCCGCAGATGTATAATTTTTAAGCGAATTGTAGCTTAACTGAACGGTATTCGTATATTCGTTCGTTATCAGCGGTTTGCCGTTTCTGTCGTATATCTCTCCGCGTACCGCCTGCACCGTTTCATATCTGGTGTATGTTTTGGAATTCATTGAGATATATTTATCGACACCCGTTATCTGCATATTCACAAGCTTTATTATGTAAATAAGGCAAACGGCGAAAAACACCGCGCCGAGCAGAAACAGACCGCTTGTATAAAATTTCCTGTTTTTATTCATCATAGTAATCAGATATTCTCCGTACACCGAAAACAACGCCGTGAAGCCTGCAAAGCGGATATATTGCCGCGGTACACACGAGCGAATACGCAAACTGCGGCAGAAATGCGCCCGTAAATGCATCGGCATAAGATGCGCCGTCAGACATCAGAAAGACCGTCGTCAGTATACCCTCGACGATAAACGTGCACACTGCCGCTGTCATAACGCTCAAAAAACAGTTCTTGAAGAACACGTTTGAGAGCACCATGCAAAGACACACCGCAGCAAGATATAAAAGCGGATAGTACGAAACTCCCCACGTACCGAGTGAGTGAAGCACAACACCCGAGCCGACGGCAAGCACGCACACCGTTTTTTCGTTTTCAAAAAGGGATAAGCACAAAAGACAAGCCGCCGTTATATCGGGAATACACCCGAAAAAACGCAGATACGGAAAAACGCACACCTGAAGCAGGGCGCACAAAAGCACGCCGAAACACGGCAAAGCGGTACGCAATACCGTTTTCGTAATATTTTTTCCGTACATACTCTCACCCCTTTAATCTATTTTTTCAAATCCCGTTATTATCATTACTCTTTCAAGCTCCGCAAGGTCTGCAAACGGACGGACTATTGCGTATTTTGTGCGGAGATTGTCGTCAAACTCCACACGCTCGACCGTTCCGACGAGTATTCCCGACGGATATATCGAGCCGAGTCCCGAGGTCATTATTCTGTCGCCTACGGCAACGTCTGAATCTCCGGACAGGTAATTTATTCTGCAAAGTCCCTCTTTTTTAAGGGAAAATTCACCTGACAGAACGCCCGCTTCGCCCGTGCGTTCGATGTAAACACCGACGGACGAGGACGTGTCAATGACGCTTGATGCCTTTGCCCAGTTAACTCCCGCTTCGCTTATGTATCCGACGATACCGCCGCCCTCGGAGATAATGGGCATATTTTTCTCTATCCCGTCACGCGTTCCCTTGTTGAGAGAAAACACGCTGATATAATTTCCCGCCTCGCGGTTTATGACGGTAGCATCGAGAAAAATATAGTCGGGATGCTCCTCTTTTATACCGAGGAAGTTCTTGTAAAACTCATTTTCTTTTTTCATAGCCTCGGCATCGTATATCAGCCCTTTAAGGTCGTTGACCTCATTTTTGAGCGCTTCGTTTTCCGCCATAAGCTCATCGACCGATGCGAAGTACTGCTTGTACCCTTTTATCGCAAGTCCGATGCTTCCTACACCCTCTGAAAACGGCGCGAGCATAATGTTCACCCCGTCGGTCAGCTTCGATATATGTCCCGATGCCGACAGCGCACTTAATACAACCGTCAGCACGGTTGCTATACAAACCGTGACTATAAAAAATCTGCTTTTAAAAAATCTTTTCATCTCAATCCAACATTTCCTGTCTGCTTACGACCTCCGCAAGCTCACCGGGCGAATCAATTATCTTGCCTATTCCCTTTACAATGCAGTCAAGCGGACGCGATGCACGTTTTACGGGCATACCGAGCGCCTGCTCAAGCAGCTTGTCGATACCGGGTAAAAGCGACGTACCGCCGAGAAGCGTCATTCCCGAATCGTATATATCCGACGCTATTCTCGGGGGCATATTTTCAAGCGTTGCGTGTATGCCGTCAACGATTCTTTCAAACGACTCTATCATTGCATCGCGCACCTCGGACGACTTGATACTAACAGCCGTTGCCCTTCCCGTGACGATGTCCTTTCCGTAAACGCGGAAATTACCCTTGTCAAACATAGGGTGCGCCGAGCCTGCCGTTTTTTTGATAAGCTCCGCCGTGTTTTCTCCGATAAGCACGTTGAACGCATTTTTTATGTAGGAAATTATCGCCGCGTCAAGGTCGGCACCTCCCACACGCGTGATACCCGCGTGGATAACACCGCGGTATGAGATGACCGCCGTCTGCGTTTTACCTCCGCCGATGTCGCATATAAGATTTCCCTTTGCTTTAAGCACGTTTATGCCCGCACCGAGCGCCGCCGCCATAGGCTGTGCAACGAGGTGCGTGACACTCGCCGCGCCGGCTTCCATACATACGTTTTCGAAAGCGTTGCGCTCAACCTCAGATATGCCCCACGGCACACCGACAGCAATCTTCGGACGATTGAAAAGTCCCGTATATCCGTTTTTGGCAAAGAACGAATACAAGACCTCCGAGGTGTCAACGAAACTGTCGATGACACCGCCTTTAAGCGGTAATACCGCCTCTTTGTCCTTGGGCGTTCTTCCGTACATTTTTCTCGCATCCTTACCGACGGCGATAACATCACCCTGCACGGTATCGTATGCAATGGCAGTCGGCTCGCGAAGCACGATGCCCTTGCCCTTTTCATATATCTTTGTCGTTGCCTGACCTAAATCAAGCCCTATATATTTAGACATTTCGTCCCTCTTTCACCATTAGTTAATGATATTCGCTCCGTCGAATATCATTTCAAGTTTGCGCAAGCAAACATTTCAAGTCACGAAGTGACATTTCATGCCGCAGGCATTTCATTACCAAACCCATCTTCGTTCGTTTCATTCAACGTGGTGTTGTTGTAGGGGCGGATTCCAAGTAGTTCGTGACTACCACGAACTACACCGCCCGTTTCAAACCCATTTCATAACACCTCATCCACCGCAAGCAGTAGTTGACCTTGTCAACTACAAGTCCCATCCTTCCCCCACTGGGGAAGGCGTTTAATCTCATTTTATTCAACTTGGTGTTGTATGGTCAATTCACATTCCCAATTTCAAAAGATATTCGTACACCTTGCAAATGGGAAGCCCCACGACGTTATGATAGCTTCCGTTTATGCTCTCAACGAACACTCCGCCTATACCCTGTATCGCGTAAGAGCCTGCCTTGTCACGGCATTCACCCGTGGATATGTAACGCATTATCTCCTCGGCGGTCATCTCGCGCATTCTGACGGTGGTAACGTCATAATCAAGAATGTATTCCTTGCCCTTTTTGAGCGCGATACCCGTGTAGACCTTGTGGTTTTCTCCCGAAAGCATAGACAGCATTCTGAACGCATCCTCGTCGTCGCGCGGTTTACCTAAAACGATGCCGTCATAGCAAACGATAGTATCCGCGGCGATTATTATATCGTCATCCGTTGCCTCGACCTGAGCGGAGCGGAGCTTACGGCTTGCAAGTCCCATAACAAGCTCCTCGGGCGCAGGTGTAAAGCCGCAGCTTTCGTCAGCATCGGACGATACCGTTTCAAATATTATCCCCGCAGTCGTTAATATCTCGCACCATCTGGGAGATTTGGAAGCCAAGTATATCATAACAACTCCGTTTTGTTTAATTTTTTCCCGTTGAGCCGAAGCCGCCGACACCGCGCTGTGTGTCGGAAAGCTCACCCTCGGTAAATTCGCCCTTTATCACGGGCAGTATCATAAGCTGTGCTATACGCTCGCCGTTTGTGACCGTGTACGGTGTATCGGAAAGATTGACGAGCGACACCATTATTTCTCCTCTGTAATCGCTGTCAACGACACCGATACCGTTTGCAAGCGTTATTCCGTGCTTGGAAGCAAGTCCGCTCCTTGCGCAGATGATTGCCGCAATGTCGCGCCTTTCGCACTCAATGGCGATGCCCGTCGGTATCAGCTTACGGCATCCCGCTTCTATGACCGTGTCCTCACAGCAGGCGTAAAGGTCGGCGCCCGCGGCGCATTCGCTCTGATATTCGGGAGCTTTTGCCCCCTGTCTTAATTTCTTGTATTTTACCGTCATAATCTTCTCACGTCCCCGTCGGGCGCTTCCTGATTTCTGTATTTATCGATTATTTCAGATGCTTCGTTCGGTGTTTCGTCGGTGAAGAAATAGTGAAGGTCGCCGACCTTACCGCCAGTCACCGCCGTCAGCTTGTCCGCCATATAGACGGGTACGCTGTTATAAAGCACGTTTCTGTGTGTGAATGTCCGTCTTACGGGTATTTTTGCACCGTGGCGGTCAACGATATACGAATACGGATGCTCGTCGCAGTAAGCGCACGTCTGTATGTCGGGTGCTTTTTTGCCCATCGTCACATCGCGTATAACGCACTTTTCAACCGTCATCGCGGGAAGCTTACCGTATATCGCCGCGCCTGTTCTGCCGACAAGCGCCTCAGCAATAGCCTTCACCGCAGGGAGCTTCAGCTCGGGACTGATGATAACGTCATTCACACCGAGGCGGATGAATTCGTTTGCCGCCCTCGTGCTCTGCACGTTCAGACCGATACCGCCGTGAACATTGAAGCCGTATTTCAGCGCAATGTTCAGCGAGCCGATGTTGTTGACCATAACATTTTTCATGCCGAGAAGCTTCACACGGACAGCCATATCGTCAAGCTCGTGATATTCCCTCATCATAGCTACATTCGGGAATTCAACTCCGTCAACGACCTCTCGCACGTGGTCGGGAGCCTTCAAATACTCCTCAACGGGAAGATAGATATGTGAAAATCCGCCGAGGAATATCCTCGCGGGCATCAGCTTCCAATGCGTGAAGTGTGCAATACTCTTGCCCGTGGGATTGAACGTTTCGCACGTTACCGCAGGTGACGGCGCTTTCATTTCAAATGCGCCTCTTTCGGGATGAAATACCGTATTTATCTTGCACAAAAGCTGGTCTGTCGCCGTGCGTCTTAATGAATTTATCGCCGACACAGGAAGCATCACGTTGTCATCTATGACTATTGACACGCCGCCCTCTGCAGGCTCAAACGGCGTTGCGCCGAGCTTCAGAAGATTCTTTCTCACGCTTTCCTGCGTAAGGGGCGCCGTAATCGCTTCTTCGGGTGCACTTCCGTAAACCGCAACGGAAATATCACCGTAGGTCATCTGCATTCTGCACGCAGTTCCCTTTTTGAATTCCGCCGTTATTTTCACGGGGAGCTTGCGCTTTGAGTTTTTAAGCTCAAACGCCGCTGTCGTTTCCGCTTCTTTCGTAAGCTCCTTGTCCGCTTCGCGTCTTACACCGAGCATATGCGAACCGACATTTCCCGTAAAATATCCGTCCGTGAAGCCGTCACGCGAAAACAGACGCTCAAGCTTCTTTATTTCCTCGTCGGTCGCATCGCGTCCCTCATCGAGAAGCGTTCTGTATATTCTGCCGACGCCGTAAACGTATTCGGGGCTTTTCATTCTGCCCTCTATTTTAAGGCTGTCAACACCGCTTCGGATTATCTCCGTCATATATTTTGCAAGGCAGTTGTCTTTAAGCGACAAAGGATAGCTTCCGTCCTTTGCGGGCAGTCTGCACGGCTGTGCGCAGTCGCCTCTGTTTCCGCTTCTTCCGCCCATGAACGCGCTCATTGAGCACATACCCGAATGGCAAACGCAAAGCGCGCCGTGAACGAATATTTCGTATTCCATATCGGGAAGCTCCTTACGCATAAGGAGAATGTCCTCAAACGATGCCTCACGCGCCACGACCATACGGGAGTAACCCATATTTTTAAGCACCTTTGCCGCGGCGGCATTGTGCCCTGCGCACTGTGTGCTTGCGTGAAGCTTCAGATCGGGAAAATTCTCACGCAAAACGGCGCAAACACCGGGATCCGCGCAGATTATCGAATCGCAGTCCGCACGGTACAGAAATTCGCAAAGACGGAGAAGATCGGGATATTCTCTGTCGTGAACGCTCGTGTTGAGCGTGATATTTGCTTTAACACCGTAAAAATGGCATTTTGTAATAGCGTCCATTATCTCCGCAAGCTCAAAATTGTCAGCGCCCATTCTCGCATTGAACAGCTTTGAGCCGAAATATACCTCATCCGCGCCCGCGTTTATCGCCGCATCAAGCGACGCTCCCGAACCTGCGGGCAACAAAAGCGCAGGTTTTTTCAAGTTCTGTGCCACGTCAGTTATCCCCCGATGTGTCTAAATCAAGGAAGCTGCCCGCTTTTGCGTTTTTACCTCTTGCAAGCTCGCCCTCTAACTTCTTTATTCTCTGTTCAAGACGGGCGATCTGCTCCTTCTGCTCCATTGATTCACGACAGTAGTCCATGGCACAAAGCGCCGCCGCTTTCATTTTCGTGCAGTTCGTTGTCTGCAAAACGAGATTGTTAATTTTCGAATTCACCTGATGCGCTATCTCCAAGGTGCGTTCCTTACCGTCGTCCGACACGACGAAAAACGTAACTCCCGCAACCTGAACCTTTACACTTTCTTTCATAATGACCTCTTTTTCCGAATATTTATTACACTTTTGAAATTAACACTTGATTTTTTTCCGACATAGTAGTATAATGCCGTTGTTACATTATATAACAGATATTTTAAATAAACAAGCGTATTTTAATAATAAATTTAAAAATACTTTGATTTATTCATATTACAGGGGGTTTTATGCTCGATATTGCATATAAAAGAATTGTCATAAAGGTCGGTACATCGACTCTTACGTACGATAACGGAAAGCTCAATTTACGCAGAATGGAAAAGCTCGCGCGTGTCATTTCCGACATCAGAAATTACGGTGTGCAGGTCGTGCTAGTTTCCTCGGGTGCCGTTGCCGCAGGCGCGGCAAAGGTGAACCTTGAGCACCGCCCCACAACGCTTATCGAAAAGCAGGCAATGGCGGCTGTCGGACAGACGGAGCTTATGCGTATGTACGACAGATTTTTCTCAGGCTACGGCCATCAGGTGGCGCAGATACTTCTGACAAAGTCGGTCATGGAAAAGGAAGAGCCGATGCAGAATGCAAGAAACACGTTCAACACGCTGTTTGAAATGGGCATAATTCCCGTCGTAAACGAAAACGACTCGATTTCATACCACGGTATCAAGTTCGGCGGCAACGACACGCTCGCTGCGCTCGTTGCGCTTCTTGCCGACGCTGATCTGCTTATAAACCTCTCCGACATTGACGGTCTTTACGACAAAAATCCCCGTGAGTTTGAGGATGCCGTAATGCTCAAACGCATAAAGGACGTTGACGAATCCATTATGGAAATGGCAGGCGGCGAGGGCACGGCACGTGGCACGGGCGGTATGAGAACGAAGATAGAAGCCGCAAAAACCGTCACCGATGCAGGTATAGCAATGGTTATCGCAAACGGTGAAAATCCCGACATCATATACGATATTGCCGCAGGCAGAGGTGTCGGAACATTCTTCGTTCCCAAGGCAAAAAATTAAACAACCTCAGCGCATGGACCGATTCACTTCAGGACAATATATGTTACATTTGCAGGGGCGACCAATGGTCGCCCGCTTCGAAATGTGTAAATATATTAAAATCGGAAGTGCATTTCAAGCCTCAATTTCGTTCACTGAACGAAATTATTAATTTATTGTAAACTATGCCCGAAAAACTTGATTTTTCGGGTTTGTTGTTATATAATCAAATAAAAACGAACATTTGTTCGCCTTTTGAAAGGATAATATAAAATGGCTAAAGCTAAAAAACCAACAGTTTCTCCCATGGCTGCTGCACCCGACGAAAAGCAGAAGGCGCTGGCAACGTCCATATCACAGATAGAAAAGAAATTCGGCAAGGGCACGATAATGAAGCTCGGCGACAACGCTTCAATGCAAGTAAGCGCAGTGCCGACAGGCTCGCTGACGCTTGACCTGGCACTCGGTATCGGCGGTGTGCCCAGAGGAAGAATAATTGAAATCTTCGGCCCGGAATCCTCGGGTAAAACGACAGTCGCCCTGCACGTTGTCGCAGAGGTGCAGAAGCTCGGCGGCGAAGCGGCATTTATAGATGCCGAACACGCGCTTGACCCCGTTTACGCAAAGGCTCTCGGCGTTGACATAAATTCCCTGCTCGTTTCACAGCCCGACAGCGGTGAGCAGGCGCTTGAAATTACCGAAGCTCTCGTGCGTTCGGGCGCTGTTGACGTTGTGGTGGTTGACTCTGTTGCCGCCCTCGTTCCCCAGCAGGAAATTGACGGTGAAATGGGCGCATCGCACGTAGGTCTGCAGGCAAGACTGATGAGCCAGGCGCTCCGTAAGCTTTCGGGCGCTATTGCAAAAACGAACTGCGTTGTTATATTCATCAACCAGCTCCGCGAAAAGGTCGGCGTTATGTACGGCAACCCCGAAACGACGCCCGGCGGCCGCGCGCTGAAGTTCTACGCATCGGTAAGAATCGACGTCCGCAAGCAGGAAAGCCTGAAAACGGGCGGCGAAACATACGGAAACCATATCAAATGCAAGGTCGTTAAAAACAAGGTCGCTCCCCCCTTCAAGGTTGCGGAATTCGACATTCTCTACGGCAAGGGCATTTCAAAATCAAGCGAGATAATCGAAATCGGTGTTGAGCTTGACATACTCGAAAAGAGCGGCTCGTGGTTCTCCTACAAGGGTGAAAGACTCGGTCAGGGTAAGGAAAACACACGTAAGTACATCGAATCGCATCCCGCTCTTATGAAAGAGCTTGAGGACATCATCAAGGCAAAGAAAGATGACATCGACCTGTCGCTCGGCGAAGCTTATGAGCTTGACGACGATGACGAGGATGAGGACGACGATTTCAACATCAAGCTTCTCGACATCAGCGGCGACGATGAGTGATAGTCCGTTTTACATTGCCGAATGTGCTCCGCTCGGCGACGGAACCTCGCAAATAATCGTCAAAAGCGGCAGAAACAGCCGAAAATTCATAATTTCAACACGTCTTATCACTTCCCGCAGTTTTACTGCGGGAAGTGATGTTTCCGATGATGAGATCGAGCTTATGGAGGAGCTTTCGGAAATTACCCGTGCCATCAAAAAGGGGCTCGATCTTCTGTCGTATTCCGATATGTCAAAGCGCACGCTTGCGCGCAAGCTCATGATGAAAGGCTATGACGGCAACACCGCCGAATGTGCCGTGTCGCACCTTGAAACAATGGGATACATCAATGAAAAGGAACACGCACTGCGCCTTGCAAAAACTGCCGCAAAGCAGTTCTACGGTCCGCTTGCAATATCTGACAAGCTGCGCAGCAAAGGCTTTGAGCAGAGGTATATACAGAACGCTTTAAAGGTGCTGTACCGCGAGGTGGATTTTACGGAAAAACTCCGCGAATATGCCGAATCAAAAGGGATTCTGGAGGCTATACTTTCCGAAGGTGATCCGAAAACGCGGCAAAAGCTGTCCGCGTCGCTTCTGCGCCGTGGCTTCACGTACGAGCATATTTCTTCATTGAGGTCTTATAAATAATGGAGCTTTCTTCAATTCTCACGCCAAAACGGCTTGAAAACGTAACCGTTCTGAAGTCGACCGATTCAACAAACACAAGGCTGAAGCAAATGAAAAATGCCGCGCACGGCACGGTCATCATCGCCGAGGAGCAAACAGCGGGACGCGGCAGATATGCCCGCCGCTTCCATTCGCCGAAAGGCGGACTTTACCTTTCATATCTTTACGTCGGAAAGTCGCCCGACTCTGTGTATCTGACAGCCTTATGCGGTGTTATCGTCAAGCGTGCGCTTGAAAACGTCTGCGGCGTCACACTCGGCATAAAATGGGTAAACGATCTCATTTTAAACGGTAAAAAGGTCTGCGGAATCCTTGCCGAATCGGTGTGTTTGGGAGATGAATTCCGTACCGTCATCGGCATCGGGATAAACTGCGGGGATGAAAATTCCGTATTCCCCGAGGAGCTCGAAAGCATTGCGACGTCGGTATATAAGGAAACGGGTATTGCCCCCGACAGACGTTGTCTGTGCGGCGAGATAATAAAAATGCTCGATGACATCGACACGCTCGACCGTGATGAAATTTTTGAAGAATACAAGAAAAACTGCATCACGCTCGGTAAAAAAGCGTGTGCGGTGTCGCAAAACGGTGAGCTTAACGGCGAGGTCATCGGTATAAATTCCGATTTTTCACTTGAATTTTTAAGCGAAAACGGTGAAAAAAAGCGAATTTACACGGGAGAAATCTCTATAAAACATAGATAGATTCCGATTTTTCAAAAAAATTCACAATTTTGCGGACATTTTTTTGAAAAGTGTATTGATTTTTTCGAAACGTTGTGATATAATGACCGTTGTCTGTTGTAACGGTATAAAATTTGTCGTTTCGACTTCATATAATCTGCCAGGGAGGTGTAAAGCATGGCAAAATGCAGCGTATGCGGAAAGGGTGTAACATTCGGTCACAACGTGTCCCACTCAAACCGTAAAACAAGCAGAACATGGAAGGCTAACATAAGAAAAGTTAAGGCTAATGTAAACGGTACTACAAAGACGGTAGCCGTTTGTTCCCGTTGCCTCCGCTCAGGCAAGGTAAGCAGAGCTTAACAGGCTGTTTGTACAATATGCTATAAAAGGGACGGTGTACGTCCTTTTTTTGCTTTTATGACTATGAAAACTGTTTTTATAGGCGAGGGCGGCGCCCGATTTGCCGATGCTTTGAAAAAGCACGGATTTTCGCCCGTTATACTGCCGAAGGACGCAAAACTGCCGAAGTTCGTTTCCTCGCACGCCGATATGCTCACGGTGCGCCTCGGCGAAAAGCTCCTTTTCACGCGTGACTATTACGAAAAAAATAAGGATATTTTAAAGCCTTTCCCCGTCGTTCTTACCGACGAGGAATACGGCGAAACGTATCCGCGCGACATACTTTTCAACGTCCTTTTCACACGCACGCACGTTTACGGAAATCTTCCTTTTGCATCTGAAAAAATAAAGGAATTTGCCAAAGCAAACGGCATTTCGCCCGTGTGCGTGAAGCAGGGGTATGCAAAATGCTCCGTCTCCGACGTCGGAGGTGCTTACATCACAGCCGACGCGGGATTACACCGTGCGCTTACCGAACACGGTGAAAAGGTTTTGAAGATAAGCGAGGGGCATTTCGTTTTGCCCGGACTCAACTACGGGTTCATCGGCGGTTCATCGTTTTACTGCGGAGGAAAGGTTTATTTTTTCGGCGATATATCTTTGCATCCCGATTCCGAAAAAATAAAAAGCTTCTGTCGGGAGATCCGAACAGAAGCCGTAAGTTTGTCAAGCGGTATGCCTGCCGATATAGGCGGCGCCGTTTTACTGTGAATTTTTCTTTATTCTGCCAAGTACAAGCCCTTTGCACTCAAAAGTGTCATCGGGCTTTATTTTTATGTCGGCATACGAGGGATTGAGCGAAATGAGTCTGTCACCGCCGAATTTTTTGATATATCCCTCGCCGTTAAGCACGAATATACCAACCTTGCCTTCGTCCACACGTGCGCCCGACTCGATAATAACTATGTCGCCGTCGGAAAACTTCGGCTCCATACTGTCTCCGCTTACGCGCAGGGCAAAATCCGCCTTTTCCGTCAAAGGCGTTGCACCGATGGTTATTTTCTGCGCGCGTGTGCTGTCAAGATAGTAACCGCAGCCTGCCGACACGGGCATATCGTAAAAAAGTATCTTTACGGTACTTTCATCATCAAGCTCATACGCGTTATTTTTCTTTTTCTTTTCTTCAAGCGTGCGCCTGTATTCTCTTTCAAGACACTGTGAAAAAGCCGTGTAACCGACACCGTCAAGCGCACGGACTTTTTTTATTATTTCCTTTTCGTCAGCCGATACGTCTCCGCCTCCCACAAGCTCCGAAAGCGAAACACCGAGAGCGTCAGCTATGGCGCAGACTGTGGAAAGCTTGGGGCTTCCCGTCTGACCTGCGAGTATCTTATTCAAAGTTCCCAAGGGAATGCCCGCACGTTCTGCAAGCTCATCGTTGCGCATACCCTTTTCGTTTTTAATTCTTTTTGTTTCAGAAAGCCAGTCCATACCGTACTCCTATCATCTTTTTACATTTACCATTATACATAATTTTACCGTTTTGTCAAGTATTTTTTCGACTTTTTGATACTTTTTTCGATTTTTCTATTGACATTTTACCGTTTTCGGTGTATAATGCAACCACATTAACCGATTTCGGTAATTTGGAGGTAAATTATGAATAACAACATTTCTTTAAAATACACAGCTAAAAAATCGCTCGGCATCACGGAATCATTCGTGTCGCTTATAGCTTCTCTTTATCTCGGAGCAGAATATGCCGCTTACGTTCTGGGTTACGCAATAAGCGCATGTGCATCAGCTTTCAGAAGCCGCCACGCATCGCTTCTGGTATCGCTCATTAAAAAATACGCGTCTGTTTGCGCTGTAACGCTCGGTGTGTTCCTTTTCTTCGGCGTCATCGGCGGAATGGAAGCAGGTACAATTTCCCCTGCAGTCGGCTTCATTATCTGCTGTGTTATGTTTGGATTCGGCTTTATCGGACTCAATTCGCGTAAATAATTATTTAATTATTTTGCATTAATATATTACATATATATTTCCGTGCTTCATTTTTCGGCTGTTTTTATGGTGAAATCGCACCAAAACAGACACCTGTTTTTGTATAAATGTACAAATATTTATAAAAGTTAATTTTTTATTATTGATTATTATAAGAAAAGATGATATAATGACGGGGTAAAATATATTTATACGTAAGAATCCAAGGAGGTTTCTGATCAATGAAAAGAATTTTAGCATTGTTGTTGTGCCTTGTTTTTGCACTTGCGGCTTTCACAGCCTGCGGCCGTGCGGAGAATGATAACGGCGCAATTATACATATGTTCCTTTCTTCGGAAATTAAGAATTTTGACCCTGCTACCGCGTACAAGGACGCTGACGCCGTAAAGGTGCTCGGTATTCTTTACGAGGGTATCACAAGGATCAATGCTGACGGTGACGTTGAAAACGCTATTGCTGAAGACATTACCATCAGTGAAGACGAGGACAGAAATGAATACAAAATGCTCATCGAGCTCAAGAGCACGAAGTGGAGCGACGGTACGCCCGTAAGCGCCGATGACTTCATTTTCGCTTGGAAGCGTATTCTTCAGCCCGACTTCTCCAGCGATGCCGCTGTTCTTCTTTACGATATAAAGAACGCAAAGCCCGCTAAAGAAGGTGTTGCAGGTGTCAGCATCGACGACGTAGGCATTACGGCTCCCGACGGCAACCTGCTCGAAATTGAATTCGAAGGTCCTATCGATTACGATCATTTTCTTGAGCTTCTTGCTTCCCCCGCGCTCGTTCCCTTGCGTGAGGATAAGGTAAGTAAGCCTTTGACGGACGATGACGGTGTCGTTCAGTACGACGAAAACGACCAGATGCTTTACGATCCCACGTGGGCAACAAAGTCAACAATGATGGTTACAAACGGTAAGTTCGTAATCAAGTCGATGGACGATGAAAAAGAAAACGGCACGTACGTTCTTGAACGCAACAAGTATTACAGACTTACCGGCGAAGAAGGCGAAAACGAGCTTAAATACGTTAAGCCTCATAAAATCGTAATTCACTACGAATACCTCGGACGCGACGGTTCGGGACTTCAGGGCTTGCTTGATGCATACAACAACGGTGAAATATTCTACCTTTCCAATCTTCCTTTGGACCAGATAGAAGCAAACCGTTCAAATCTTGAAATTTCAGACCTTTTCTCAACACATACATTTATGTTCAACCGCACAAACAAGACGTTTGATTCCGCAGAAGTGCGCCGTGCTTTGTCACTCGCTCTCGACCGTGATCATATCGTTTCCATAACAGGCGGCACGAACAAGCCCGCAACCGGTATCGTTCCTTCTCCCGTTTACAACACGAAGAAAGGTACTTCATTCCGTGATGCGCAGGGCGCTATCCTTGCAACAAGCGCAAACGTTGACGAGGCAAAGAACCTCATCAAGGGCGCGTCCATTGAATCAAAGGACATCAAGCTCGTTTGCAGAGATTACACACTTAACGGTGTTGATAAGCTCGTTGCAGAATATGCTAAAGAGCAGTGGAAACAGCTCGGCTTCAACGTTACTGTAAAGGCGCTTGACAGAGCTGATTACGCAAAGGCGATCGAAGAAGGCGACTACGACATTCTTTCTGTTGACTATCAGTCCAACTCAACGGATGCTATCGGTACACTTGCTCCTTTCGCTATTGAATACAGCGGCGCGGCACGTGACACGCTCAACAACGATTACACCGCTAAGCCCGGTCTTTCAGGATACACGGGCGAGGCTTACAGCGCACTTATCAAGGAAGCGTTGGCACTTGCTCCCTACTCCACTGAAAGAGCTGCAAAGCTTGCAGAAGCTGAAAAGCTCCTTATGGAAGAAATGGCAATAATCCCGCTTCAGTTCAACACGGAATACTACCTCATTTCCGAGGATCTTTCAAAGGTTGATTCCTCTATCTTCGGTTACAGATTCTTCGAAAAGGCAAAGCTCAAGGATTACGAAAAGTTCCTTGAAACATCCGCTTCGTAAGGTATAAAAGCAAATCTCCCGACGGTGACCGTCGGGAGATTTTTTATTGGTTTGAATGAGAAAACGTAACGTGCAATACGTCGTTGCAGGCATTTCAGCGAACAAAGTACCGCAATGCAATCATTGTGGTACTTTGTTCATTTCAATTTTCAACTTTCAATTTTAAATTTATTACATCAGCGGACAAAAACGGTATTTATACGTTTGAAGTAATCCGCATCTATGCTGTCGAGCTGTTCCTTGGTGAATCGCATTTCCCAGTTGCCCTCGGGTGTACCGGGTGTGTTTATTCTCGTATCCGAGCCGAAACCGCACATATCCTGAACGGGAACGATTGCCAGCGCTGCGGGCGATCTCCAGACGGCTTCAATAACCGCTCTTACAGACTTTGAATAAAATCCGCCCTCGCCCCAATTCCAATCCTTGAAGCCGCAGTAATCAAGCGCAAGACGCCTTGTTTCATCCTCTGCGATTGAATACAGCCAACCGAGCACCGTGTCATTGTCGTGCGTGCCCGTGTAAGCAATACAGTTTTTGGGGTAATTCTGCGGAAGGTGTGAATTATCCTTTCCGTCAAAGCCGAACTGAATTACACGCATTCCCGCAAAGCCCGTATCTGCAAGGAGCTGTTCGACATCCTTGCCGAATTCACCGAGGTCCTCCGCGATGATAGACGGATTCTTCAGCTTTTTGTTTACCGCGTCAAACAGCTTCATACCGGGGCCCCTTTTCCACTTGCCGTTTCTTGCGGTTTCTTCCTTTGCGCCGACCGCCCAGAACGATGCGAAGCCTCTGAAATGGTCAATACGGAGCGTATCGTAAAGCGAAAGACTGTTTGCGATTCGCTCTACCCACCAATTAAAGCCGTCTTCCTCCATAGCTTTCCAATCGAATAAGGGGTTGCCCCAAAGCTGTCCGTCCTCGGAAAAATAATCCGGGGGAACACCTGCGACGAGCTGTGGACGGAATGTGTTTTTGTTAAGCAAAAACAGATCGGTGTGCGACCAGACATCGGCAGAATCGAGGTTGACGTATATGGGCATATCGCCTATAAGCTCAATTCCCAGCTCATTTACGTTCTTTTTGAACTCCTGCCATTGACGCATAAAAACGTACATGCAGAAGCCGTGGAAGAATATTTCTTCCGTAAATTCACCCTTGTGGGCTTCGGCAAGCGACCTTACCTTATATTCTTTTTTCCAATTATAGAACGGTTCGCCGTCAAAATGCTCCTTGAGCGCCTTGAAATACGCATAGTTGAAGTTTTCAGCCTTTTTCAGAAACTTGGCGGTACCGGCCTTGTATTCATCGGTGATATTTTCGTAAGCTTTCTTTAAAAGCGCAAGCTTTTTTTCGCTTACTGCGCCGTAGTCTACTCTGTACGGCGTGCCGTCGTAAAAGCACACTTTGACGTCGTCCTTCGTAACGAGTCCGTCTTTTTCAAGCTTTTCGGGGTCGATATAAAGAATATTTCCCGCAAACGCACCGTCGGAGGAATACGGACTGTTTCCCGCGCCGGGGGGATTGAGGGGCAGTATCTGCCACTTGGAAAATCCCATTTCCTTTATTTTTTCGGCAAAATCTTCCGCTTCCTTGCCGATAACACCGATTCCGTACGGCGACGGAAGCGATGAGATGTTCATAAGAACTCCGCTTTGTCTTTTCATTTGATTACCTCTTATGCTTTTGAAAAATAATACTTTTTATAGCTTCTGTACTGTCCGAAATAATACCGTCTTATTTTAATGAATCGTTTTATATTTCTGTCTTCCTTACAATCGAGCGTGCGCATATATTTCTTTTCTTTGACGAGCCTTTTCATCTCTGCGCGTATACTCTCGTTTGCCGTGTACTTGAACAAAACGCATTTGCTGACGTTCGACCACAGCGTTGTATTCTCTCCGTACACACATTCCCCGTTTGCATCAAACACGTCATCTACAGCGAATTTCATAAGATTCATACCCGATGCGTAAACGTAAAAACTGCTTCTGCCGGGGCGTGGATTTATCTCCATAAGATAGTATTTTCCGTTTTCGCTGTCATATTTCATATCGAAATTGGAAAAACCCGTGTAGCCGATGTCCTCGAGGAATTTTTTGATATTTGCGTAAAGCTTTTCGTCGCTTCTTGAAATTATCGCCGCGTAGTTACCGAGGGATTTGGGGTGATATTCCTCAAGCACGGGTTGTCCGAGGCACATCGCCCTGACCTTTCCGTTTTTGTCGGAATAGCAGTTCATTACCCTCATTGCCGAGTCGTCGCCCTTGATAAAGCGCTGGATTATCAGCTTGCCCGAATAACCCGATTTGTTCATCTGTCCGACCATTTCAAGATATTCATTCGGTTTATCGAAGAAAAATACTTTCTTTTTGCCCTCAAAGCTGCATTCAAGATACTCCGTTGCATTGCTGTTTTCGGGCTTCACGACGATGGGAAAATCAAACGTGAGCTTGTCGAGCGCTTCCAATCTTTCATCCTTACCGACAACGAGCGTTTCGGGATAATCAATGCCGTGCTTTTCGCAAAGTGCATAAAATTTATCCTTGGTGTCAAGCTGTTCCAAAAGCTCAAATTTCGGGAACGGATTACAAACGAGTCCGTCAAACTTACCGTAATTTTCGGACATAAGCGCCGTATAATAGTCAGAGCATGAGATAACAACGAGCTTTTCGTATTTTTCTCCGTATTCGCGGAGAACCTTTGACAGCTCACGCACAAAAACGTCGCTCTGATTGAAATTTTCTATCGTTTTCACAGTGAACAGACTGCTGTTTTGCGTCGGCACAAGCAGTCTTGTGCAAAGAAGCAGGGGCTTTATGCCGTACTCCTTGTTAAAAATACGAGCCGTACCGTATGCATTTTCGTCACTTCCCAGAACTATCGGAAAAAATCTCTTATCTGTCATTTTTCACCTCAAAATAAAATACTGTTCATACCAAAGCAAGAAAGAATAAACCGTGTATATCACACGCGCGTTGTTCTTTTTGCCGCTTAAATGCTCATCAAGGAGCGCCGTGAGATAGTCCGTATCGAAAAACTCACGCGCATAGTCTGATGCAAACGCTTTTTTGATGGGCGCACCGTATTTTTCGTCCTTTATCCAGACGCGGAACGGCACCATAAAGCCTGCTTTTTTTCTGTTTGCCCATTCTTCGGGAATGTGCGACAGCGCCGCGCATCGAAACGCGCGCTTCGTGTGTCTGCCTTTCATCTTCTGGCTTGACGTGAGCGTTCTTGCAAGCGCCCAGACCTCGCGGTCAAGATACGGCACGCGCGCTTCAAGCGAGTGCGCCATTGTCATCTTGTCAGCTTTCAGAAGAATGTCGTAGGGGAGCCACAAATTCATATCGAGATACATTTTTTTCGTCAGGTCGTCACAGCCCTTGACCTTTTCGTAGTAGGGCGCCGTCACGTCCTTATACGACATTTTGCTTCTGTATTTTTCGTTTATTATTCTGTCGGCGGCATCGTCATCCATAATGAACGCCTGTCCGATGTACGTTTCCTCAACGGTCTTTGCATTTGACGTAAAGAACGTTCTTACGTGTCTGTTCGGGAATTTTCCGAACACCCCTGCCATAGCACGGCGCAAACCGATGGGCAGGTATCGGTAGAGCTTTGACGGCGTGCTCTGAATGTACCAATCGTAACCGCCGAAAAGCTCGTCCGCGCCCTCACCGCTTAAAACGACCTTGACGTCCTCGCTTGCGAGCTGTGAAAGGTAGTAAAGCGGAACGGCTGACAAGTTTGCGTGAGGCTCGTCGGAATGGTACTGAACATGCGGGAGTGCTTCAAAAAATTCATCGGGTGTGATGTTTTTCTGCTTGTTCGGGATGTTCAGAATGTCGCAAAGGTCTTTTGCTAAGCCCGTTTCGTCAAATCCCTCTATTTTGAAGCCGACGGAGTACGTTTTCATCGGCTTTATTCTGCCCTTTCTTACGGTTGAAGCAACGTAGCTTGAATCGACTCCGCCCGAAAGGAACGAGCCGACCTCAACATCCGCTATCTGGTGGTATTCAACCGACGAGAGCACCGTTTCGTCGATGAGCTTTACCGCGTTGTCAAAGCTTCTCTTTTCGGGTGAAAATTCGGGTTTGAAGTATGCTGTTTCTTCGAATTTTCCGTCCTCATACGTAAAGTAATGACCGGGTGTAAGCTTAAACACGTTCTTGAACATACATTCCTTCATAGGTGAATACTGAAATTCAAGATACATTTTGAGCGCATCTCGGTTTATTTCTTTCTTGAACGACGGGTGGGGCAAGAACGACTTTATTTCCGAGCCGAACAGAAGATCCCCGTCGAATATTCCGTAGTAAAACGGCTTGATACCGAAGTAGTCGCGCGCGCCGTAAAGCGTCTTTTTCTCTCTGTCGTAGATAACGAACGCGAACATTCCGCGAAGATGCGATGCCGTTTCGTTTTTGTATACGGAATACGCATTCAGCACGACCTCGGTGTCGCCGTCCGTTTTGAATGAAAGACCGTGCTCGTTTATGAGCTTTTCACGCAGTTCGCGGTAGTTGTATATTTCACCGTTGAACACGATAACGTACCGCGTGCAAACCGACACTATCGGCTGATGCGCCTTTTCAAGGTCAATAATGCTCAAACGGCGGAAGCCGAAGGCAACGTCGCCCTCGACGAAATATCCGTCGCTGTCGGGACCGCGGTGCACGATGGTCGATGCCATATTTTTTACAATTTCGTTTTTGTCATAAGACTTTTTACTTACAAAGCCTGCAAATCCGCACATATTTATATCCTCTTTATAAATTTACATAGAAATACAGTTTATTTTACCATACAAATAAATAAAAATCAATACGTGTTATTTGAAATTTTAGCAAGATATATTGTTGTTTTTAAAATTTAACGTATAATGCAAAGGGTATGATAACGAAAAAGATAAAAAACGAAAAAATATAAGATAAGGGCGACTCTCGCAAATATGTTTACACCTACTGAACGCGGGTGCGCTACCGTTGCCAAGCTTGTTTTCTCTGCCGATTTGTGTTATAATACGGAATAATATTTTTTCTTTTAACCTCTTGAATAGTGCTTTAATATCTGTTATACTAAAATGAAATATTATTGTGAAATGGGTTTTTTATATGAAAAGAACGTTTTTATCATTTGTTTTAATCGTTATATTTTTATTCTCCGCTTGCGCCGAAGTGCCTGAAGTAACGACGGGAATCACAACCGACGCGCCCGATGTCACCGAAACGGAAGCTGTTACGGAAACCGAGGCGGTGACGGAAGAAGTAACCGAAGCGATCGTTGAGGTAATACCGCCCGAGCCCGAAAAGCGCACGACGTTTCTTGCCGTGGGCGACAACATCATTTACTACGGAACGGTGCGTGATGCGCAGAGTATGGCGCATAAGGGCGGACGTAAATACAACTTTCAGCCTATATACGACAACGTTGCATCGATGATAAAAAATGCCGACGTTGCATTTATCAATCAGGAAACGCTGATGTGCGGTGAGGGATACGAGCTTACGTATTATCCGCAGTTCAACAGCCCGCAGGAGCTCGGATATGACCTTTGCGACCTTGGCTTTGACGTTATCTGCATTGCAAATAACCACATGCTTGACAAAGGCTCAAAGGGGCTTGACAAAACGATAGCATTTTATGACACGCTTCCCGTTATGATGATAGGCGGTTATAAAAACGAAGAAGATTACAAAAACATCAGAATATACGAGCAGGACGGCGTAAAAATTGCTTTTCTCGCTTACACGGAATTTACAAACCTCAAAGCCACGAAAGGCTACGAAACGTATATTCCCTACCTTGAAAGCGCAGACCTTGAAGCAGAGGTCGAAGCGGCGCGCCGGTCTGCTGACGTTGTCATCGCTTCCGTTCACTGGGGCAACGAAAACAAAATGACCGAAAACGATTTTCAGAGGCAGTACGCTCAGAAGCTCGCAGACGCAGGTGTTGACGTGATTTTGGGCCACCATCCGCACGTAATTCAGCCCGTTGAATGGTTAGAGGGCAAAAACGGAAATAAGACGCTTTGCTACTACTCACTCGGAAACTTTATGGCGGAGCAGGCAAGGGACTACAATATGCTCGGCGGTATCGTGACGTTTGACATCGTGACGGGCGGCGAGCGCGAGGAAGCTGTTATTGAAAACGCTCTTTTCACGCCGACCGTTTTCGACTTCACAAAAAAATTCTACAACAACAAGGTTTATTTGCTTGAAAATTATACGGCTGAACAGGCTGCAAACCACGGTATAGGCTACTACGGAAATTCCGCATCGCTTAAGAAATTCCGTGAGTACGTGGCAAAAACGATAGATACGGAATTTTTGCCCGAAAGCTACATTTCTTCACTTGAAAATTAAGGTGCATTATGGACAAGATTTTGCAAAAGGTGCTTGAATACCTAAAAAAAGACAGCAGACGGCAGGGTGAATTTCTTGACTATTTAGGACTTTCGTCCTCGGCTGTGTCCGATTGGAAATCGGGAAAAAGCAGTTCGTATTTAAAATATCTGCCTTTGATAGCGGATTATTTTTCCGTAACCGTCGATATGATGATAAACGGCTACGGCGACAGCTTCACGGACACCCCCGCCCCCTCAAAAATACCTGTAATAAAGGTGCTTCCCGATAACGGCCCCTGCGTCAATGCCGACAACATTGAGGGGTATGACTGCGCTTTCGTGCGCTTTTCAAACGAGTATTTCTTCTTTCAGAATACTGACGCGCTTTATCTTATACACCGCCAGAATTATGCGGACGATAACGACACCGTGCTTGTACGCAAGAGCGGCGGTTTTATCGGAAAATACCGCACGTGCGGCGAGCTTGCCGTATTCGTCCCCGAGGACGGCGGTGAGGTTCTGGCTGTCAGTGAGGACAGGTCAAGCGAATTCATATCGGGTGTTGTCACAGAAATTAGGAGAAAACTGAAGTGATAGACGAAAATATTTCAAAAACGATGGATATGGCATCGTATGCAGGAAAGATACTTCTGCAGTCGGGCGCGGACATCGTCCGCGTTGAGGACACGATAAGCCATATTATGACATCGTACGGTATACACGATTTTGAGGTATTTACCGTTGCAAACGGTATATTTTTGACAACGGGTGTTATGGAAAGGACGATAGATGCGCCCAAAAGACGTGACTTTTTGCGCATACGCTCCGTCCCCTACGCTTCAACGAATTTAGGCAAGGTTGATGCCGTCAATTCGCTCTCGCGCGCCATCGCGCAGGGCGAATACCGAAACGTTGACGACGCATTCACAAGGCTTTGCGAGATAGATGCAATGAAACCGCAGAAGCCTTATATGCTGATGCTCGGCTCCGCGCTTGCATCAATGGGACTTGCTTATATGTTCGGCGGTTCGTTCGTTGATTCCGCCGTTGCATTCGTCGTGGGATTTCTTTTTTACGCATCGGCAGTATTTCTTGACGAAAAGAAGCTGTCAAGACTTCTGACGAATATAATATGCAGCTCTGTTATGACGGTCATCGCGGGAATTTTCACGGGTGTCATCGGCGTCGGCGTACTTGACAGGGTGCTCATCGGCTGTCTTATGCCTCTTGTGCCCGGAGTGTCGTTTACAAACGCGATACGCGATATTGCCGCAGGTAACTACATATCGGGGCTTGTAAGGCTTGTTGATGCTATCCTCGTTGCCCTCGGTATCGCCATCGGTGTCGGTGTGACGATACTTGCACTTAAATTTTTAGGTATGGCATAAGGAGGAAAAATGACTATTTTTACAGAATACGCCCTTCAATGCCTTGCCGCATTCATCGCAACCGTTGCGTTTTGCATACTTTTCTCAGTTCCGCGAAAACAGTATGTCTTCTGCGGTATCTGCGGAGGAGCAAGCTGGCTCGTTTACTGCATTTTTGACGGTGTTACGGGGCCTGTGTACGCGACTTTCTTTGCCTCGCTCGTTATCGTTTTTATGTCGCGCATAATGGCGGTGGTGAGAAAATGCCCCGTGTCGGTGTTTTTGATAACGGGCATTATTCCGCTCGTGCCCGGTTCTGCCGTCTATTATATGGCTTACTACTTCTTTATGGACGATATGCTTCAGGCCGGAAATTATCTGTTTCTGACGGTCAAGCTCGCGTCAGCCATCGTTATGGGCATCGTGTGCGTTTTCGCACTGCCAATCAAAAGGGTGTTTAAATAAATACCCGAACCAATATTTCAATTCGGAGTTACGCTATGAAAAAAATAATTTGTGTGTTTTTATCTTTACTGTCGCTGTTTTTCATCTCCTGCTCGGACAGCGGTGACCTTTACACGAAAGAGCTTACCGTTATTCAAAGTATGACGAAGTGCGACGCTGTGCTTGACGACTGCTTTTTTGCATCCGACAGCGACGGCGAGTGGTACCGCGTCGTGTGGGACGACACGGACGGTATCAAGGAGGGCGACACCCTCACCGTTTATTATGAAGAAATAACTGAAATATCGTACGAAACGGGATACCCCGACGGTTATACTCCCCAAAAACAGATAGTTGCAAGGAAGGTAAAATAATGTTCAACACTCTTAAAACACCTTTTGAAGAAAACAGAGAGGATAAGTTTTTCGGGATTTATCCTCGTCCCCAGCTCGTGCGTGATTCATATTTCTGCCTTAACGGCGAGTGG
>JAZKZC010000127.1:0-2693 GCA_045612465.1 Eubacteriales bacterium
GAACGTATTACACGGCGTATATCAAGCAAACGGGCGAGGTCATTGTCAGAGGTTCAAATAAATCCGCTGTTATCGGCAATGGCTCGATTTCTGAGTCATACACAGCGCCGTATACTGCACTTAAAATCAAATAAGCATTACAACAAAACCGCAGGGAACATCCTGCGGTTTTGTTCGTTTATTGGATGATTTTGCATATTTTATTCATATATAATGGCGAAAAAATTCAAATCTGCTATATGATTTTGTATATAATAAATAGGTTTTTGCATGTATAATTAACATGGCGAATAGTACATTTACTAACATATTATATGTGAGAGGACTGTCAAATGCGAAGAATTTTAAAATGCACAGTAAGTTTTATGCTGGCGATGGTCATTATGCTTTCAGCGTTGCCGCTCAGCATTATTGCGCTTGAATTCAAATCAAGTGACAATGTAAAGAATTATTCTGAACCGAGCCTCAAAATCTCGGCTGGTACATATGACGGACTGGTTACGGCAATCGGACAAGCTAACTCATCAGGCGGAGCTGTTATAACACTTACGGATGACATCACCGTAACAGCGGTATTTCCGAATATAACATCGGAAATAGTGATAAAGGGTGCATACGTGCTTTTGCGAGGCACAAGCTTCAAGGGGGCGTTTTTCAACGTCAGCGCGGGCGGCTCCCTTACGCTCGACGGTGGAATAATTATTGACGGTAATAATAATTGGATTTTCCATAAAGAGGTTTATATGGCGGATCTTGTGGCGGGATACGTTGATAAAACGTTTACAACGTATTCCACACCCGAAAGCGGTGCGCCCGTTTCATCGAGTTCGACGTTTATCGTCAGCGGTGAATTGAATATATATTCCGCTACATTACAAAATACGTATTCCACCGCATATCTTATTTCAGTTTTGACAGGCGGTACCGCTTATTTCAGAAACGGCGCACTTATATATCATAATTACCGTAGCGGTAACGGAGCGGTTGCAAATGTTGCTACGGGTGGCCGTTTAAAAATGTACGACGGCTCGACGGTCAAAAACAATTTTGGCGCTCACACAGGTAACAACGGTCAGATTTTCTGTGTTTCAGGCGCTATGATAATGGACGGCGGAGAAATATGTGAAAACTACATAACATCATCCGGTATAATTATGACAACACGTTCGTCTACCGCAAACGAACGTCCGTATTTTGAAATGAATGGCGGTAGATTATGTCACAACGCATCGCTGCAGTCGGGATGGGGATGTTTGATATATGCTCATAATGCGGGCGGCGGTTCTACTGCGATAATCAACGGCGGTGTCATTGAGGAAAATGTCGGTTCTTACGCGATGGGTTTGCACAGTAACGGAACACAGTCCCATATTGAAATTTTTGGTGGTACTATAAAATTATCAAAGGGTGGTAATCCAAATGATAAAAATAATCACCCGCTATGTTCCTGCGGTATATTTCAAATCGGTGAAGGTGTTGTGGTCGATGCCGAAGGAACTATATGCCGTGTTGTAAGAGGTAATACTACTGCTGAGAATACTCCTCTTTGCAGAAATGACGGCATACTCAATTTCGATACGTTCAGATTTGACACTTCGGGTGCACAATCAGGCTATTTTAGAATAGAGGGTGACGGTGTTTGGAACGGAGAGAAAATCAAGTTCGAAACAAAAACAACATCTGTCATAGAAAGCGGAGTTTTTATTGGTGATATTGTGGTAGATCCCAACGCGAATTTGACGATACGCGGAGGAACTTTTACAGATCTTGAAGCAATCAAATATCTCGATGAAGGACTTGGACTTGCGAAAAACGCGGATGGAACATATACGGTAACGAACCAAGTTGCAGAGGTAGACGGTGTTGTGTATAACTCTGTTGCATCGGCACAGGAAGCTGTTACGGAGAGCGGCGATATCAAGCTTTTGGCTATCGCGCCTATCAAAACATCGGTTGAGGTGGATAAGATCACGATGTTTGACCTTAACGGAAACGATCTTTATGCCACAGTAGATGATGTCGATCCTATGTTCAGCGTTTTATCTGAATTTACGGTGCAGGGCGACGGTACTGTAGATGCTGTTATGTTCGGTACAGGTGTTCCGTTCGGTGTGGGATCCGATTCAATAAACGGAAATCTCACAATAAAGAACGGGGAATATTATGCAATCGACACGATAGTTTCGGTAGAAAAAGGTCTTTTTACAGTCGAAGGCGGTTATTTTGAAGCATCACCGGCTGACGGAAATTACGATGCAACAATTGATTGTAATGATGAAAATTACGCAAGCGGTACATCAAAAACAGAACTTAAAGGCGGTACGTATAAAGGCTTTGACCCTCAAAATTGCGAAGCAGAGGGAGAAAATACCGATTTATGCCACCATCAGTTTATTTCCCGGTATAACAACGACGGTACGTGGACAGTTATCAAAGGTGAACTTGTTTGCCGAAACATACAAACAGCCGAAGAATACAGAACGGTTGAAATGGCAATGCAGTATGTTCTTGAAGGGCAGACAATACAGCTTTTGAAATCAACAAGTACGGGAGATCTGGTTTTGCCAGTCGGTGTATCTCTTGATCTCAACGGCTTCACACTCGTTGCGGACAATGTCGTCGGCGTAAGTACAACACATATATACGACGGTGCAAACAATGCGGAAAACGGATATAAGGCAAACGGTGTGCTT
>JAZKZC010000128.1:0-10943 GCA_045612465.1 Eubacteriales bacterium
ATTATTGTGAATATCGAATAATCGTACATATGGTCGGGCTTTATTCCGCTTTGCTTTGCGCGCATAAACGCGTAAGTAACACCGAGGATGATGCCGACGGTTATGATGATACCGTACCAAAACACATCCTTGCCGAAGACCGTGAATGCCACGGGCGAAAAACGGAAGGCGAAGTCAAAAAGCTTAAATTCTACCTGATACATTTTTTGTTCCTTTCATTTTGCTTATTCCAAAGGTTTTATGACAGACAGTGTGTATGATTCCTGTCTGAAAAGCTCACAGAAAACTTCAAATGCGTATTCGGGGGTGATTTCCGACACCGTTTTCGGTGATGTGAACAGAAATTCACCGATGTCCGACATATCCTCGGCAACCCTCACGCTGTTTTCAAACACCCTCACCGCGCTTGCGTAAACGACACGGCGGGCAGTTTCAAATTCTTCATCATCAAAGCCTCGCGCCTTGACGTCCTCGATGTATCCGCATAAAGCCGAATACATCTCCTCAACCCGTTCCGTTTCGCCCGAAAATGCGTAGAATGCGTAACATTCCGTGCATTCGTAGCCCGAGCAGAACGTCTTGTTTATTATCCCCTCGTCGTAAAGACGGGAGTATATCTCGCTTGAACCGCCGAACAGCATCGATGAAAATACGGCTATTGCCGAGGCGCGTCGGTTGCGCTCCTCCTCATCCTCGAACGGCAGGTCTTTTATGCCGAAATTGAAGTAAGGACGCGATACCTGCATTTTCTTTTCAACGTAAGGAAGCCGTACTGCCTTTTCCTCTTTTGGGAAATACGTTTTCGGCGTTTGTCTTTTTTCGCCCTGCAAGGCTTCGCACATTTCGGCTATTTCACACGGGTCAACGTTTCCGCTGACACACAGCGTCATATTTGAAAGCGAATAGAATTTTTCGTAAATTGAGTACAAAAGCTCGGGTGTTGCCTTTGAAACCGACTCCGCATCTCCCGCAATATCGATGGAAATTGGGTTATCCTCGCGGTACATTCCCGTCATCATTCCGAACATACACTGCCAATCGGGGGAGTCGTCGTACATCGTTATCTCCTCGATTATTATGCCCTTTTCTTTATCTACGGACTCTGTCGTGAAGTGAGGGGATGTGACGAATGAAAGAAGTATTGAAAGGGATTCTTTGAAATTTTCGGATGCAGTGAATACGTAAGCCGTTTTTGTAAACGACGTGTATGCGTTGGCATCTGCGCCCGTTTTCGCAAACAGCGAAAAGGCATCGCCCCCGTCCTCTGTTTCAAACAGCTTATGCTCAAGAAAATGAGCCATTCCGTCGGGCAGGGTGTGGGTAACACCGTCAAGCTCAAACGTGCTGTTGACGGAGCCGAAATCGGTATAGAATACGGCGTGCGCCGAGGTTTTTTCGTTGGGTGCAACGTACAGCGTAAGTCCGTTTTCAAGGTGCGCCTTGAAGCAGACGTCGTTTGTGACGTCGCAGACGATTTTTTTAAATTCAGTTTTCATCGTCTTCCTCCGCACCGTCGCCGTACATAAAGAACACCGTGTCGGGCGCAATACCGTCTGCGGCGCGTGCGACCTGCTCCTTGGTTACAGCCATTATTTTTTCGTTTTCTTCCTTTTGGCAAAGAATTTTTCCGCGAAGCGAGCTTTTGAACATCGACGCGGCGATACCGTCGGGTGAATCGAACACGGATGCCGCTTGATTTGCAAGACCGCGCTTTGCGTTTTCCAGCTCCTCATCGGTGAAATCGCCCTGCTTTACAAGCTCAAGCTGGCGGAGTATCTCCTCGTAGGCTCTGTCCTTGTTTTCGGCTTTTATGCCCGTTCTGACAGCCATGATTCCCGTTTCGTGGCTTCTCCCCGATGAACAGTAATAGCAAAGTGACAGCTTTTCGCGCACGTTGCAGAACAGCTTGCTGACGGGTGACTGACCGTAAAGCTCGTCAAATACAGCCTTTATGTAAATATCATCGGGCGTCGATACGTCGTCGCGCATACCGATGACAAGCCGCGCTTGCTTTACGGTGTGTTTTTCTTCAAAATATCTTATCTTTTCGGGTATTTTTCTTGTAACAACGTTCTTGAATTCGCGTCTTTCCTTGCCGAGCCGTTCGGAGAGCTTAAACGCAAGCTCCTCTGCAAACTCCGTGTTTTCTCCGACGTAAGTCACCCTGACGGGGCAGGATGAAATCATATCAAGATAGCTCTTGTAAAGATGCCGTGGAGTTATATTTTCGTACGGCTCCGTGTCGGTCGAATATAAAAACGAAACGGGTTCACCCTCGCACATAAGCTGGAAGCATCTGTTTGAAGCGTAGGAATCCTTGTTGTTTATCGCACCGCGCAAAGCGTCGCACTTGTTTTTCTTTTCGCGTTCGGTATATTCGCTGTCGAAAGCGCCGTCCGTGACGAGAGGCTCAAGCATCATTTCCCACAGTACGTCAGCCGTGCCGTTTGCAATATCCTCATCACCGTAAGCGTAGATGTTTTTTAAATACGACGACGAGAAGCAGACCGACATATAATTTCCGAACGTGGGCAGATATACCGATACGGATGAGCTGAAAAGGCGGTCGAGCCTTTTGCGCAAAAGCCTCCGTGTGGGGTATTTTTTGCATCCCTGCGACATAACGTTCGGTAAAAGCACCTCGGCAAACGGGGAGCTTTCAAGCGGAACGATGAAGTGAACGTTGAACGTTTCGCTTTTGAATTTATCCGTCTTTGCGGTTATCAGGGTGAAACCCTTTGATATTTCTTTCGTGTTATATATCATGTTTGCCTCGTAAAAATCAATAATTTTAATCATAAGATTTGAATTTTTCCATAAGTAAAATTTCTATCCAAAAAGGCAACTCAGTTCAGTCCTTCAAACTTTTGATGAATTTTTTCTTTAAACTTGATGAATTTTTTCTTTAAACATAATTAAAGATAATAAGCTACCAATACATATGGCAATTTTTCACATAGTTACTCAGGCAGTAATACCTCATTTAGATACCTAAATATTCACTTGTTCCTTCTATTAAAAAAAACAATAAAAAACGCGAAAAATATTGCGCAAGGCAAAAAGACCATCCATACAATATCGTCAAAATGCACATGATTATCCAATGCCAAAAAAACAGTATAAATAAACAAATATAGTTCAATTAAACAATAACCTATTCTTAGTTTATAGGACATTAAATAAAATCCACAAAAGGATAACGATACAAATCCCATAAACACATTTGCTAATATATGCATCGTATCGCCATAATTAATCTCATAGAACACTTCATAAACGGCAATTACCAAAGTTATAAGAGGGACAATAACATACAAATACTTGCCGTAAAAATCGTTAATCTTGTTTAATATTCTCACCGTAGAACGCTCCTTATTTGAAAAGGCTTAAAAATTCACCGCGTGCGCGTGAAAGGTCGCACGCTTCGGAAAAATCGCGTCTGTATACTTCGATTATATATTTACCGCTGTAATTCACGCCGTCGAGCGTTTCTTTTATCCGTTTAAGGTCGCATATACCGTGCGTGGGAAGTGCGCATCTTTCGCCGTTCCAGTCATTCAGATGAACGTGTCGGACGTTTTGTCCCATTGCATCAAGCATATCAAACGGGTCGTATCCGCCGCGGCATGCCTGCTTTATGTCAAAGGTGAATTTTATGTCGGGCAAAAGACGGCGGAGTGCGGCGATGTTTTCGGGTGAACCGATGTGGGACGTTGACACGTTTTCCTGCGCAACATTCACGCCGAATGATTTTGCCGCTGTTTCAAGACGGTCGAAAATCTCCGCATATCTTTCCACACCGAGAAACGGCGCGCGCTTGTTGTCGCCGTGAAAGATAACATATTTTGCGCCGAGATATGCGGCGGCTTCAAAATAGTTTTTGTAATAGTCTATCGCATCGTCAACACGGCGGTCGTACCCTGCGAAAAACAGTATATATTCGTATCCCGAGGTGAACGGATGAATTGAAGTTATCTCAATTCCGTTTGCATCGGCGGCACGTTTCGTGTCATGAAGATACTGCCCTATAAGCTCGCTGTGCGTGTTTGCGAATATTTCCGCGGTGCGAAAGCCCTCCGCCCCGCAAATACCGAGCGACTCTATCGTGTCGTAAGGAAAAAAGCAAGCGCTTGAAACACCTATATCCATAAAAAATCCGTTTCCATAAATTGTGCTTTGACAAAAACACTATAATAATATATAATATTATACGCAAAAGAAATACCGATTTAAAGATACAAAATATGAATTTTTCCATTTTTAAGGAGTGATGCACGTGAAAAGAAAATTCGATGTACGCGCGCTGAAAATACTGAAAATATGCATGTTTATAATAATTGCGGGGCTTGTTTTTACGCTTGCTTTTTACATAAATGCGCCAACACCCGAAAACGAAGCCTTGTGCCGTCAGTCGCTTTTTTCCTGCGCGTTCGGTGCCGACCTCGCCCTCGGCGGCTTTCTTCTGCTGGAATATAACTTCAAAAAACGGAATTAACAGAATATTTACAAAGAAAACGGCACAGCATATTGACAAAGCTCCTTTATAATGTTAAAATATTTTGCCGCATGATGTGGGGTACATATAAAAGGCTCAGCCTACCTTACTCAGCGAGATTATTGAAAGAGAGGTGCTTTTCGTGTTTGCTATTATCGAAACAGGCGGAAAGCAGTACAAAGTATCTGAAGGAGACGTTATCTTCATCGAAAAGCTCGATGTTGAAGCAGGCTCCGAGTATACGTTTGACCGTGTTTTTGCAGTTTGCGGCGACGACGGTATCAAGGTTGGTACACCCGTAGTTGCAGGTGCAACAGTAACTGCTACCGTTGAGAAAAACGGCAGAGGCAAGAAGATCTACGTTCTTAAGTACAAATCCAAGAAGAACGAAAAGAAGAAGATCGGACACAGACAGGCCTATACAAAGGTTACTATCAAGTCCATCAACGCGTAAGCAAAATGACTAAGATCGTATTTTACAAATCGGGCGGCATATATTACGGCTTCCGTGAGATAGGTCACAGCGGTTATGAGGACGCAGGACGCGACATCGTGTGCGCGGCTATCTCCGCTATGACTATGCTTATCATCAACACCGTTGAGGTGTCAATCGGCTCGGATGTTGAATATAAAATCGACGACGAAACGACGGATATTGAAGTCATCTGTAAGGGTGCGTTGCCCAAATACGAGAAAAACCAGAGTAAGAATTACGCCATTTCCGCTTTATTGCAGGGGTATTTCCTCCAGCTTAACGATATGCTTGAGGATTATTACGACTACTTGGAAGTGGAAGAAAAAGAACGAGATATTTAACGTATCTCCCAAAATAATTACGGAGGAATATAAAATGTTAAAGTTAAGCCTTCAGTTTTTTGCACATAAAAAAGGCGTTGGTTCAACAAAGAACGGTCGTGACAGTGCGGCTCAGCGTCTCGGCGTGAAGAAGTTCGGCGGCGAGAGCGTTCTGGCAGGAAACATCATCATCCGCCAGAGAGGCACAAAGATCCACCCCGGTAAGAATGTTGGCCGCGGCTCTGACGATACACTTTTTGCACTTGTTGACGGACGCGTTAAGTTCGAAAATATTGCAAAGGGCAGAAAATGCGTAAGTGTTGAAGCAGTAGAAGCAAAATAAACTCAATTCAATACCAAAATCGGGAGCAGTTATGCTCCCGATTTTTGTTTATTTTCCGACACTCAGATACATTCCTTTAAATAGTAACAAAACGGAGGCAGAAGCCACCGCCCTACAACAGCACGTTGAATTAAATTAACAAAATATATTTCCGTAGGAAATAAGCGCCCTTGCCCGCCCCCCTCGGCAGGTTTTACCTGCCGCCACGGGCAATAGGGCGCACCGCCTATCGTCGGTCTTTCGTTTTTATATTTCCGCAGGCAGGGCACCGCCGCGTTTAACCGAATAAAAAATCCTTTAATTCGCATTGGCAGGTGCGGCACTTGACAAAATATTGTTTATGATGTATTATTGACACATAATTTAAAAAAAGGATTGTTTATATGAAAAAACGGATTTTTTGTTTACTTTTGATATTGACTCTTGCACTTGCGTCGTGTTCGGGCGAAAATGGTGCTGACGGCTCCGATGCGGTATCGTCTGACACATCTTCCGTTTCGGAAAACGCAGGTCAGGATACTGAACAAGCGACACCAGACGTACCTGCCGACGAGAACACGGAGTACGTGGAAGGCTCTGATATAGACGTAAATTACGCAGATGCGGAGCTTCTTATCGCATGCCATACGAACGACGGCGTGAACGTCAAGGAGATAGAGGGCAATATCGGCGGTGAGCTTGTCGAAAAACTCTCATCACTTACTCCGAACGGCGGAAAAAGCGCAAAAATCTCCGATGAGCCTTTCAGCTTCCAACACTACGACACGTGTTACGCGCCGCTAAATACCTTCTGGATAAAGACTGATGACGGTATTTACCGCATATCCCCCGAAAAAGAGGTATCAAAATGCGCCGATTATTATTCCGAGGGTGACACGCTTGACGTTGATGACGCATTTTTGAGCTACATTGACGATATATGGAAATATTATCCGAGAAACACGCTCCACTGCGTTTATAAAGACGGACAGATACAAACGAGGAGAGTGTTCGATTTTGACAGCGACGTTGTGATAGAGCTTGTTTCGCTCGATATAAGCTCCGATGCCGCGCCCGATAACTCCGCAAACTCCGTGACGGTTAAAATAACGTCAAAAACAGACAGAACGGAGCTTGTCGAGGCTGTTCCGAGATTCGGAGAAAATGAGTTTGCAAACACATCCGAAGCACAGCTTACGCTCAAAGCGGGAACACCTGCCGAGGTGACGCTTAATTTCGGCGGTTGGCAGGACAAAGTGTATGACGTGAATGTGATCGTTGACGATGCAAAGCTTCATATTGAAATATTGCCTTAAAAAAATGAGAAAATTTATATGATACGCTGTACTGAAGCCTTGCTCCGAGAGGAAACGGCGCTTATGCGTATGGACAGATTCAGATAAAACAATGAAAAAACGGCTCATTTCGGAGTTATTTCCAAAATGAGCCGTCTTGTTTTATATTGATACGTTTACAATGTTTTTTACAGCGTGATAAAGCCGTTCTATATCGTTTTGCGTGTTGAAAATACCGAAGCTTGCGCGTACGGCACCCGTTTGTTCCGTGCCGAGCAGAGTATGCACACCGGGCGAGCAGTGAAATCCGCCCCTGACGCATATTCCCGACTTGTCAAGCTGTGACGCAAGTGATTCCGACGGTATGCCGTCAACGTTAAAAACGACCGTGCTTCCGATATATTTTCCGTTATACACCGTGACGCGCTTCAGCGTTGACAGCCGTTCGCAAAGCGATGAACAAAGCGTGCGGTTTATATTCCTCGCCGTTTCGGTTTTGATGCTCTTTATATACTTTACACCCTCGCAAAGGCTTGCAATGGCGGGCGTCGGAAGTGTGCCCGCTTCAAGTCTGTCGGGTAAAAAGTCAGGCATTGCCGCATCAAACGAGGCTGTGCCGTTTCCGCCCTCGGTAAGCGGTAATACCGTTTTTTCGTTTACCGTTTGGGCAATACACACCGCGCCTGCGCCCTGTATTCCGTAAAGTCCTTTATGCGACGGGAGGCACAGCGCATCCACACAGTCGTTTTGTATATCCACGTCATATACACCCGCGCTCTGCGCGCAGTCGAGTATGAACAAAACACCGCGCTTTCGGCACAGCAAGCCGATTTGCTTCACGGGTATCACGTACGGCACCACGTTTCCCGAATGTGACAGTATAACGGCTTTCGTGCTTGGGTTTATCAGTCGGCTTATTTCCGACACGAGCGTATCAGCATCTGAAAGAGTGTTTACCCTTGACACGGATATGCGGCGTGTGCCTTTAAGCTCATAAAGCGGACGCGATACCGAATTATGCTCCGTATTTCCCGTTATCACGTGGTCGCCGCTTTGCAAAACACCCTTTATCACGGTGTTGAGCGCGGATGTCGTGTTTGACGTAAAAACGACGCGCTCGGGCGCGCCGAGATTAAAAAAGTCGGACAGTACCGAGCGGCATTCATATATTTTCTCTGCGGCGGCAAGGGACATTCTGTGCGATGACCGTCCGGGATTGCCGCAGTATGTTTTCATACATTTTTCCGCTTCTCTGTAAACAGAGGGCGGCTTCGGAAAGGATGTGGCGGCATTGTCAAGATATATCATACTTAACTATCCGTCGGTTATTTCCGAGTAATTTATACCGCCGAGCCTCAGTATACGGACAGCATTCTCAACGTCGTCTGCGCTGACGGAAATACCGTACGTACAGCCCTTTTTCGTCTTATTCGGACTGAGTCTTGAAACACGGCGCTTTATCTTGTTTTTTGCCAACAGCTCCGCCCCTTTCATTGCGTATGTCACGGAGCTTACGGCGATTATCTTTTTTTCATTCAAGCCTTTCCCTCCTTTCAGCGGCAGCAAAAACCGCCGCAGTACATTATATGCACTGAGGGAAAATGTGGGAGTATTTTGTCAGTTTTCCGAATTGATGTCCACGTATTCAAGCTTGCCCTCGACGCTTTGCGTGGGGCGGGGCATTCTTTTCATCGGATCGTAAATAAATTTACGGCACTTGCCCATTGCGTGGACAATGCCTTTTTTTGTGCAAATCACAAATTCACGGTCGTGCGTGTCGCGTGCGTATTCGCAGTAAGCGCAGATCTTTTCGATTCCTTTGTTTTCCATACCATTTCTTCCTTTTCGTTATGTATCTATTATACACCATTTTTCGCCCCGTGTCTACATTTTACCCGAAAATAATACCGTAAAAAATATATGAAATGATAAAAGATGCAAGCGACTGAATGAGCTTTCCTTTGACGAACTGTCTTGATGACAGTCCCGCGCGTGACATAACCGACGTTATTTGCAGGTGTATGCACACACCCGAAAAGGATGTGAATGCACACATAAGCGAGCAAAAAAGCCTATCCGTGATGACTGCGCCGAGTGCACGGCTTTGCAGTATTCCCGTTATAAGCTCCCCGAAAAGGAAGAAAAACGAAAGGAAAGACGGCGGTAAAAAAGAAAAAAACGCACTTACAAATTCACATACGACCGAGAAAAATACGGTAAGACCGCAGAGGGAAATGACCGATGAGGTGCTTTGAAAAACCGCCTCTGTGAACGCTGACGAAAAGGAAATATCATATATGTTATAAAATGAAAGACTTATCCTTTTAATTACCACAAATGAGTATAAAAGCGTCGAAAATGAGCATACAAGATACACAAATACACCTTTTGACGCACTTTGCAAGCAATACACCCCCACAAATCCGATGACAAAAGTCGGTGTCATTCCGTTTGTGACAGCGCATAAAAGCTCCGACGTGCGTTTGTCGGAACAGCCGTTTTTATACATATCGGCGCACATATAAGCGCCTGACGGCGCACCGCAGACAAGGCAGGTGAAAACGGCGCCGAAATACCTTACGTTGACCGTGCGCGCCAGTACCTTGCACACGACGGAAAACGGAAAAACAGCGGGAATCAGCGTTGAAATGCAAAAGGAAAGACCGCGCGCCGCTCCCGCTGTGCATATATCCCGACGTGCGGTGAAAAGCACGGCGACGGATAAAAAAATACAGAAAATGACGGTGCTTTTCCGTGTGTTTACCGTGGTTTCCATACAAACACCTCCGTTTGTAATAATATTTCACCTTGTCAAATATTATTACGTAAGACGTCAAAGGAGGTACCGTAATGAAAAAACAAATGCCCAAGACCGTGTCACAGCCGTCAGCCGTCATAAACGGCGACGGCGAGGTGATACTTGAGGGGAAATTCAGACTTTACGATTATTCATCAAAGCGAGTCGTGCTTGATCTTAAATACAGAGGAAAATGCGCCGTGATATGCGGTGAATGTCTGCATTTGTGCGCCGTCGCCGAGAACGTAGTGGCGGTGGCGGGAAAGATACGTTCGTTTTCTTATGCATACCTTTCGGAGGTTGAACGTGAACGGGCTGATTAATTTTGTTCTCGGTTATTCCGAATACGTCTGTTCCGAGCCTGCCTCGGCATCGGTGCTTGATTTTCTTATTGAAAACGGAATACCGTTTTTCGGTGAGTATTCCGACGGTGAAAACGTGTATTTTTCAGTTCCGTTCAAGTATGCAAAAAATAAGGAATTGCCGTGCGGGTGCAAGAAGATAAAAACGGACGGATTTTTCATCCGTCTGTCGCGAAAAAAGCACCGTGCAGGGCTTCTTGCAGGGGCGATTTTCTGCGCTTTTTCAGTATGGTTTTCGATGAATTTTGTGTGGGACATTGAAATTGAGGACAAGGAAAACGAGGAAAAGATACTTGCGATTTTAAACGATGCGGGACTGAAAACGGGCGCGTATATCCCGACGCTTGACGAGGACATCGTTGAGATAAAGGCGCTTCTGAACACCGATGAATTTTCCTATATATCGATAAATCTTGAGGGAACGGTGGCGCACGTGCAGACTGAAAAGCGCGTGACGGGAGTGATACCCGATGACAGTACCTCCCCGTCGAACCTCGTTGCATCGGAGGACGGTGTGATCGTGCGGTATGAGGTCTATTCGGGCGATGCCGTGTGCCGTGTCGGGCAAACGGTTGAAAAAGGGCAGCTTTTGATATCGGGCTTTGACGAAACGGCGCACAGCGGCACAAGGGTAGTGCGTGCGCGCGGTGCCGTGTATGCCGAGGTTGAAAAAAGCTTCACGGTAAGCATGTCTTACGAGATGAAAGAAAAGGTCTACACTGGCAGAGAATGTACGGAAAAAACGTTTTCGGTGTGCGGTTTAAGCGCGGATACGGGAGAAAAATGCACGTTTGAGCTGTTCGATACGGAGGTGTCAAAGCGGAAGCTTTCCGTTTTCGAAGTCGGAGGCCAAGCGGTCTTAGGAAGACAATGTCAT
>JAZKZC010000129.1:0-16749 GCA_045612465.1 Eubacteriales bacterium
TGCATTTCAACAAGGTTGTAAATTTTAATGCGCAAATTAGCATTAACTCACTTGTATTTTAACATATTTTGTGCTAAAATGCAATTACAAAATAATTGTTCGGGGTGATTTTATGAATATTACGCGTAGCAACACTTTACCCAAGGCAGAAAAATGGGTAAGATATAAATACTGTCTTACCAATGCTATAGGCGAAGGCGGCAAGCATCTTGCAGGTTGTGATGAGCACATCGCTCTTTCAAGAAGGGTTGCAACCGAGGGAATGGTACTTCTTGAAAACAACGGAATTTTGCCCCTTTCGCCCGAAAAATACGCGGGCAAGCGCATAGCTTTGGTGGGCGCACTTGCAGGCTACGACGGGAAGGTGCATTTGCTTGGCGGCTGGTCTTGTCTTTCCGACCACAACCACACCGTTTCAATAGAAGAAGGACTGAAAGAAGCCCTCTGTGACTGCGAGATAGTCTATTCCCGCGGTTGCGGAATAACCTCACAGCCGACGGACGCGGACACCATTTTCGAGGCGGTAAAAGCATCGTTGGAGTGTGACGTTATAATAGCAGTCGTCGGCGAAGAAGCAGGAATGTCAGGCGAGGCAAACAGCCGTTCGGATATTTCCCTTCCCGGAAATCAGCAAAAGCTTATAGATGCGCTCGTTGAAACGGGCAAGCCGGTTATACTTCTCGTAGCATCGGGCAGACCGCTTATTCTCACCCCCTGCAAAGACAAGGTTTCCGCGATGATGCTTATATGGCAGATGGGAAGCTCCGTCGGCCGTGCCGTGGCAGACCTTATCACGGGTGCCGTATCTCCCTCGGGACATCTCACGACAAGTATGCCCGTTTCCGTAGGACAAATACCGATATACTACAACCACAACAACACGGGCCGTCCCGCATTGGGACGTTGGCCGTTTGAGTCAAAATACCGCGACTGTCAGATAGAACCGCTTTACCCGTTCGGTTACGGAATATCGTACACAAGCTTCAGCTTTGAAAACGTATCCGTTTCCGATAACAAAATGGCAAAAGACGGAAGCATTACCGTTACACTCACCGCGCGCAACACGGGAGAATATGACGGCGCTGCTGTCGTTCAGCTTTACGTGCGCGACCTTGTGGGAAGCTGTGTGCGCCCCGTCAAGGAATTGAAAGGCTTTGAAAAGGTCTTTTTGAAGGCGGGTGAAAGCAAGGAAGTAACGCTTACATTGTCGGCTGTCGATATGACTTTCCACAATTTCGGAATGGAAAAAATGATCGAAAGCGGAAAGTGCAAGCTCTGGATAGGTCAGTCGAGTGATGACGAATCATTCGAATTCGATTTCGAGATAATTTGACCGCAAAATAAAAACATCCTTGCGTCCGTGCGGTGAAAATTGCTTAAACGTATGTCGGTACACAAAAATGAAAGGAACAATAACTATGAAAAAAATATTGTCACTTATAATTTTTTCCGCTTTACTTTTAACCGTTTTCCCGATTACACCGTCAGCCGTACCCGAATTGACCTTAAAAGAAGCAGAGGACCTTATACGGCAAATGGTTGATTTCAAGTATACTGTTTTGGGCGATGTCAGAAATAACAGTAAATATATGATAGACATTCCAAGTTTTCAAGGTGCCCAGGTTGATGACAAAGCTGTGCTGAAAGAGATTCGTAAAAAAACCGGGATTGATGAAAGCAATGATGATATCTTTTTTTACGAGCTTGAGGGAGAGTACGGCAAGGCATCGTTTTGGTTTGACCGTTTGAGAAATTTCTTAACTGACGAATATGTTGAGAAAAATCTGCAGCTTGACTTCGCGCTCATTCAGGTGGGAGAAAATGTGTATACGCCCACAAGTGTAGCTTATGCCATAGCTCCCGATTTTCCGAACTTGACATACGGAAAATCTATAAGCGAATGTATAACAATTATTGACGATGATACGGTAATGTTTGAAGCATCATACGAATATGAAAATTCAAAACAGCAAATAGATTTTGAATATACCGAAAACGGCTGGCGCATTTCAGGCGGCGAGGGCGCAAAGAGCTTCCTCCGATATGCTTGGAGATACAATAATACAGACAACCCCGAAACAAGCGACGGTGTAACTCCCATTATCGTTTGTCTTGTATCATCGGCGCTCGGTATTATCATAACGCTCAAAAGGCGCAGACACTATACCGTATAGGACATATCTACACTCAATTTTAATAACTGTCATTAAAACATACAAAACGGCTCATTCGGGAAGCAATTTCCGTAAGTGAGCCGTTTTTATTTTATTGTTCCGATGTGCTCATTCCTTGAAATTCTGTTTTGCTTTCAGGATTTCATTGAGCTTTTGCGTTTTTCTTTTTATCACGGAATAAATTATCAGCCAGATGACCAAATACCCTACAACGAATATACCAGAAAAAACAAGAATTGGCGCTGTGCCGGGCTCCAGCCAATCATTGAGCATGTACGTTATAAAATAACTGACATACAAAACACAGCCGTGAATCAAAATGGCTAACATAAGAGGTAAGCGTTCGATCTGATATATCATATTTATTCCGCCTGCGATAAAAGCAAGCGCTGTAAGCGAAAAAATACCCGTACTGACCTGACCTGCAGTCACAACGTCTATCTTCCCCTGCTGACTCAATATTAGGTAAAGCACCGCCAGAACAATGGGACCGATGCCCGCTGCTGAACAGCCTCGGCGCAAAAATTCAAAAACGTACTTTTTCATATTTTTTCGTACCTCCTTTTTATTTCCGCGAAGCAGCGTCTTGAAACGTATTCACGGTAACCGCTTGCAAAGACAGCGTCAACGCCTCCGCTGAATACCGCATCAAACCGCATTATGCGGTGCTCGTTGGCTATTGCCGATTTGTTGATACGTATGAAATACGACGGCAAGACCGCCTCTAAATCACGCAGTCTGTCCTGAACACGGTAGTGATTTCCCGAAACATCGACGGCGATAACCTTTCTGTCGATGACGGTGATACATTCGATCTGTCCGAATGACAACTTGCAAATTTCCTCATCTCGGCAGCCGATAATATAATCGGTGCCCGAAAAATTGCAAACGAGATCCTCTATCTGCTTCGTCAGCGAACTCGGAGAATGGGCGACGACCGTCACCTCCTCCTCGGCATTTTTATCTATTATAAGCTTGTATTTCATTTTCCCCTCACTGTCTTTTCATTTGTCTTAAAAAGCAGAATACAGCCAAAGCCGTTGCGGATATACTGTATAAGGCTATAGGCAAAAGGTGTTCGGATACCGCGGCAAAATCCCCCGCAAACAAAGCTTTTTCCATCTCTACGGCATGGACGAAAGGAAGTGCGTAGGCTATTTTTTTGAACGTACCGCCGACAAGCTCAAGATCAAACCAGACACCCGAAAGCCACGCAGAAAGATTCGTAAACAGACCGCCGCAAAGACCGCCGACCTGTTTCACACCGAAAAGGCTTCCGAATAAAAGTCCGAGAGAAATATTGAACACCGCCATGGGAATTATGCCGACGACCGCGTAGAGGATATTGACACTCACCGTAAGACCGAGCGGGATTGCAAAAAGATAGCAAACGAGCGCTTGACACACGGCAATAGGCAATATGGGAAGCATATATCCGAGGATAAAATCAAATCCCGTAAGCGGTGTCGTGTATAATCTTTGAAGCAGTGCGCTTTCACGGTCTTTCGCTATAAGCGTTGCCGAAAAAAGCGTCATAAACGAAAGTCCGAAAACGGTGATACCCGGTGTGAGAGTGTCTATTTCAAAGAGGCTCACGGGAATATTTGACTGTAACGCGCTTAAAAGCAACAAAAGAACGAGAGGAAAGCCGAGTCCGAATATAAGGTTGATCGGATCACGCAAGATTTCCTTTGCGCATCTTTTGGCAAACGTCATCATTTTCATATTCCGTCCCCCCTTACAATAGAAACGAAAGCTGTTTCAAAATCATCCGCATTCGCTTTTTCTTTCAACTCCTGAGGTGTACCGACCGCAAGAAGCTTTCCGTTTTTCATAATGCCTGTTCTGTCGGAAAGCGCTTCGGCTTCTTCCATATAGTGCGTTGTCATTATCACGGTGACTTTACCCTTTAAAAAACGTATCGTTTCCCAAAGCTCGCGCCGTGCAATAACGTCAAGTCCGAGCGTCGGCTCATCAAGAAACAAAATTTCAGGCTCGCTGATAAGCGCCATGGCAATGCTGACGCGCCGTTGCCAACCTCCCGACAGCTTGCCCGCTTTTCTTTTCAGAACGGAATCAAGATCAAACTCTTTCGCGAGTTCTTTTATTTTTGATGACGTTTTTTCTTTTGAAAAACCGTGGATTCCGCAGATAAGCTCTAAATTTTCTTTCACGGAAAGATTGGGCGCTACAGCCGTTTCCTGCGGGGACACACCTATTATGCGCTTTATACTGTCAGCGTCTTTTAAAATGCTGTGTCCGCAAATAAAAGCATCTCCACTTGTAGGGGTTGTAAGGCATGAAAGCATTTTTACGGCAGTGGTCTTCCCTGCACCGTTTACACCGAGCAAGGAAAAAAGCTCTCCCTTGCCGATTTCAAGATTTATATTATCAACAGCCGTCACATTCTTGTAACGCTTGACAAGTCCGTTTATCTTTACAGCTGACATATATACCCTCCGTTTTTTTCTTATTATACCACATAAGTATGAAGATTTGTTGTTTTTTTGTCTGTTCGGTATTTTATAATGCTTCATCGGCTTAAAATAACTTCAAAAAGCTCCGATACATAAAAAAACATTAGCAAATGAAATATTACGTTGTATAATATAAGAGCCAAATCAGTTTAATATACGTGAAGTACAGGTGTACTGTCTCAATTTAAAGGGATAGTCAGACTCTTTTTTGGTTGTACTGTTTTCGTTGATGAATTTGATAAAATGCAAATTCCTCTTTAAGCGAAAATAGTATACACTTTTTTTCACGTAAAGCTGGTTTGGCGACTGTCGGAGGGTGCACCGTTAATTTTCAAAGGCTAATAAAACCAAAAACGACAAGCTTTTTATGAAAGCTTGTCGTTTTTTAACGCTGATAACAGGATTTGAACCTGCACCCTTGTGAACACAAGATTATGACGGTAACGCCGCCCCGGGAAAGTTATCATATATATGAGCTGATAGCCAATGAAAAAACTGTTAATCGATTGATACCGTCATTGCAAAATTACATACGCATACCGATGTTATGCTCAAGGCGTGCTGTTAAATTACTTTATGAAAAATCTCTTTTTACCAAGAGTCGTCACCTGTTTGAGGTGTATCAACGGATTCATCTTCGGGTTTTGTTGTGTCTCGGGCTCATCAGTATCACTGTCATCTGCGGGAGGTGTAACCGCTTTATCTTTATAAGTTGCGGTTATCTGAACGCTTTCAGCGGCATATCAAACGTCGTTACCGCATTGGTTGCATATTCTTTTTGTCATTTTCTTTTTTCCGATTCGGTATAACATTCTATTTATAATAATTTCTTATCATTACGCTGTTCCGTGAACCGCCGACACTTTCAGATGTCGGCGGTTCACATATATATCTGTCTTTCGGTTTACAAAATGTAACGACTCCGCCATATAATGGAGTTATCATCTCATCAAATCCGAAAACTTACACCGAATAACAGCTTTACAGCGGAATCACAGCAATGACACGAGATATTCAGCATCTGCTTCGTTAACTGCTCCGTCGCAGTTATAGTCAACAAACACGTCGTACATCACAGCATCACCCTGAAGCAGCTGCTTTTTGAGTCTTATAAGGTCTTTTCCGTTAATTACAGCGTCGCCGTTGCCGTCGCAGCTCATTCTTATCATAACCTCTTTTACGTCTTCGGGCACTGTAAATGAGCAAGTACCGTCGCCGTTATCGGTTGCTGTAAGTGCCGCGTATCCGTCTTCTGTGAGATAGAGAACCTTGTACGGCACATCGTGGTCTACCGTTATCACCTGATCGTCTATTTCGTACTTTATCAGACCGACACTTATAACGGAAATGTCTGAAATAAATCTTGCATAAAGCTTGAGATCTGACGTAACAGGCGTATCAAAATCATATTTATATCCGCTCTGTGTAAACCAGCCGAGGAATATCATATTTTCCTGCATAGGCTCCTCGGGCTTTGTCACCGTTAAGTTTTCAACGATTGTAACACCGAACAACGAATACTCATCACCCTCAAAGAAGAACAGCACATCATATCCTTTTACTCCGCAGGTGCAGTATCTTTCATCATTCCAATTATGTTCCGATTCGGAATCGGGAATCTTCTCTCCGCACGTACAGATCTCCCAGTGGGTATCATTGTTATATCCATACGCATCACGCTCGTGTTCTGTGTGGGCAATGTGTGCCACGAGGTGCACGTCACATTCGGGCATACCAAACCAGATTGTACTTTCATAAAGAGCTGATTCGTCTATTTTGATCTGCCCTTCTACGATCTCCCAACGGACAAATTCATATCCTTCGGGTATATCAGCCACCGCTTTGATATATGTGCCCGGAAGTGCGCTCGTTATAGGCTTGCCGTCGCCTTCCGCAGGAGAACCCGATGCGCTGCCTCTGGGATCGTATGCGTTACCGCCGTCAACCGTGATGCTGTAAGACTTCGGAACTGTAAATTCTATCGTAACTGTAACGTATTGTGTCGTATCACCGTCATACGCAGTTGCGGTTGCGGGATAACCGCTTACATATGCGCTCACGGTACTGTCACCCAGCTCGGAAACACCGAACCAATATCCGCTTTCGGCTTCAAGCCGCAAAACCATCATATACGTCTTGCCTTCTTCGAACAAGTCCGTTTCGGGATCGAGCTTGAGTGAGGTGTATCTATCGGGACATTCCCACCAGGAAATACCGTTTAACCAGTCACTGCGCTGAACTATGCTGTAACCGCAATTTTCAAAAAGTGTTGCCGTATAGTCTGGAGAAGCACCCGCTGCGGGAATATCAATGTCATTTATATATACCGTATTGACTGCTCCCTTGAATATTGCCTCAAAGCCAACGTAATTTTCAGGCATAAAGAAGTATGTATTGCCTTCTTCATCTTTAAAAAGCTGAACATCGCCGTAGCTTACTATCCATTTATCAAATGTAGCTTCCGCTGTATTTTCATTGTGAACAAGATATACCTTTGTACCTGCGGGAGCAGACGATGTTTCGTAGCCGTACTGCATTGCAATACCGCCGTATACGTAAATATCATATTTTTCAACGTACTCGGGTGCTCCGAGATTGAAGTTGTAAACAACTCTGCTGCGATCTGCATTATACTCTGTTATTGAGCTGTAAAGCGTCTTTCCGTTTACATTCAAAGTAACCGTTCCGACCTTTGTGTCGAGCATGTATCCTTCGTTTGCCGCAAGCTCAACACGGAGCCAATAATTATAACCGTAAAGCGCACCGCTGTATTCGTACGTAACGGGTCTTCCTTCGCCGTCGTCAACGCAAATCTTATACTTCAAGCCGTTATTGCTGACAAAACTGTATCCGCCGTCACCGCTTACCACCGCAAGCTCCATTTGACCCGAATGGCTCAACTGATAGAATCCATTGAGTTCAAGGCCGATATTTTCAATTCCCCAGCGATCGAAAGTTGCCACAATATTAACGTCACGGTCAGGCATTACAAACGTGGCTGTATACGAATTTACGGTTTCAAATGTAATGTCACCGACATTGTCCGCATCCTTCCATGAGTTGAATATCTGAACATCTACGGGAGCTTTTGCTATTATCGTTATAACTTCTCCTGCGTATGCAGAGGTGATAATTTCACCCTCGGAGTTATATGCCACACCGTTCGTTAAATTTATCTTCTTCTGCGGTACTGTTGTAATGTTATCAACCGTAGCGTAAAGCCACTGCGCGGGATCAGCGTTTTCATATTCGTGAAGCTCAGCGTTTATTCCCTGTAGATAAGGAACTTTAAGCTCCATATTTTCAAGATCGCCGAAGTATCTGTACTCCAAGGCTGAAAGGTGGATTGTAGCTCTGTAAATATGGTTCGCCTTGAATTTGTCACCGGGCTTTGCATATTCGCCCGTTGTAGTGTCAAGCCAGCTCATTCCGTTGTAAATCACCGTGTTGTCAACACACGAGGGCGCTTCCACATTGTATCCGCTGTAGTAGAACTGACCGTCCATAAACACGGCGGTAAAGGGTATTTCGTCCCCAACCATAAAATCTTTGCCGATGTCAAGGTAGATGTATTCACATACCGAAGAAGCGAAATCGGCTGTGATTTCAACATCATCATACGGCATAGTGAACTTGAGAACACCGTATTCTTCTCTGTATTCAAGGTCGGGAGTAATACTCCAGCCGAGGAAGTCGCCGCTTTCAAACGGCGCATTAAGCACAACGTTTACATTTTCGCCCGGAAGTGCCGAGGTTATTTGCTCGCCTGCGTCATTTCTTGCAATACAGTTTTTCTGTGTTATTGAATATTCTTTATACGTCTTTATTCCGTTAAACTGTACGTAAATGTACTTCGAACCGTCAGCGTCCGCATACGTACCGACGGTACAATCGGATGTTACGTATTTCGCATACAAAACCGCCATCTGCGAAACAGCGGGAAAATGACAGTATTCGTTGGCACAGATATTCACGGTAAGATTGTATTCGTGACCGTCTTCAAATACGTCACCCGTTTTTTTGTATTCCTGCGATGTTGCATCGAACCATCTCATATTGTTATAGAAGTTAGTTGTGTCGGCATTCGCAGGTGAACCTGCGTCGTAGCCTGTATACCACATCTGACCGTCTAATGTTGAGAAAGTAAACGGAATATTATCACCTGCGCGGAACGGGCCTTTGATGCTTATGCAAATTTTTGAAATCTCAAGCGATTTGAAATCTGCTGTCAGGCTCACGTTACTTTCAGGCATTGTGAAGCTCAGAATGCCGTTTTTGAAGGTGTACTCAAGAGATGACGGCTCAACGATCCATTTATCAAAGTCGCCGCATCCGTTGATAGGCTTGCTTATCGCAACGTTTATCTGTTCACCCGGAATCGCCGTCTTGACAGAATTTCCGTTGCTGTCATACGCAACAGCATTCTTAAGATTAATATTGAAAACGCCTGCAACGGGTTTGATATTACTCTTTGAAACCATCAGCCATTTTGCGCTGTCAAAGTTTGAATATGCGCCGCCAGAGCCTATTGTCGTTCCGTAATATCCGAAATCAACAGCAAAATCGGAGCCGTAGCCAAAATAGCAGTTTTCTTCAGCCGTAATACCGATATAAACGGTATAGCTGTGGTCTTTAACAAAAACATCACCCGGTTGTTTATATACCTTTTGCGTATTGTCATACCATCTTATGTTATTATGAGTAACCGACATATCTGTTCCGTCGGGAACACCAAGCGTATAGCCGAGCGCATCAACACCGTTCTTTGTTGTCGAAATGTCAAACGGGATAAGATCTCCCGCAATAAACATACCAATATCGAAAGAAACGGAATCAACACACCAATCAAGATAGTTTGCCGTGATGTTCACCGCCTTGGAGGGCATTACAAAGGTAAGCTCCTGTCCGTTTTCCGTATACTGAACATCTGCCGTTTCAACTGTCCAGCCAGTAAATGTCTGCGCTGAAGTTACGGGAGGTGTACCGACAACACGCACCGTATCTCCGGGGTAAGCCGCCTTTATTACGTTGCCCTCTGCACTGTAAACAGTTGCGTTTGTGACATTGACCGCAAAGGCGCGTACCAAACCGCCTGCCGCAAACACAGACGACGGAAGTATTCCTACAACCAAAGCGAGTGTAAGCAGTAAGCTTATAATTCTTTTTTTCATATTGTGTCTCCTTTCAAAATAATGTTTTCGAAAATTTATCGTCTTTCCCGACTTATCGTACGGGAAACGCATCAAAGAGTATCTGTGATATCCGCAATATGAACTGTTCTTCGCGGCATCAGTTTACTTGCCGTTGTTTCATTTCTTTTTCTTGATAACGATTACGGTTATACCGACGCATACAGCGCCCGTGGCAACCGCAATAAGCAAAACACCCCACCAAGGCATTCCGCCCGTTTTCGTGTCGTTTTCACCGTTACCGTCTGTCACATCTGCCGTATCATTGTCGTCATTTTCTTCCGTAACCGCCTCTGTCTGTTCAACACTCGTGTCATTACCGTTTGTTTCTGCGGGTGTCGTTTCATCATCCGTCATCACAGGATCGTCATCCGTGTCTGCATCTGTATCCGAAGTATGCGGCGCAACTACAGTTACAATAAAAAACTCAAATGCATCCTCATAAGATATTTTTATCTTCTGTTCGCCGAGGGTAACAAGTTCATTTTGTGAATATGTAAGACCCTCGCCGTTGTACAAATCAATAAATCCGTCGGGAGTATAAATGCGAACCTTGAGTCCCGTCATATCAAGATTTTCGCCGGCCGTATACGTCAACTTATTGGGGAGTTTTTCTATTTCGATGGAATAATCACTGCTTTGTTCATAAATATTTATTTCAAACTCTGCTGTGTTTGCGTATTCCTCGCCGCTTGTCGGGGTTGCCATTATTACAACGTACCAAAAACCGGTTTTTGTCGGTGTGCCCTTTATCTCACCGTTTTCACTCAACGTAAGGCCGTCAGGCAAGCTTGAACGGAAAAGCGAATAGACCGCATCGGGATCTGTACATTCAAGCTTTTGATAATATTCCTCTCCGATTTCTCCGTTTAACAAATATTCCGTGGTGATTTCGGGGAATTTCGGAGCATTGTCCGTGTTGACAACGCTGAATTTTGCACTTGTTACCGTGCCGCATTGCTGTGTGCGGTCATCGTCGCTGTATAAAGCGGCAACGCAGTAAAACTGACAGCCTTTATCGTCTTCCGTAAGTGTGAGAGCCGTCCCGTCAGCGTAATAACTGTCGTTACGCATCCAGTAATACTGCACTTTATTTTCAGAAAAAGCCTTTTTTTCGGCATCGGTTCCGTTTGACGAAACGTTTGCGCCCGTTTTCTGTATATCCACCTTAACAGTACCGCCTGCGGTAAATGAGCTGTCAGACGTAAAGGCTATCGCCTCGCCTGCCGAAGCAAAAGCAACAGCGGCAAAAGATAAAATGAATACAGCCGTTAAAATAACACTTATTATTTTTTTCATAACATCAACTCCGTGATTTTATTTTTATTTTCTCAACTTTGTACTATGACGCACCTTCGAACGAGAAGGCTCTGAATTACACCCTTTATTTCTTCTTTTTAAGAACGATGAGTGTTGTGCCGATGCCAAGCCTTGCAGCAGGGTGCTATCAGCAACTTGCCAATAAATTTAATAGTGCTTGTTCATTTTCTTTCTCCTTTTTACTTTGTTCTACCGTATAGATAGAATCAACTATCTTAATTATACTTATTTTTATCAATAAGTCACTATTACAAGTAATAGTATTTTGATTTTTTTCATAGAATTCAGTCAAAAAAAGAAAAGCCTTGAAAATGCAATATTTCCAAGGCTTTTAATATGTAAAGACCATAAAAAGGATATTTTCGCCAAGCTTGCGCATGACTTCGAACTCTCAGATATAAAAATCATCTGCGAAGCGGATACTTTCAGCGCTTATTAACTATTCACTTTTACCTATTGCCTAATCGACAAGTTTCGAGAGAAGAGTGAAAAATTAAAATCGACAAGTCCCTGTCGAAACTTGCCGATTTTTGGTGCGGGTAACAGGACTTGAACCTGCACATCCTTGCGAACATAAGAACCTGAATCTTACGCGTCTGCCAATTCCGCCACACCCGCTTATTTAATTGTTTTTGTGGCATCCGCTCCACGCGGTACGGCTTCAAACATAGTCGCCTTTCTTGCTGCCGCTCGAAATTCTCCTTGTTTGTGCGCCTTCTCGCACTCGCTTCATCACCCACAGGGTGCGCTCGCACTCGAAGCTGCCAATTCCGCCACACCCGCTTATTTAATTATATTCATGCATCCACTTCTTTCGACGCGCACGAATACCTTAATAAGATAACACAGAAAAGCCGTTTTGTCAATACCAAGCGTGAAAATATTTCTTTTTTATTCGGTTTATATTGACACAGTAGCATTGTAATAGTATAATTTTAAAAAAACTTTCAGGGTTGGAAGATGAAATTCAGTTTACACAAAATTAAAGATAATTGCATTTTAAACCGAGCAGGAGTATTTGAAGGACGACCGTTCGTTTTCTGTGCCTGCATTGCCTTTTTACTGCTTACACTGTGTATTTTCACGAATCTGTACATTCGTACAATTTGTGCGATTTTATGTATAGCTTGCTTCGTTTACTTTATTTTAAGAAAAAGGCCGAACGGTAAATTCGGTGATTATACACGCGCTGTATATGTTCTTGCCGCGATTATGTCATTCGTACTGTGTATACGCACGGTTTATCATTTCGACGTGCAAAACGCGGAATGCGGAAAATACGTTTCAGACGATGCCGTCATAACCGCTTACGCCGTCCCCGACGGTAACGGCAAAATAATGATTACGGACATAAACGGCACCTCTGTTTCATATTACGGTATTTTATACGGCGCATATCTTCCCGATGCGTACGAAGAATTCACGTGCACGGGCAAGTTAAACACCGTGAAAACAAACAGCTTTTCGGGAAGCACATACTACATCGGAAACAACGTTTCATTCACGGTAAAAAGCGAGGAAATAAACGAAAGCGGAAGACTTGCAAAAACTCCGTATGCTGAATTTTATAAGATAAATCGTTACATACGCTCCGCAATATACGACCACTGCGATGAAAACCCGGGTATGATCTCGGGCATATTTTTGGGAAACAAGGATGATATTCCGACAAACGTAAATGCCGACTTTCTGAAAACGGGAATATCACATATAATCGCCGTCAGCGGATTACACGTAATTGCCGCTTTGGCGCTTCTTTCTTTTATTTTGAACAAAACCGTTCCGAAAATAAGCATTCGCGCGGTAATTCTCATTTTTGCCGCTCTGTTTTACGCTCTCATAACGGGATGTATGTATTCCGTTATGCGTGCAGCGATAATGTATACCGTTTTGAATCTTTCCGTGGTGCTGTTCAGAAAAAACGACTCGCTCACCTCCCTTTTCATTTCCCTTTATCTTATTTTACTGTTCGAGCCGTACGCTCTGCTTGACCTTTCTTTACAGCTTTCTGCCGTATCGACGTTCGGAATCATCGTTTTCGCAGCGCCATTATGCAAACGCATTGACATGTGCGATCTTCTTTCGGGAAAAGCAAAAATAAAGCAAGCGGCGAAGTATTCGGCGAAATCCGTTATCATATCCGTTTGCGCTACGCTTCCGCTTGTACCCATAAGTGCGTATTACTTCGGTAAAATATCTCTTGCAAGTCCTCTTATGACATTGGTCATTTCCCCGTTCGTGCTTCTGATATTATACACAGCACCGTTCACGGCGGTATTCGGATTTTCGGATGCGCTTGCAAACCTTGTGGGGCAGATATGCGACTCATGCGCTGAAATATCGACAGATCTTGCATCATTCGGAGCCCGTCATCTTGACTTTACGCTATCGCTTAAATACAGCTTTTCGGCATACATTATCATCACAGCTTGCGCCGTCACGGTAATTCTGATATTCAGCGGTATCAACAAAAAGCGTATATATGCAGGTTTGGGTGCAATTCTCGTGTCCGTTTATTTTATATCCGTCGGTATATACCGTCTTGCCGACACGGACACCGACAACATAATATATTCCTGTGCAAGCGATGACGTTATATGCCGTATAAAAGATAACCGCGCTGTGGCTGTTGACGTAACCGACGGTTCAATATCTTCTTACGATCTTTTGTTTGACGAGCTTTACGAACACGGAATATTGAGTCTTGACACTCTCATAATGACGAAATGCGGTGAAAATCATTCAAAACTCATACGGAATCTGTATGCCGATTACGGAATTGACAATCTGATACTTCCCGAAAATGACAGATATTCCGAAAATGTCAGCGTAACAGCTGAAGAACTTGGAATATCATTTTCATTTTACGACGGCGATAAAGGCTTTTCTTCCGTACACGATGAGCTTGAAATTTCACCCGTATACTATCTTAACGATACAAAAGGCTGTAACGTAAGCTGGGACGGTGTTTTATACGCTTCGGGCAGAACGTCCGACATTGACACAAGCCGCAACATATCCGTATTTATGTACGGTACAGCTTCAGATGTTCCCGAAAGCACGGTCATACCGATAGAAAACACGAGTCTTGCTTTGATACCCTCGGAAGTCAAAGATGATATGTTTTACGCTTCCGAATTTGAAGAATACCAACAACGTGTTAACACCAGGGTATTCGGGAATATTGCAGTTATAGATATGAATACTCTTCGCGAATAAAAAAAGTGTATTTGCCGAATAATCCCTATATATTTCAATGTGGGGGTTAATATGAGCGAGGAAACACAAAACGAACAAAGGTCTGCAAATGACGGGCTGGCATACGTAGGCAACGACGGATTCGTTATAGACTGCATAACCGTTATAGGTCAGGTGGAGGGGCATTATTCCCTGCCCCAAGGGCAAAAAGCGACGAAATACGAGCATCTTATACCGCGTATTATCGCCTGCGAGGAAAACGAGAAAATAAACGGTCTTTTGCTTATTCTGAACACCGTCGGCGGTGACGTTGAGGCAGGTCTTGCCATAGCGGAGCTTATAGCGACGATGAAAAAACCGACCGTTTCGCTTGTTCTCGGCGGAGGTCATTCAATAGGCATACCGCTTGCGGTGTCCGCCAAGCGGTCATTCATCGTTCCGTCAGCAACGATGACGGTGCATTCGGTGAGAATGAACGGTCTTGTCATAGGCGTTGAGCAAAGCTTTGAATATTTCAGACGTATGCAGGAAAGAGTAAACAGCTTTATATGCTGTCATTCGTCGGTCGACACGGGCAAGCTTGAAAAAATGATGTTCGACACAGCTGACATTGTTGCGGACATAGGAACAATAATAAGCGGAACGCAGGCGGTTGAGTGCGGACTTATCGACGAGCTGGGCGGTATTTCCTCAGCGCTTTCGGCACTTCGCGGTCTTGCAGAGCAGATGTAGAAAAATTCATTATTTTTCGGTATAATATAGTTAACCCAAAGAAAGGAGTCAAACAAATGGCAGTAGTTAAGATAACAAAAGAAAATTTTGATGCGGAAGTAAAGCAATCGTCAATTCCCGTTTTGCTCGATTTCTGGGCGCCTTGGTGCGGACCTTGCAGAATGGTAGGTCCCGTGCTTGACGAAATCGCGGAAGAAAACAGTTCGGTCAAAGTCGGAAAAATAAACGTGGATGAAGAATCGGAGCTTGCATCCGTATTCGGAGTTATGAGCATACCCACACTTGTGGTTATGAAAAACGGACAGATAGTAAACAGAAGTGTTGGGGCAAAACCCAAGGAAGCGATATTGGCTCTGCTTAAATAATTCTGTCGTTTAAGAACAAGATACATCGTAGCACACTGTTTCGCTTGAAATTTTACAGATAGATTTCCGTGGAAAATCCGTGTCATTTGTCTTCAGGCAGTTGACGCGCCGAAGCACTGTTACACCCTCAACCGCGGGTGACAGGTATGATGCTTATACTGTAAATAACAAGACGAAAACATAAAATACGATAAAAACGGGAGTATGCAGTCTGATACTCGCTCCCGTCATAATAAATATTCAAAAAACGCATAAGGGGTTGGCACATTTCGGAAACAATTTTTCTGAATGAGCCGCCCTTTTTATGTTCAAAAATACCGCCGTATATCAAAAGACTGTCAATATTTAAAATAAGATATTGAAAAATCTACTGAAATGTGTTATATTGATTGTGTGTAACTTTACGAAAGGTATATGATATGAGAAAATTATCGGAATATATTGAAATAGGACGTATCAACAACACTCACGGCGTACGCGGTGAGATGAAGGTTGAGGTGTGGTCGGATGACATAAGTGAATTTTTGTCATTGTCATCGGTATACACAGAAAACCGTGAGGAAATAAAAATTGAGTCCTCGCGCCGTGCCGACAGAGTAGCCGTTGTAAAATTTGCAGGTGTTTCAAACCCTGAGGACGGCGCAAAGCTCAAGGGCAAGCACATATACGCAAAGAGGTGCGACCTTAAGCTTCCCGAGGGAAGATACTACATATGCGACCTTATGGGACTGCCCGTGTACGATGCTGAAACGAATGAAAAACTCGGTGAGATTTCGGATATTTCGGAAAAGCCCGCGTCGTTCGTGTATACGGTAAAGACCGAAAAGGGTGAATTTATGGTCCCCGCAGTCGATGAATTCATAAAAAAGGTTGATATTTATGAAGGTATGTATATAAAAGTCATCGACGGACTCATTGATTGACGGGTATAAAAAATGAGAATAGATATAATGACACTTTTTCCCGATGCGATGAACGCTTTTCTCTCCGAAAGCATTATCGGCAGAGCGCGCGCCGCGGGAGCCGTTGAAATAAATTTCCACAACATCAGGGATTATTCCGAGGACAAGCACAGACGTGTTGACGACACACCGTACGGCGGAGGAATGGGAATGCTGATGGCAGCGCCTCCGATATACAACTGCTTTGAGGCAATAACCAAGGACAGAGAAAACGAAAAAAGACGTGTTATATATATGTCGCCCGGCGGAAAAACGCTTGACCACGCGAAGGTAAAAGAACTTGCGGAATATGAAAATCTCGTTATCCTCTGCGGTCACTACGAGGGTGTTGA